>NZ_JBIICH010000020.1:0-22030 GCF_044239005.1 Sphingorhabdus sp. | reverse complement strand
GCTTCGTTCATCATTTCGCGGGCTTTGGACAAGGGCATGTTATTTTGCTAGCGTAGATTACTGCTTTTGACCACACATCGGCTTGACCTTTTCGGTGTGGAGCGTTAGGGGCAGCGACTTTCGCGGGACAGTGATTCCGCATACACTTTTTTATACAGGACATACATCATGGCGCGCATCTGCGAACTCACCGGTAAAGGCCGTCTGGTCGGCAACAATGTGAGCCACGCCAACAACAAAACCAAGCGTACATTCCTGCCTAACCTGCAGAATGTCACTTTGTTGTCGGATGCCCTTGAGCAGGGCTACAAGTTCCGCGTTTCGACCCACGGTCTGCGTTCGGTTGAGCATGTTGGCGGTCTCGACAACTGGTTGTTGAAGACTTCGGACGAGAAGCTCTCGACAAACGCGCGCAAGGTGAAAAAAGAAATCGCCAAGAAGCAAAAAGCTGCGGCGTAAGCCTGGCGGCTGCGTTTGCAGCCTTTAGCTAAAGCGAATCAAAGCCGGGGGCAGAAACTGCCTCCGGTTTTTTCTTGTCCGGGGCAGAGGGCAGCCGGAACTTCATCAATATCGTCCGTTGAAAAATGCTGAAATTATTGTCGGAAATAAGCCAAAGGTAAACCCGCGGCCCCTCGGTTGTGACCGCAATGCCTTCCAGATTGTCGACCAACAACGGAGAAGCCAGTGAAGCGATTACCGTTCCCGCTGCGACCGCGCTTGTGCCGATGTCATTTGGGTTGAACAGCGATACTTTCGCGGAAAAGCCCTGCGGAAATCCAATCGAACGATTGACCAATGCGATTCGTCCGTCGGGTAACTCCGCGCCGTCCGTGACGCGATAGCCCGTGGGCGGACGAAAGCGGAACTGGGTGATGTTGCTACCCCGCTCAACTGGGTCGCCGGAAAACAGGAGGGCAGGGTGCGTCCCGTCGTCTACGCTTTCGGCGATAATGATGAACTGGCCGTCCTTAAGCCGGATCAGGCTTTCTGCGCCTTTATTCTTTGGCCAGTTCTGCATGGCCGCTGGGCGCACAATGCCAGTAGAATGCGCAAAGGAACCGGAATAGCGCCGAATGGCGTGATGCGCCTCAAAGCTTACCCAAAACTGATCGCTGTCGGGGTCATAGGCAATGCCTTCGCTGTCGCGATCCTTATAGTTGGTCTCTGGTCCGTTTAAGTTAGGGAGCGGCGCGATAAACGGCCGATTTGTGCTGGCATGATTTGTAAGTCCAAATCCAATTATCGTGCCTGCATCGCCTATGCCAACGAAACGGCCATCCTTGAGTGCCGTAAGCGCGGAAATTCCGCCGAAGTCGTCATTCCGGCTGCGCAGTTCCCATGCCGCTATAAACTCCAGTTCCCCCACCTTGCGCATTGCCGGATTGTCCGGATTGAGCGTTAGGGGCTTGAGCGTGATATCTTGGCTGTCACTTGGATAAATCGTCCGGACGCCGCCGACAGCGACACATGCGAGTCCGATGCCCAGCGCAAGACGCTTAATCTTCGGTGGCATAAAACTCCCAAGCGCGTTCATCATTAAGGGCTGAATATGAACGAGTGATAACAGACACATTCAGCATTCGGTCAATCGCGCATGTTCATAAGGCAATTATTGGCAAAGCAAATCGCCGAATTGCCCAATGCGGGCCGAACCTGAAACCAACGGAGTATCGAACGTGAGAAATTTGAAAAAAAGCATCGGTGCGCTGGTACTTGCAGCTACGGCCGTAACCGGATTTTCCGCCACACCAGCTTTGGCCCGCCATGGCAATGATGATGGCTATTACAGCCGCGGTGACCGTTATGACCGCGATGACCGTCGCGAATATCGTCGTGGTGACCGCTATTATCGCAACAATGCCTACCGCGGCGATGCGCGTTGCGACAAGGGTACGGGCGGCACCCTCATCGGTGCAGTTGCAGGCGGTCTGCTTGGGAACGAAATCTCCCGTCGTGGTAACAAAACCGAAGGCAGCATCATTGGTGCAGCCGTCGGGGCCTTGGCTGGCCGTGCAATCGACAAGTCGGACAGCAATTGCCGCCGCTACCGTTAAAATCTCAGCCTTTCGTCCGGATGTGATCCCTGAACCTCATTCACATCCGGGCGGAACCCAATGTCAGCTATGAGCCTGAATCCAATGCGCCAGCCTTCACCCGAGGGCTGGCTTTTTCGTTTCAACTGAAACTTGTCTGCCTGCGCTTTATCCGGCAAAGCGCCGCAATGACTTCATCACTCGAATCCGCACGAACCGCCATCCGGCCCTTTCATCGCAGGTCTGAACCAGAAGTGCTCGCGCCATTGGTGGTCGCCGCTGCTGTCGATGGCACCGCGCGCGCCGAAGTTGTACGCACCGCGCGGACCCTGCTGGCCGATTTGCGCCAGGTGCAAGCCGATGGGTGGGTGAACCAGTTCCTGCAGGAATATCGTCTCGGAACGGAGGAGGGCACGGCGCTCCTTTCGCTTGCGGAGGCGTTTTTGCGTGTGCCCGATCCCCAGACGGCTGATCTGTTGATTGCCGACAAGCTGACCGAAGCGGAATGGGGCAATCATAAGGGGCAGTCATCGAGCTTGCTGGTGAACAGCGCAACTTGGGGGCTTGTCCTCGGCAAAGCCGTTCTGGGTGACAGCACAAGCACGTTGAAGCGCCTGATTGCAAAGGCAGGCGAGCCATTTGTGCGTCAGGCCGTTGGCGCGGCGATGCGGCTCATGGGCCAAGTCTTCGTGATGGGCCGCGATATTGACGAAGCCATCAAGCGGATGGAATCAAAAGACAACCGTGGCTTCACCGCCAGTTTCGATATGCTTGGGGAAGCTGCGCGAACCAAAAATGACGCAGAACGATATTTCGAATCCTACGCGGCGGCCATCGCAGCCGTCGGTCGCAATGCGGCGCGCGGGCATAGCGTATCTGTAAAGCTGTCGGCGCTGCACCCGCGATACGAAACCGCGCAGAGTGCAACATGCGTTCCAGAATTGGCCGATATGATCACGCAATTGGCGCGTTCTGCTGCCTCGCTTGGCGTGCAGCTCACCATTGATGCCGAAGAAGCCGCGCGACTGGAAATGAGCTTAGATATTATTGAGCGCGTCGCCCGTGATCGTGCACTGCGCGGCTGGGATGGCTTAGGCATGGCGGTGCAAGCCTATTCCAAACGCGCCCGCCCCGTCATCGCATGGGCCAATGCATTGGGCAATGACACATCACGCATCATGCAAGTGCGCCTCGTCAAAGGTGCCTATTGGGACAGCGAGATCAAACATGCGCAGGAACGCGGACTAACCGACTTCCCATTGTTTACCCGCAAGCCCGCAACCGATGTGTCCTACCTTGCGTGCGCCAAAGATATGTTTGAAGCCGCCAAAATTCGCCCGGCATTTGCAACGCATAACGCGCTTACCGTCGCGACGATTTTGCAATGGGCGGGGAACAATCGCGATTTCGAATTTCAACGCCTGCATGGAATGGGCGAGGGACTGTTTGAGCGTCTTGTGCGCGAAGAGGGCTATCAATGCCGCACCTACGCGCCGGTAGGCGGACATCGCGACTTGCTCGCCTATCTGGTCCGCAGACTGCTGGAAAATGGCGCAAACAGCAGTTTCGTCCACCAACTGGCGGATCAATCCATCAGTGAGGATGAACTGCTCGCCGATCCGGTAGAGAAAATCATGGCGGTTGGCGGCACAGGGCACCCAGCGATCGCTGCGCCTGCGGATCTGTTTCAGCCAGAACGGACGAATAGCCTTGGCATTGACCTTGATGATGCGGTGATTTTGCAAGAAACTGCAGCGGACATCGCGCGCCCGGTACCATTGGGCAACCAGACAACAGCTTCACCAGAAGGTGCTGTCACGGCGGCGCTTGCCGCCTATCCGGAATGGTCAAATATCCCATTGGACGAACGCGCGGACTGTCTGGAACGACTGGCCGACCTGCTTGAGACAAACCGCAGCCGTTTAATGGCTGTTTTGGTGCAAGAGGCGCGCAAGACGATCCCCGACGCGCTCTCCGAAGTGCGCGAGGCGATTGATTTTTGCCGTTATTATGCTGCGCGCGCACGTGCCGATTTGTGCGCGGTGGAATTGCCCGGCCCGACGGGCGAACGAAATGTTCTGCGGCACGAAGGCAGGGGTGTCTGGGTCGCCATCGCACCATGGAATTTCCCGCTAGCGATATTTTTGGGACAAGTGGCGGCAGCATTGGTCACAGGCAACACCGTGGTCGCGAAGCCTGCCCCGCAAACACCCGCCATTGGGCAATTCGCAGTGGCGCTGGCACATGAAGCCGGCGTTCCCGAAGATGTGCTGCAGATTGTTACCGGCGGTGGCGACGTTGGCGCGGCCCTGACCGCCGATGTCCGCATTTCTGGCGTGGTGTTTACTGGGTCCGTTCCCACGGCAAAGGCCATTGCGCGCAATTTGCTCGCTGATGATGCGCGACCATTGGTGCCGCTAATTGCCGAAACGGGTGGCTTGAACGCCATGATCGTCGATTCCACGGCTTTGTCCGAGCAAGTCGTTCGCGATATCATCATCTCTGGCTTTCAATCGGCGGGCCAGCGTTGTTCGGCGTTGCGGTTATTGCTTCTGCAGGAAGATATCGCAGAACATACGCTTGAGATGCTGCGCGGCGCGATGGACACGTTGAACGTTGGCGATCCCGCTGATCCCTCGACCGACATCGGACCTGTCATTGATCGGGATTCTTATGACAAGCTGATGGCCTATCGTGCCGAGGTGAAGGACAGAATAGTTCATGAGATAGACGTTCCAGCGCAAGGCCTGTTTGTGCCGCCAACCGTTATCCGTCTGGACAATCTGGACGATCTGAACCGCGAATGGTTTGGCCCATTGGTGCATGTTGCAACATGGAAGGCTGGAGAGCTGGAGGCGACAGTCGCGCGGGTGAATGCCAAGGGATTTGGTCTGACGATGGGGCTGCACAGCCGGATTGCGGGCAGCAGTGCATTGGTCGAAAACCTTGCCCGCGTAGGCAATCTGTACATCAACCGGTCGATGATTGGCGCCGTGGTGGGCAGCCAGCCATTTGGCGGTGAAGGCTTATCAGGCACTGGTCCCAAAGCCGGCGGACCGCATTATTTGTACCGCTTCTGCGCTGAACGGACGACATCTGTCGATACAACAAGCGCGGGTGGTAACGCATCGTTGCTGTCGCTTGAGGACGATAGCTGACTTTCACCGTCAGTGAATGGTCCCCAAAGTTGTACGCGCGCTCAGCATGATGATGAGGCGTTCGATCTGGCGCCAGCGGCAGTAATGCAGATGATTGCCAACATTACGGCTCTTTATCGCGCGTTCGGCGGCTTCGATGCCAGCTTTGGGACCGAATGTGTCCATTAACGTCGTGGCTTCAGCGACGTCCCGCGGTTCGACGTAGAGCGGCAGATACATACAGACAGTGGCTTTCGATGGTTGTTTTGGGGCGCAGACAGGCCTGGGAGGATTGGCCCATCTGCAACGCCTTATTACAAATTGCGTGTCGCGTTTCCGTCAAAGCAATTGGTTAGCGCAAATTAAGCATGAACATCGGGCTTGCTAGGCTGCGGCACTTGGTGGCAAAGAGCGATTATGTCTGAAACACAAAACAATCAGCCCCGCCTTGCTGGCGGCATTTTCGTCGCTCTCGGTTTATTAATCGGCGCTATTTTAGGTGTGGCATGGGATCAACCGTCCGCCGGATTAGTTATCGGTATGGCTGTCGGCAGCATGATCGCGGTGGCGATATGGTTGTTTGATCGTAAACGAAGCACATAAGGGTCAGAAAAATGTGGAAGCATGTTCGCAACATTATGTTGATATTCATTGCGTTGGCGCTTGCTGGCGTATGGTACATTACGCGCCCTGACTTTGCGCAATTGCCGTTGGATGCAGTGACCGGGCCTAAGCCCAATATCACTGAGGGCCGCGAACAGATTTTCCCGACCATTAAGGTTGCCGAGGTTGACCGCTGGAAAGCCGGCGAAGCACCAACGGCTGCGCCGGGTCTGATTGTCGAGCGCTTTGCAGAAAGCCTGGACCATCCCCGCAACATGTATGTCTTGCCCAATGGTGATGTTCTCGTCGCTGAAGCAAATTCGCCGCCGCGAGACGTTGGCGGTATTGAGGGGTTCGTCATGAAATGGCTTATGGACAAGGCTGGCGCGGGTGTGCCGTCTGCCAACCGCATCACATTGCTGCGCGACGCCGATGGAGATGGCAAGGCGGAGTTGAAAACACCGTTCCTGACTGGCCTGAACTCGCCATTTGGCATGGTGCTGATCGGCGACACTTTGTATGTTGCGAACACCGATGGATTGATGGCCTTTCCATACAAGACAGGCGACACCAATATTACTGCGAAGGGCAAAGAGCTTACAAAGTTGAATGCCAAGGCACCAAACAACCATTGGACGCGCAACCTTGCTGCATCGCCCGATGGAAAGAAGATTTACATTTCGGTCGGGTCAAACAGCAACATTGCTGAACATGGGATAGAATCCGAAAATGGCCGCGCGATGGTGTTCGAATATGACATCGCGAAGGACAAGAAAATTCCATATGCGATCGGTTTGCGTAACCCTGTTGGCCTCGATTGGGATAACCGCGGACGCCTGTGGACGGTGGTCAACGAACGCGACATGCTTGGTTCGGATATGGTGCCCGATTATCTTGCCCTTGTGGAATTTGGTGCCGATTATGGTTGGCCGCAGCATTATTGGGGCGGCTTTACCGATCACCGCGTTTCACCACCGAAACCGGAAAAGCGGGAATATGAACGCCGCCCTGACTACGCCTTGGGTGCGCACACGGCCCCCTTGGGCCTTGCTTTTGGCTATAAGGGTAAATTGGGCGCTGGACTGACCGATGGCGCGTTTGTTGCGCGTCATGGCTCTTGGAACCGCAAGCCTGTGTCTGGTTATGATGTCATCTTCGTGCCCTTTCCAAAAGGCGAGCCCGTAGGAAAGCCGGTCAACATTTTGACTGGGTTCCTGGACAAAGACGGCAAAGCGCAGGGACGGCCAACGATGGTTGTGATCGCAAAGGACGGTTCGCTTTTGGTCAGCGACGATGTCGGCAATATTGTTTGGCGGGTTCGGGCGAAAAGCTAGGGGCAGGACCTAGATCCGTCGTCCCGCGCGGCCGGCAAGTTCTATTGTGTAATGCCATGCTATGCGGCCCGACCGGCCGCCACGGCTTTGCGCGAAACTTAAGGCATCGGCCTCGTCCCAATCGAGGTCGAAATGCGCCGCGTAGCTGCCAACCATTTTTAAATAGGCATCCTGATCGGGATATTGAAAACCGAGCTTAAGGCCAAACCGGTCCGCCAGCGCCAGGCTATCATCGATGGCATCGCGTCCGCCCGTATCCGGATCCGTCCCATTTTCTCTTTCGACGATGTTCCGGCGGTTGGACGTCACGCACAAGCGGACATTGTTCGGGCGGGCTTCAACGCCGCCTTCCAGCAGCGACCGCAACAGGCGTGCGCTTTGGTCATTGGGCTCGAAAGAGATATCGTCCACGAACAATAGATATCGGCGGCCTGATGCGGCAAGCTCGTCGAATAATGCAGGCATGCTGGTGATTTGGTTCGCCGCCGCCTCGACAAGCGCGATGAAAAAGCCTTCTTCTTGCAACGCCGCGACCACCGATTTGACGAGGGCAGATTTCCCCATGCCGCGCGCACCCCACAAAAGGACATCATGCGCTGCAGCGCCCGAAGCATGCCGCCTGCTGTTTTCGATCAGGTCGGCTTTTTGCCGGTCGATACCAACGATAAGGTCAAGTGGCAGTGGCTTAAAATCATGTACCGGCGCCAATGCCGTGCCGTTCCAATGATAGGCCGGATGGGACGATAGGTCCGTCGGTGGTGCTGGCGGCGGTGATAGCCGCTCCAGCGCCTCAGCAATGCGTTTGAGCGTGTGGTCGTTCAAGCCGCCAAATCCTCAGCATCCAATGCGTAGAGCAAGTCGGCACCGGCCATCGCGCTGCCTTTGAACGCAAAGGCTTCGGGAACCATGACGTCCAGATAATAACGGCAGGCGACAATCTTCGCCTTCAAGAACGGACTTGTATCTCCGGCGTCAATTTCTGTTTGTGCCGCCCGCAACTGCTTCAGCATCATCCACCCTGCGGTCACGATGGACATCATGTTGGTGTAGGCGTAACTGCCTGCGAGACGGTCATCCACGCTTGCGTTCAACATATATTCGGTCACTTCAGTGCAGGCCGCGCTCAATGCCGAAAGACCCGGCTGGTCGCTGGCGTCTTGGGAAATGGCCGCGAGATGATTCCGAATGACATCGCTCCCTTGCATCGCGAGTTTACGCCCCACAAGATCGGCGGCCTGAATGCCGTTGGTTCCTTCGTAAATCGCGGCAATACGGATATCGCGATAAAATTGGGCTGCGCCGGTTTCCTCAACAAAGCCCATCCCGCCATGTACCTGAATACCCAGAGAGGCGATCTCGCTGCCCATGTCGGTGCCGTAGGTCTTGGCCAGAGGGGTCAGCAGATCAACCATCTCCTGCGCTCCAGCTTCGCCCAGCGTGGCGCGGTCAACATAGCCGGAGGCCAGATAGAGCAAGGCGCGTATTGCTTGCGTGCCCGCTTTCATACGCAGCAGCATGCGGCGGACATCGGGATGCTCGACAATCGCAACGGACTCGCGCGAGGGTCCGCTTGCTTTGGCCGATTGAACCCGTTCACGGGCAAACCAGATAGCTTTCTGCGTTGCGGCTTCGGCAATTTGAACGCCTTGCAAGCCTACATTTAGCCGCGCGTTATTCATCATCGTGAACATCGCACGCATGCCGCCGAATTCAGGGCCGATCAGTTCGCCAACGCATTCACCCTCTTCGCCAAACGCGAGAACGCATGTTGGGGAGGCATTAATGCCCATCTTATGTTCGATCGATACGACCTTGATATCATTCGCTTTGCTGAAGCTGCCATCTTCGGCAACCTGATATTTCGGGACCAGAAACAGCGAGATACCCTTGGTTCCAGCGGGGCCATCCGGCGTGCGGGCCAGCACGAGATGGACGATGTTTTCGGCCATATCATGATCACCAAAGCTGATATATATTTTGGTGCCTTTGATTTGGTAGGTGCCATCGCCGCGCGGTGTCGCGGTCGATTTAAGTGCGCCGACATCGGAACCTGCCTGTGGCTCTGTTAGGTTCATCGTGCCTGACCATTCGCCGATTGATAGTTTGGGCAGGAACAGTTGTTTTTGCCGGTCTGACCCATGATGGTTGATGGCTTCGATCGCGCCAACCGACAAGATCGGGCACAAGGCAAATGCCATGTTCGCAGCGCCCAAGGAATCCAGCGCAACGGTCGCCATCGAAAATGGTAGGCCCTGGCCACCGAACGCCGACGGTGCGTTTATCGAGCCCCAGCCATTGGCGACATAGGCTTTGTATGCGGCTACAAAACCTTCGGGCATGACGACTTTGCCATCTTTCAAACGCGCACCAACGGTGTCGCCGATCCGGTTGAGTGGCGCAAATTCGTCCTCGGCAAAGGCGCCAATGCCTTCAACAATTGCTTGCACCATATCGGGGGTGGCATCGGCGAAGCGGTCATGTTGCGACAAGGCTTCGATACCTACGATATGCTTCAGGACAAATGCTTGTTCAGTAACGGGTGCAGAAAAGGCCATGATCAATAAAAAATCCTGTTAAATCGTGTCGACCAAGGCCTATAGCCGCGAATGATGTTTGGCTCAAATACCTTGGGGAATGGCTGGGTACTGCCCGCTGATGACGCCGCAATAACGGCGGCGATGGAGCTTTTGCGGTCGGGTCAAATCGTCGCGATTCCCACTGAGACGGTCTATGGCCTCGCGGCGGATGCGAGCAATGCCGATGCGGTTGCCAAGATATATGCGGCAAAGGGGCGTCCGGACTTTAATCCGTTGATTGTGCATGTTGCCGATCAATCCGCCGCCGAAAACTTGGCTGATTTCAGCCCGATGGCACATCAACTGGCACAGGCATTTTGGCCGGGGCCGCTGACGCTGGTGCTACCTCTGCGGCCTGACGCCGACATTGCTGGTGCCGTCACTGCCGGGTTGCCGACCATTGCATTACGCTGCCCCGCCCATCCCGTCATGCAGGCGCTGCTTAAAAAAACCGGCCTGAACATTGCTGCACCGTCCGCCAATAAAAGCGGGGGCATAAGCCCGACCCGTGCCGAACATGTGCTTGCGGGGCTTGGCGGTGCGGTTCCGATGATCTTGGATGGGGGGCCTTGTGCTGCAGGACTCGAATCCACGATTGTTGCGGTGCGCGAGCATGGTTGGCAGATTTTGAGGCCGGGACCAGTCACCGCGGCGCAGATTGAGCGCGTTCTGGGGACGAGCCCCTTGACGGCGTCCGGCGATAATATTGAAGCGCCCGGGCAATTGGCGAGCCATTATGCACCGTCAAAGGCTGTGCGCTTAAACGCGATCCAACCAGAGCCGGGCGAGTGGCATATCGGGTTCGGGGCAGTTGAGGGCAATGATAATTTGTCCGCGTCAGGAGACCTAGCACAGGCCGCAGCCAATTTATTTGACGCGCTACACAGGGCCGATGCGAGCGCCGCATTATCCATATCGGTCGCGCCGATACCGCACGAAGGGATTGGCGTCGCGATTAACGACCGGCTGCAACGGGCATCTATCCTGTGAAATGCGCTGTAGGCATCCTGTTGAGCCCGTCGAACTAGAAAAATAAGTTGCATATCAAAATGCTATTTCATCCCAGCGCGCTCTCGCCTATCGAGTGATGTATAGCAGTGCAGGGGAGAGCAAATTGCTTACATCGAAGAGATTTTTGATTGGGCTTTTGCCGATCGTTGCACTTGCCGGCTGTGGTGAGGCATCGGACAGCAAAAAAGCTGCGGTCGAAACAGCACAGGTTGTACGCGTGTTCACCGTGGAAAAGGAAAGCCTTCAGCGTGAAATTAGCGCGGTGGGAACGGTGCGGTATCGGCGCGAAACGCCGCTTGGCTTCACCACCCCTGGAAAAGTGGCCGTTGTTCGCTTTGAAGAAGGTGATTTTGTAAAGCGCGGCGCATTATTGTCGGCGTTGGATTCCACGATTGTTGGCGCTGACGTAAGCGTGTCGGTCGCTGAACGAGACCGTGCGCGCGCCGAGTTTGATCGCGTGCGTTCGCTATATGCCGATGGTTGGATAACCAAAGCGCGTTTCGAAGCGGCGGACGCTGCGGTAAAAGCCGCCGATGCCCGCGTCCGGCAGGCTGGCTTTGCGCGCAGCACAGCGCAGCTTTATGCGCCATCAAGCGGCGTCGTCCTGCAGCGCAACGTCCAACCAGGACAAGTTATCGCCGCAGGTATGCCAGCGCTTATTTTGGGTGAAGCCGATGAAGGCTTTGTCTTTCGCGTGCCCATCGTCGACCGTGACGCGTCAAAATTGCGCGTGGGCATGACGGCGGACATCATGATCGATTCCGCGGGCGACGGGCCTGTTTCGGCCACCATTTCGGAAATCGATGGACGCGCGAATGAGGCAACGGGCGCGTTCACCGTGCAATTCCGGTTACCCTCGCGCGCAAACTTGCGTTCGGGGCAAATTGGAACGGCCAATATTAAGCTGCCTGCCATGGAAAGCGGCGACCTGCTGCAGATTCCAGCTACCGCATTGTTCGGTGTCCGCACCGGAGAAGGCCTTGTCTATGTTGTCGCAAAAAACAATCGCGTCGAAACGCGCAATGTCGCGATTGAACGTGTCTCTGACACATTCGTTACTGTATCGGGTGGCATAAAGCCAGGTGACAAGATCGTGACGTCGGGGTTGGAAAAACTGCGAACGGGGTCGCCTGTCCGCATTATTGCGACGCAGCCTTAACACATGCATATCGCCGAAATCGCCATCCGCCGGTGGCAATTAACCTTAGTCCTTTTTACGCTGCTGTGCGCGCTTGGATTCTCCGCATTCCAACAGGTGCCGCGCGCGGTTGATCCGCATTTTTCGATGCCCATCGTGTCCATCGTCGCTGTGCAGCCAGGGGCTGACGCAGAGGAAATAGAGCAGACGATTACCAAGCCAATCGAAGAGCTGGTTCAGGGTCTGGAAGACGTTCAAAGCGTGAATTCGACGAGCAGCGATGGCAACGCCGTCATTCGGGTGGAATTCGACTGGTCAGGCGACCCTGACCAATATTTCAACGATACCGTCCGTGAAGTGACGGCCATCCGCAGCCAACTTCCGGCTGATCTGCAAAAGCTGCAGTTCGAGAAAATTCGAACGACGAATTCATCCATTTTGCAAATCGCGTTGCTGAGCGAGACGGCCAGTTGGTACCGCATGGAAAAATATGCGCGGGATATCAGCGAAGCACTTGGGCGTTACAAAGAAGTCCGGCAGTCCGAAATTTATGGGCTGCCTCAACCCGAAATAAGCGTCGCCATCAACTCGGGACGTTTGGCTGAGCTTCGTATTCCCGCAAGCGCCGTGGTTGACGCAATCCGTCTGGCCGGGGCTGATGTTCCAGCAGGCGCCGTCACCAGTGGCGCACGCCGTTTTAACATCGAAGCAGGGGGCGCGTTTCGCGACCTTGATCGCATACGCAATTTGCCCATCCGGACCAATGATGGAACCTTATTGCGCGTCGACGATGTTGCAGACATTAAAATGGGATCGGCGGAACAGCGCGTAAAGGTCAGTCACAATGGCCAACGCGGGGTATTCATTACGGCCAACCAAAAACAGGGCACAGACGCGACCAAGCTTCGTAACCGGTTAATCCAAGAGCTTGAGATTCAAAAGAAGCTGCTTCCGCCCGATATAAAGGCTGTTGTTGAATTTGATCAAAGCCGGGATATTCGCAAGCGTCTTCAGGAACTTGCGCGCGACTTTACCCTTGCGTTGTTTTTGGTGCTGATCACGTTGCTGCCATTGGGCTGGCGCGCGTCGGTGATTGTGATGATATCGATTCCGCTGTCGGTTGCTTCGGGATTGCTGGCGATTTCGGCATATGGATTTAACCTTAGCCAGCTTGTGGTCGCGGGTTTTATTCTGACGCTTGGCTTGTTGGTGGATGACTCGATTGTCGTTGTCGAAAACATCGCCCGGCATCTTCGGATGGGCAAAGGCCGGAACCAAGCGGCCATCGATGGTACCAAAGAAATCACCATGGCCGTCTTGGGATCAACGGGTGTTTTGGTGTTTGCCTTCCTTCCGCTGTTCTTTTTGCCGGAGGGGGCGGGCAAATTCACCCAGAGCTTTATCGCGACAATTGTGTCGACGATTACCGCCTCGATGCTCGTATCGCTTACAATTGTACCGTTCCTTGCCAGTCGTATCTTGAAGCGCGATGATCATGAAGGCGGCAATCCGTTACTTCAGTGGCTGATGCTAAAGATCGACAGATTTTATCACCCGATGCTGCATTGGGCGCTGGATAGACCGCGGCGTTCGGTGTGGGGCGCCCTTGCGGTCACCTGCGCGGCATTTCTCTTCATCCCATTGCTCGGTTTCAGCCTGTTTCCAAATGCGGACACATCCTATTTCCGCGTCACGGTGGAAGCGGAACAAGGCGCGAGCATTGCAGAGACCGGCCGCATCGTTCGGCAAGTTTCGGCGATTTTGAAGACCGAGCCCGCGATTAAAGTCCGGGCCGAAAATGTTGGCGCATATAATCCACCTGTCTTTTACAATGTTTTCCAACGCGGCGAAAACCCAACCCATGGCGAAGTATTGGCTATCATGGACAATTGGGAGGGATCCAAATCCCGCGCAATGGTCGATCGGCTGCGTAAGAAATTCGACGAGATATCCGGCGCGCGTATCAAGCTGGTATTGTTCCAAAACGGAGCGCCGATAAACGCGCCTGTGGAATTTAGGGTATATGGGCCCGACCAAGACGAGCTCAAGCGTATCGCTGCCAAAATGGAATTGGTGCTGCGCGAAACGCCGGGGGCACGAGACATTAACAATCCAGTCGCTTTTGACCGCATTGACCTTGATATCCGGGTCGATGACGCAAAAGCGGCTCTGCTGGAGGTACCCGCAGGCGCCGCACGCCGCGCGGTCCGACTGGCCATCAGCGGTGAACGTGCCGGCACATTCAGGGACGAAGAGGGCGACAGCTATCCCATCATCGTGCGGCACCCGCTTACCGATACCCAGCCCATATCGGCGCTGGAATCGATCTATGTGTCCAACCGAAGCGGGCAGGCCGTTTCGTTGGCGGAAATTTCCAATCCGACGTTGGAATCCACACCGGCTGCAATCTACCGCTATAATCTGCAACGTAATGTCAGCGTCACGGCGCAGGTGTCCGACGGTGCGGTCATTTCAAAGGTGAACCTGGACGCGCAGAAGAAGATGGACGCCATTCCCCTTAAGCCGGGATACAGCATTGCGGTCGGCGGTGAGGCGGAAAAAATCAACGAAACATTCGCCGGTTTTGGCCCGGTCGTCATCGTTGCCCTATTTAGCATCTTTGCCATTCTGGTGGCCGAATTTGGCCGGTTCAAAGAGGCATTGGTTGTCGCGGGCGTTATCCCGTTGGGCACATTCGGTGGCCTCATCGCGCTTCTTGTTACTGGCAACAACCTTTCATTCTTGGCCGTGATTGGCTTTATAGCGCTCATCGGGATTGAAATTAAAAACTCGATCCTGCTGGTCGATTTCACCAGCCAATTGCGCGCCAGCGGCTATGCCCTGCGTGAGGCGATTGAAAAGGCGGGAGAGGTGCGGTTCCTTCCGGTGTTGCTGACATCGGTAACGGCCATTGGCGGGCTTATGCCGCTCGCACTTTTTGGCGGTAGCCTTTACGGGCCACTGGCGATCGTATTGATCGGGGGGTTGATTTCTTCGACTGTGCTATCACGTATCGTCACGCCCGCCATGTATTTGCTGGTCGTCCGCGGGGATGTCGCGAAGGCACCAGATTCCATTCAAGTTCAAGGATAAGCACATGTCACATGATGAAGCGATTTTCGCCGGCGGTTGTTTCTGGTGCACGGAGGCTGTTTTTGGCCAGTTGGGTGGGGTGCACAGCGTACAAAGCGGATATATTGGTGGGACGACGGTTGATCCCACATATAAAGAGGTTTGCGGCGGTCAAACGGGGCATGCCGAAGCCATCCGCATTGCCTTTGACGCCGAAGTCATCAGCTACGCCGATTTGCTGGAGATATTTTTTGCGACGCACGATCCGACGCAATTAAACCGTCAGGGGAATGACATCGGAACGCAATATCGCTCGGCAATTTTCCCGTTGAATGATGACCAACGTGCCGCCGCTGAAGCCGGCATTGCGAAAGCTGCGGCGGACTGGCCAGCGCCTATAGTCACTTCGATTGAAGGGCCTGCGACTTGGTATCCAGCCGAAGATTATCATCAGGAATATTGGGAAGGTGAAGGCCAGCGTAACGCATATTGCCTGGCTGTCATTCCGCCCAAGCTAGCGAAGCTGAAAAAGGGATTTGCCGAACGGCTGGCTCACTCCGCATAGACAATGCAGATTGGCGCGTTAAGTATAGGTCATGACATATAAACCTGTTCGAAAAGCTATATTCCCCGTCGCGGGTCTCGGCACCCGCTTTTTGCCAGCGACGAAGGCCATTCCGAAAGAAATGCTGCCGATAGTCGACAGTCCGCTCATCCAATATGCGGTTGATGAGGCGCGTGAAGCGGGTATCGAGCAGATGATATTCGTGACGGGGCGTTGTAAGAGCGCCATTGAAGACCATTTCGATATTGCGTTCGAACTTGAGCACACAATGGCGGCGCGTGGCAAAGACACATCGGTGTTGGCGAGCTCACGCCTGACACCCGGCAACTGCGTGTATGTTCGGCAACAGGAACCACTGGGACTTGGGCACGCCATCTGGTGCGCGCGCGACATCATTGGTGACGAGCCCTTCGCCATATTCCTTCCCGATGAATTTATGCATGGCTCGCCGGGATGTATGAAGCAGATGGTCGACGCGTATCAGAACATTGGCGGCAATGTTATCAGCGTGCTTGAAGTGCCGCGCCATGCTGTATCCAGCTATGGCGTTATTGCCCCCGGCGAGGCGCGCGGCGCGATTACGGAGGTGCTTGGCCTGGTTGAAAAGCCAAAGGTTGAGGACGCGCCATCGAACCTGATCGTTTCGGGGCGTTACATCCTTCAGCCCGAAGTGATGCATATTTTGGAAGGCCAAGAAAAAGGCGCTGGTGGCGAGATCCAGTTGACCGATGCCATGGCGCAGATGCTCGGCAAGCAACCTTTCCATGCCGTCACATTTGACGGAAATCGTTATGACTGCGGATCAAAAGTAGGTTACATCGAAGCCAACTTGGCTGTAGCGTTGCAAAGAGCTGATATGGCAGACGAAGTTCGCGCAATTGCTATCAATTTGTTAAAATAGGCCTGTTGCGCGAGATATTGGGGGGTTCGAAATGCGTTTGATTGTTTGTGCTTTGCTGTGTGTGCTCCTCCAAGGATGCGTTGCTTCGATCGTGTCCAATGTTACGAACGCACCGATGAAAGCCGTTTCAAAGACGTTAGATGTTTTGACGACCAGTCAATCGGAAGCTGATGAAAAACGCGGCCGTGAAATGCGTAAACGCGACGAAGCTCTTGGTAAGCTCAGCCGTAAACGTGCCAAGGAGAATAAACGCTGTGCCGACGGTGATCGAGGCGCTTGCAAAAAGGCAGCGGACCTGAGCGAACAGATTGAGCGGGAAAAGAATCGCGCGCGGTAAGCGTATTTGTCTGCCAACCGGTAATGGCTGTCGACCAACAGCCAATTTGCATCAAAACTTTGTATCTCGTCGATTGCTAAGCTTTTTGGTCGAACGCAGCTTTCGCCCAAGCGTAGCCGTCCGTTAAGGCACCGGCATCGACCGATGGGGAATATGCCCGCTGGTCTCGTGGAGGGTTAATGCGCGTTTTTGAACTACGTCTGGCACTGTTGACGTCGGCTATGGCTGCGATGGCTTTACCGTCTCAAGCTGTTGCCAATGACAGCGGCGCAAATGCCGAGGCATCTTCCGTTCGGGCCGGTAGCCGGAAATTCCCACCCGATTTTTTCACCACCTACGCTCCCGTCACCGCGCTCGACATGGTGAAGCGCATCCCGGGATTTTCCATCAGTGAAGGCGAAGGGCGTCGTGGCTTTGGCGAAAATGCCGGCAATGTTCTGATCGATGGAGATCGGCCATCCACAAAGTCCGATGACGTGTGGACGATGCTGTCCCGGATTCCGGCAAGTCAGGTCGAATATATTGCGTTGTCAGAGCAGGCCGGCGCGGACACCGAAGCGCAGGGGCAAGGGCAAGTCATAAATATCGTCCGTAAGCGGACTGCAAAGGTCAGCGGCACCTATGAAGGGACGATCATCGCTGGAACCCGCTATGGGTTCCAGCCATCATTGAACGCGTCGGCAACGCTGCGGCGGGGCGAAACAAGCTATGAACTGAACCTGTCATCTTATTCTGAACGGGTCTACGGATTTGGCCCCGAAGATTTTAAGACGGGTTCGGCTGTCTTGCTGGAACGGCGCTTTTACAATGGCAAAGGCGGCCATGACCAAGCGGCCCTTGGTGGCGCCATCAAAACCAAATTGGGCGACAGCAAGGTGAACCTTAACGGCCAAGTGCGTTGGGATGACAGTTTCGACATTCGGGAGGCGGATTATTTCAATGGCTCCGGCGTGGACACCGCTGATGAGCTGTTACTGCGCGGCGGCCCCGTTAGCGACATAAGCTATGAAGTCGGCGGTGACATTGAATTTTCCGCCGTGCCGAAGACGAACACCAAAATTGTCGCGCTCTATCGATCAGGGCACGAAAGCGCCTATAGTAGCATCGAAATCGCCCGCATGGGGCAGCCGGTGACTTTGTTTGAAACGCGCAGCCGCAACACGCCCACAGAGGCTGTTGTACGCATCCAGAATGACTGGAGTGGGGTGAGGAGGCACGCAGTCCAATTCGGCGCTGAGATCGCTTATAATCGCCTTGATGCACGTTTCAGCGTCGCCAATTCGGTCGCAGGTGCGGTGACCAGTTTCCCGGCATCAGATGTCCTCGTTCAAGAAACGCGGTTTGAACCATTTGTCAGTGACGTATGGACGCTTGGTCCATCCTGGAAAGTTGAAGCAGGCGCCATTGCAGAATTTTCCAAACTGACATTGTCAGGCGACAGTATAGCGGAGCGGCGCTTTCAATTTATCAAGCCCCGTGCCATTGCGACGTGGACAATCAATCCGCAAACCACTTTGGAATTGCGCGCCGAGCGTCAGGTTGCGCAGTTGAACTTCAATGAGTTTGCGACGTCGGTCGATGTGACCGTCGGCAATCAGGTGGATGCTGGCAATGCAGACCTTGTGCCGGAAAAAACAACGACTTTTTCGGGTCTCATCCGTCACAAGTTTCTGGAACGCGGCAGCATTCAGTTTCGTGGTGATTATCAGTTGGTCGACGACACCGAAGATCTTGTGCCCATCACTGTCCGTGACAGCAATGGAGCCATCACTGCGCAATTTGACGGCACCGGGAACATCGGCAAAAGCAAGCGATGGAATGCCGAGTTGGAGATAACATTACCGCTGGATTGGCTGACACAGCCCATTGGAATCGCGGGCATCGAAGCCAAATATATTGGCCATTATCACGGGAGCAAAGTGACTGATCCCGTCACGGGTCTGCACCGTCGCATGTCCCACCGTCCATTGTGGCACCAACAATGGGATATTCGTTATGACATGGCCGACCTTGGCCTTGTCTACGGCGCATCCTTCAGTGTGCAGGAACCGAATTACGCATATTTCTTTAACGAGATCAGGCGCCAGCATGAGGGCACGCGATCGACGCTATTTATCGAATATAGCAAGTTCAGCCTAGGGACACTGCGTTTCCAAGTGACCGACATGGCGGGTTTCCATCGTGACCGGTTTATTTATGCCGGTACGCGGGCGTCGGGAGAGCTCGATCAGATCGTGAACCGGAAACGCACCCTCGATCCGCTGCTTCAATTGACGTTGTCAGGTAAATTCTGATTATTCGCTGCGCAACGCTTCAATCGGTGAGAGGCGTGATGCCCGGATAGCGGGATAGCCGCCAAATAGGATGCCGATAACTGCGGAAAACGCGACGGACATCAACGCCGTGTCCAGCCCGACAGGGGCAGGAAAGTCGGCCACTTGCTGAAAAATGGCTGCAGCAAGGATCGCCAAGGTTAGGCCGATAGCACCGCCGATAACGCACAGCACAGCGGCTTCAACCAAGAACTGGTTACGGATATCGCTGCGCTTTGCCCCCAATGCCATGCGAAGGCCGATTTCGCGTGTGCGTTCGGTAACGCTGACCAGCATGATGTTCATGATACCGATCCCGCCCACCAGCAACGATATGGATGCTATCGCGACCAAAACGGCCTGAAAAATTTGCGTCACTTGACCGGTCGTCTCGGCGATTTCCGTTGTTGTGCGCACAGTGAACGGACTAATTCTTCCTTTGGGTACGCGGTAGCGGTCGCGTAACATGCGTTTGATGTCCTGCTGCCCCGTGAGCAGTGAATCTTCATCCTCGAAACCGACGAACAGCAGCGTCACATCGTCCGGCCCCTGCATCGCGGTCGTCTGCAGCCGCTGGCGCAACGTCGTGATGGGCACGACAATTTGGTCGTCATTGTCATTACCCAGATTGCTGCCCTTGCTCTCGAGCAAACCGATGACCTTAAATGGAACGCGATTGATGCGCACGGTTTCGCCCACAGGATTTGCATCTGCGAACAGCTTGTCAGCTACCGTCTGTCCGATCACAACAACACGTGCAGCCGCACCGACATCGCCATCGGTGAGGAAACGGCCTTCGGACGCGGTGACGTTGGACACAATGCCATATTCAGGTGTGGCGCCAGTCGCTTGTGTGGTGGCGCTGCGGCCCGGCGTGACCAGTTGGACGCTGCTGCGGATTTGGGGTGCGACAGCGCTCACGCCCGATACCTGACGTAAAATAGCGCGGCCGTCGCGCTCGGTTAAGCGGCCGCGGTCTGTGGAGCGCGGCGGGCCGCTGCCGCTGTCGGGCTGCGGCACGACGATGGCCATATTTGAACCTAATGTCGCGATCTGCTGCGTTACGGAAACCTGTGCGCCATTGCCCACCGCGACCGCCAAGATGACGGAGAACACACCAATCATCACGCCAAGCGTGGTGAGGATTGAGCGCATCAGATTGGTGCGCAGCGCCGTCATCGCAATTGCAATATTGACGCCCCAGCCAGCAATCGAGTTCAGCAGCTTATTCATCCGGCGGCCGCACGGCGACGCGATTTGACCGCAGCGTCTTCGATAACGCGCCCGTCGCGAAAGACGATGCGTCGTTCGGCATATTCGGCAATGTCCGGTTCGTGCGTGACGACGATGAGCGTGATGCCTTCGTCGTTGAGTTTCTGGAAAATACCCATGATATCGAGCGATGTCTGGGTATCCAGCGCGCCTGTTGGTTCGTCAGCGAGCAGCATGAGGGGGTCGGTGACGAGCGCGCGGGCAATGGCAACGCGCTGTTGCTGGCCACCCGACAGCTTGGCAGGGGTGTTCTGCAAACGGTTACCAAGTCCCATCGCCTCAAGCTTCGCCTGCGCACGTTCCCGGCGTTCGGTATAGCCAAGGCCCGCGTAAATGAGCGGCACCGCCACATTGTCCAGCGCGCTTGTGCGGGCGAGCAGGTTGAACTGTTGAAACACAAAGCCAATTTTGCGGTTGCGAATTTCAGCCAATGCGTCGCTGTCGAGCGTTTTGGTATCAATACCGTCGAGTAACAAGGTTCCGGACGTTGGGACATCCAGACAACCGATCATATTCATGAACGTCGATTTGCCCGAGCCGCTGGCACCCATAATCGCAACGAACTCGCCACGTTTTATGCTCAGCGAAACGCCGTTGACGGCGTGCAGAACCTCGCCGCCGATCACATAATCTTTTACCAGATCATGCGTTTCAAGAAGCGGCGCTGTCATCTTCGTCCGCATTGTCGTCGGTTTGGACCTTCGGCTTCAGGGATTTTGTCCGGATGAGAACTTTGTCTCCCGCTTTGATGCCCGAAGTCACTTCCGTATAATCGTCACCTTGTAGGCCGATTTGGACCTGTTTCCGGACCGGTCGATACAGATCGCTTCCCGCCAGATACAATGTCGGCTGGGGTGTTTCCTTTTTTGCAGGCGCGCCTGGCTTTTCTTCTTTCGGTTCGCCCCGGTCGGCCAATTTGGGACGGAAGCGAAGCGCGTTGGTTGGCACGCGTAACACATTCGCCTTTGCGCCAGTGATGATTTCTACATTCGCGGTCATTCCGGGCAGCAATTTTCCATCTGTATTGTCCACGTCGATGATGACGAGGTAGCTGACCACATTTTGCGTTTCCACCGGCGCTTTGCGGACCTGCCGGACTTTGGCGCGGAATATATCATTGGGGTAACTGTCGACGGTGAAGGTTACATCTTGGCCTTCGATAATCTGGCCGATGTCTGCTTCGTCAACCGATGCCTCAACCTGCATCTTGGTGGTGTCGGCCGCGATTTCGAACAGGTTCGGGGTCTGGAAACTGGCAGCGACGGTGGTGCCGGGTTCAACAAGTTTATTGATGATAACGCCACTGGCAGGGGCGACAATAACGGTGCGGTTCAGATCGAGCCGTGCTGAGGACAGCTCCGCCGTGCCTTGGCTGATCTGTGCATTGCCGCTTTGCGTTTGCGCCAGTGCAACCTGCAAGGCGTTGCGCGCGCTGTTAAGCTTGCTTTGCGCGATGTCGAGGCCTGCCTTTGAAACAAAGCCGCGTTCGGCGAGCGCACGTTGCCGCGCAAAATCACGTTCCTGTATCTCAAGCTCAGACCGCGCACGGGCGACATTCGCAACCGTTTGCTGCAAACCGGCGCGGGCAAGTGCGACTTGCGCTTCAGACTGTTGCACGCGCGCACGCACGCGGGTTGAGTCGATCTCGGCGAGGACTTGGCCTGCCTTAACCGGCGAATTGAAATCGACGTAGACTTTGGTGACTTGGCCCGACACCTCGGTACCGACCTTGATTGTGT
>NZ_JBIICH010000182.1:0-5554 GCF_044239005.1 Sphingorhabdus sp. | reverse complement strand
AGACCTACAGGGTCACGGGCACCGATCTGGAAAGCGGCCCGTTCGATTCAACTGGTGTCGACCTGTATGAAATTCGGAACGGAAAAATAACTCTGAAAGACAGTTATTGGAAGCAGTAACAGCTTTTAATTCACCCTGTCCCGCGCTTTGGTTTCCGCATTAAAAGAACCTAATCGGGGTTAGGCGCTTAGAAGCGAGAAATCGAACATGTTCCGCATGTCCTGAATCATGGTTTTATGGAAACGGCGAATTGGCTCGCTCGGCTGCAATGCCTTTATGAGTTCAAGCTCACCATCCACAACCCCCGACGTGGCGTTCGCCAGCACTTCAAGTACAGCCATACCGCAGAAGGGTGCGTAGGCTTCGGAATAGCCGCCTTCGTGGACGACTACTAAACGCCCGTCGCACAATTCATCCGCCAGTTCTGAGACACGTGCGGTCATTGACCTGTAGCTATCGCTGTGAAGTAGCTGTCGGCCAAGCGGATCGAATGCACATGCGTCCAGACCACATGCGACGACTATCAGGTCCGGTTTGAACTTCCTGACTGCAGGGACTACTATCTCATCCATCGCGTAAAGGTAGGTCTCATCTCCACTACCCGCCGGAAGCGGGATGTTCAGGTTGAAGCCCTCTCCTGCATCAATCCCTCGATCTTCCAATCCGGAATACCCTGGCGGAAAGCAATGCTCCTGATGGAGTGAGATCGTCAGTACATCACTACGATCATAGAAAATACTCTGGGTACCGTTGCCATGATGAACGTCCCAATCAATAACAGCGACCCGCTTGAGCCCATGTATGGCTTTCCCAGCTTCGATAGCGATGGGGATGTTAGCCAGCAAGCAGAACCCCATGGGCTGGTCAGCGAGGCAGTGGTGGCCGGCGGGGCGGCACAAAGCATAACTGTTCTTACATTGACCAGAAAGAACACTGTCGACAGCAGCAATTGCAAGGCCTGCCGAGACACTGGCAATTTCAAACCCGCCTTTTGAAAAAGGGGCATAAGGTCCGAGTTCACCACCTCCAGCATCACTGACCCGTTTGAATTCATCAATATAGCCAGCGGGGTGGACTCTTAACAACGCTTCGCGTGATGCAGCAGGACTTGAAGTGACCAGAATACAGTCATCAAAATGGGATGCCCGAACGAGGTTCAGCAGTCTTCGTTTTGATCCTGGGGTATCGGCCCCATAGCTTCCTGCAGGCGGCTCAACCCAACCGCCGACCTGCATATGAGATGCCTGCACACCCGTGCAGTGCCAAAATGTTTGTTCGTCGGTATAGAGATGGGTTTGCATCTTCATCGCGCACTCCTGGCCACAGACTCTGAGAAATCAGCCGATGATCAGAGCACTCGAAGCACTTCAGCAGCCGCCCGCTTACCCGAACGGATAGCACCGTCCACGTAGCCGACCCAAACGTCCGAGGTTTCGGTTCCCGCCCAATGTATCCTGCCCACCGGTTCGGCTAATGCCTCACCAAATGCGGTTAGTACGCCAGGGCCCGGGACCGCAACATAGCCACCGCGATTGAGCGGCGTCCGAGTCCATACCTCCTCCAAATAATCCGTAGGTTTGAGTGCCTGATCGCCGAAATAAAGCGCGATGTCGGCAAGTACTTTGGCGCGGCGTTCTTCAGCTGGTCTGTCGGCCCATTCCTGAGCAGGTCCGCCATCGAAAAAGCCAACCAGCGCACCGCCGCGGGTTAGAGGTGTCACGCGATCAAGCCACGGTCCAAATTCTACCTTGTCGGATAAGACTAGCCCGCTGAGACCTTGCTCCCTCCAGAAAGGTTTCTCATAGGCAATCACAACTTTTATAACGCATCCCATGGGCATTCTTTGCGTCAGCCCATCGCGTCGCGCGGGCATCGGAGGAATATAATCTATCCGTGCGGCCATAGGTGGCGGAGCGGTGACGATTACCCGATCACATGACCATATGCCCTTTGATGTGGTGACACGCACGCCCTGGTCATTTTGTTCGATAAGGCTCACGGGGGCATCGAGAACGAGGAACTTCCGCAACTCCGTCGCCATTTTATCGGCGATCTGCCAAAGGCTGTCTGGAAAAAGCCGATCCTGGGCACCACCGCGGGTCGATATCAATGCTTCCAGGCCACCGGCAGACTTCAGGTAAGATAGGAAATAGAGAAAGGAACATTGCCCTGCTTCAGTCGAGAACACGGCCTGCACCAGAACGCGCATCAAAGAGCGAACCGATTCACTGGTCACATTGGCTAGCATCCAACTTTCGACGGTATGCGCATCCCATGTCTTGGCCTGATCGACTAACCATGGCTTTGGCATTGCTATCCGGTTTGCATATTCATCGAGCTGCGCCACAAGTGCACCGAACACTTCAAGATCGGCGTCGGGAAGTGCCGGAGTTTCGCCCTTATAGCGGGCCATATGGCCGTTGATGTCGATGATGTTGTCGCCATCTGCATATTGCTCAATCGAAGCAACATCATATTCGGCGGCAAGCGCAAGTAACTCTGTCTGGGTTGGCCCTACCCATTGACCACCCATATCAACTCTCTCGCCGGCAACCACTCCGGATTTCGTGCGCCCGCCAACCCGATCATCGGCTTCAAGGATGACGACAGACTTGCCGGAGCGACGCAGTTCGCGTGCAGCGGTCAAACCGGCAAAGCCCGCTCCCACCACAATAACATCCACGCGTGCGGGGCGTGGACGGCTTGACGCAGCGGCGCTGCTAGCTGGCATGGCTGCTATTGCTGCAGCGGTGGCTCCAAAGGCGAATGTCTCGCGGCGGGAGATGTTTCCAGCGGTCGGCTTTTTCGTGCTTGGCATAAAACCCCCTTAAAACTTGGCGTCGATGGTGACGCCATATGTGCGCGGCGCGCCAACATGGTTGTAGTTGAATCCAAACGAAGTAACGGCGACGCGCGACGTAAAGTAATATTCGTCGGTCAAGTTCTTGCCCCAAAGGGCAATGCCAAATTGATCATTTGTTGAACGGACGCCAAGACGGGCACCTATAGTATTATAGGAATTCTGCCGAAGTTCTGGATTGTTTTGCGTATCGAAATACTGCGCGCCTACAAGGGAACCGTTGACGTTGAGTGATAATTTACCCCAATCCGACTCTTTGATTGTCCAGTCGGCGCCATAGGACAGGCTCACCCGGGGTGCATTTGGCAATTGATTGCCGCTTACAGAAACGCCCTGCACTATCCCCTCTTGTATCTGGCTATCCAGCCATCCCAGCCCGGCGTTAACAGTTAGCGCCTGTATCGGTCGGGCTGTCAGTTCGATCTCACCACCCAGAATGCGCGAACGTGGCAGATTGAGGAGACGTTGAGTGCCATCCGGATTGACATCTATGAATTGCTGATCGCGATAGCTGTAATGGAACAACGCTCCATTCACGCGCAGTCGGCGATCCAACAAATCCAGCTTGAAGCCGCCTTCGATAGAGTCGACTGTTTCAGGTCGGGCGACTGTCAATTCATCTGGGGTAAAAAATGCCTGAGCAGCAAAGGAACTTGCACGGTATCCCCGGCTATAGCTGAGATAGAGCAGATTGTGGTCAAAGCTATAGTCTAGACCGATTTTCCCAGAAACGTTGCTCTTTGAGAATTTCTGAGATGTGGTGGCATCGACATTGTTGGCGTCTCCGGGAATGAGGTTCGCCAGGACAACATCATCACTGCCGATCATCTGGGAAATGATGTCGTATTGTCGTCCAGTATCGTGACTGAATCTCGCGCCAGCACGAAGGGCGAAGCCGCCTCCTAAATCGTAACGACCGTCTGTGTAGATTGCCCAACTGGTGCGGTTTTGGTTAAAACTGTTTTGAGTCTGGCAACCGGCGGGGGGGCCAGCTGTAAGACAATCCTGGAAGTCCAGAGCACCATCAAGGTTGAAGTCGACATCCTGATAGACGCGAAGGTTAGTGGCATTAAAAACACGCTCGGAGCCGAAGAATCCTCCGAGCGTGAAAGCCATCGGACCATCACCACCGCTGACTAGGCGAACATCCTGAGTCACCTGCGATGCGCGTCCTTCATATAGGATCGACAGTGCCGCCAAGGCACTGCCGTCCGTGTCTTCTTCGTTCAGCAAGGTTCCATGATCATAGGAACTGACCGAAATCACTGAGAGGCTGTCCGACAGATCGAATTTAGAAGTCAATGCCGCAGCATATGTCCTGTTGCGACGCTGCGGCGTGAAATCGCTTGTCAACTCGCGTCGGTTCAGACCAGTTCTGAAATCATCGGTGCGAGGGTTGAGTTTCGGGTCAATCGCTCTGAAAGTCGCATACACGCCGGCGCCGACACCATCGGGGCCCGGCTCCGCGATAATACCATAGTTGGCTGAATTCTGTAAGCTCGTGGAAAGACGTAGAATGAACTCGGCGCTATCGGAAGGTTGGAACAAAAACGATAACCGCATGCCATATTCGTCTACGGCACCCAAGTCGCCTTGACCGGCTGACAGGTTGCGTAAGTAGCCGTTTGCATTTGCATAGGTGAACGCCAAACGCGCCGCGAGCGTATCATTTAACGGCATCTGCAGCGCGCCATTCGCCTCGTAACGGTTAAAATTGCCATATCCGGCAGAAAGACTTGCCTCTGGCTCGAAACCTGGCCTTTCGGCGATGAGGTTCACTGCCCCGCCTGTGGTGTTTTTACCATAGAGCGTACCCTGCGGCCCTCGAAGCACCTCAACGCGTTCCAAATCGAAGAGAGAGACGCCAAGGAGAGCAAAATTACCCTTATAGACCTCATCAAAATAGGTGGCCACGGGGCTAGCCTGATTTAGGCTGTAATCGGACATCGATATCCCGCGCAGCGCAAAAATCGGAGTGGATGAGCCAACCGTGCTGACCGACTGCAAATTTGGTGTAACTGATGCAAGGTCGCTGGCGTTTATAATTCGCTGCGATTTTAAGGTATCGCCCGACAATGCCGTGACCGAAACAGGCACATCTTGTAAGCGCTCCTCTCGGCGCTGCGCTGTCACTACAATGTCCTCGACTGCACCTGAAGAAACTTCAGTGTCTTGCCCGAAGGCCGTTGTCGGCAAGGTGAATGCTGCTGACGCCAATAGCGCTGCTGTTATACGGCCGCTTTTAATCATAATTCCCCCAAATTATCTCGACGTTCAGCGTATGCGTGTTAATATAAATGCGTACGCGTACGAATACATTCCGTACGCGTACGGAATTGTCAAGGAGGAAGTTTTTGAGCAACGGTTCAGACGGCAAACGTAAAAAAGGGCGTAAAAATGATGTATCGGTTCACTCTGCGATCCTCGTTGCCGCGACATCGCTGTTCGAAGAAAAAGGTGCAGCCGGATTGAGCATGCGCGCTATCGCTGCGGGAGCAGGCATACCGACGATGACTTTGTATGGCTATTTTCCTAGCAAAACGTCAATTATTAGGGCTTTGTGGACTTTTGCGTTCGACCCCCTCTTTTCGGAAATGCGGGCCGTCGAACTACAGGAGGAGGATGCAAAATCTAGGTTGCGAGCCGTGGCGCGTACCTATGTCGAGTACTGGCTTCGCTTCCCCGATCGATATC
>NZ_JBIICH010000130.1:0-5586 GCF_044239005.1 Sphingorhabdus sp. | reverse complement strand
TCGCGCTGAATTTCAGGTCCGGATGCTTTTCCTGCTGATAGCCAACATCCCATGACGAACGCGCCATAAACACGGGATGGCCATCGCGGTCCTTCGCCATGTTTCCGCCATTGAACGAGATGAATTGCGCCAGCGCCGTATCCGACCCGATGAGCCAGCGTGCGGTGTCATAAGGCGCAGGTTCCAAAAACGCATCGACCTTATATTCCGCCTCAAGCCGCGAAATCAGAACGTCGAGCTGAAGTTGCCCGACGACGCCAATCACCCAGTTTGAACCGATCTCCGGATAGAATACCTGAATGACGCCCTCTTCGCTCAGGTCATCCAACGCCTTGCGCAGCTGCTTGGTCTTCGTGGGGTCACGCAACACGACGCGGCGCAAAATTTCCGGCGCGAAGTTGGGCAGGCCCGTAAAGCGCACGTCGTTGCGCTCGGACAAAGTATCGCCGACGCGCAAGGTGCCGTGGTTTGGAATACCGATGATATCGCCGGGTTCAGCGCTGTCGGCAATCTCGCGATCTTGCGCGAAAAACAGGATCGGCGAATGTATCGCAACGGGCTTGCCAAGCCCCGAAGGCGTCAGCTTCATGCCGCGTTTGAAGGTGCCGGAGCATAATCGCATGAACGCGATGCGGTCACGGTGCTGCGGATCCATATTGGCCTGCACTTTGAAAATGAATCCCGTGACTTCTTTTTCGGACGGATCAATATCGCCCTTCGAACTGGGTTGCGGGCGCGGTGGCGGCGCATATTTGGCGATGGCGTTAATGAGCTCGACTACGCCAAATTCTTTCAGCGCGGACCCGAAATAAACAGGCGTTAGGTCACCATTTTGGAACGCGGTCAGGTCGAACTCGGAATATCCAGCCTGCGCAAGCTCCGCCTCTTCGCGCAGCCGCGCTACGCCCGCGGGCGTGAGCACATCTTCAAGGCTTGTCGCATTCAGGCCGGCATGGTCGCTGACTTTGCCTTCAAATGCCTTGCTATCGCCCGATGGCTGGCTCAGGCGACCGCTGTTAAAGTCATAAAGGCCTTCAAACTCGCCGCCCATGCCCACAGGCCAGTTCATAGGGCACACATCGAGCGCCAGTGCATCGGCGACTTCATCGATCGTCTCAAATGCGGGGCGACCTTCACGGTCCACCTTGTTGACGAAGGTGATGATCGGAACGCTGCGCAGGCGGCAGACTTCGAAAAGCTTGCGGGTCTGCGGCTCAATACCCTTTGCGGCGTCGACGACCATGATGGCAGAATCGACCGCAGTCAGCGTCCGGTAGGTATCTTCGGAGAAATCTTCATGCCCCGGCGTGTCGAGCAGGTTGAAAACAATGCCGTCCTTTTGAAACGTCATCACCGATGACGTAACCGAAATGCCGCGCTGTTGTTCGATCTTCATCCAGTCGGAACGCGCACGGCGTGCCTGACCGCGCGCCTTTACTTCGCCGGCCAAGTGAATGGCACCACCTTGAAGCAGAAGCTTCTCAGTCAGCGTTGTTTTACCCGCATCGGGGTGGGAGATAATGGCAAAGGTTCGGCGGTTGAGCGTCATACCGCGCGGCTTAGGGATGATTGATTATCGCTTCAACCCGTTTGTCAGAAGGTCGGCGGCGATAGTCGCAACTTCAGCTGCATCGCGATCTTCATCAAGGACACCAAAACGCAGCCCCAAAAACACGTTCATGCCGACAATGGCCCACGCATGGACCTCCTCGACATCGTCCCGCACTTGTCCTTTGGTCGCTGCTTCTTTCAAGCTGGCGAGATATCCGTTGACGGTATTTTCATAATGCGCGCGGTAACTTGGCGGATCGACAAATTCAGCCTCGTCAATAATCCGGTACAGTTCCTTATGCTCGCGCACAAAATTCAAAAATTTGTTCAGCCCCTTACGCTCGCCTTCAAGACGGTCTGGCTCCGCGGCGATCACGGGCCCTACCGTCTGCCGTACTTGCGCCGACATATCGCGGACCAGCGCGCGGAAGAGCGAATCTTTGGAATCGAAATAGGTGTAGAAGCTGCCCAAGGCCACGCCGGCGCGCTGCGTAATCGATACGACGGAGCTTTCGTGAAACCCCTTTTCGCCAAATTCGGCGGCAGCCGCGTCCAACAACAGACGCAATGTTTTACGGCCCCTTTCGGTGCGCGGTGTTTTTTCAGCCGGTGTCATTGTTGCTGATATGCCACGTTCGGCCGACATTCGCTATATTTCCTAAAGCCACTAAGTTGAAACATGGTTCAACTTTCAGTATACGCACATTTGGAAATGGGTAAAGGCCCGCATTTCAATCAGGAGAGTGACAATGAAATCCCCCAAAATTTCGATGATCCGCGCAGCATTATTGGCCAGCATTGCCGTTTCCGGCTTGGCAGTGACCGCGCCTGTTATGGCGCAAGAAGAAGCCGCGAGCGCGGAAAGTGGTGATGAAATCATCGTCACTGCCCGCCGCCGTGAAGAAAATCTGCTCGATGTGCCCATCGCCGTCAGCGCATTTTCGGGCGAAGCACTTGAATTGCGTGGCGCGCTTGACCTGACCGACATTGGCAACATCACGCCGAACACCACGCTTGAAACATCGCGCGGCAGTAACTCGACACTGTCGGCTTTTATTCGCGGTATCGGGCAACAGGATCCCGTGTCCGGCTTTGAACCCGGTGTCGGCATCTATTTGGACGATGTGTATTTGAACCGTCCGCAAGCTGCGGTCCTCGACATTTATGATGTAGAACGCATCGAAGTTCTGCGCGGACCGCAAGGTACGCTGTACGGCCGCAACACCATCGGCGGCGCGGTCAAATATGTCACAAAGCGTTTGCCGCAAGAGTTCGCATTGAGCGCACGGGCAACGGTCGGAACTTATGATCAGGCCGACGGCGTCGTGACTGTGTCCGCACCGATTGGCGAAATCGTGCGCGTCGGCGGCAGCGTCGCGCGGCTGTCACGCGGTGGTTTTGGTGACAACCTGACCACTGGCCTTGAAAATTATAACAAGGACGTATGGGCCGCGCGCGGCACGTTGGAGCTTGGCGGATATGGCGCACCGGTTTCGGTGCGTATCAGCGGCGATTATAGCCGCGACAAGAGCGACCCACGCGGCGGTCATCGCATCATTCCTGGATTGTTGTCGGGCGCACCCGTGTTGGATAATGTTTTTGACACACGCGGCGGACTTGTCGATCCGAAACAGGATATCGAAGCTTATGGTCTCGCCATGAACATTTCGGTGGACCTGTCCGACACCCTGACCCTTCGTTCCATCAGTGCATGGCGTAAAGATGACACGCTGACGCCCATCGATTTTGACGCGCTGCCTGCGGCGGATGTTGACGTCCCCGGTGGCTATTTCAACGAACAGGTCAGTCAGGAAGTGCAATTGCTCGTGGACGCTGGTCCGTTCAGCGGCATGGTCGGCGCATATTATCTGGATGCCACGGCAGATACCTTGTTCGATGTGCGCCTGTTCACGACGCTCAGCGGATTGACGGCATTTACCAATGCTGCGGTCGATACGGAAACCTACGCCATCTTCGGTGATTTTACGTACGATCTTTCCGAACAGCTCAGCCTGTCGGTTGGCGGCCGGTACACATGGGATAAGCGCACCGCGAATATCCTGCGCCAAAACTATCTTGGCGGTGGCTCACCATTCTTTGGCGGGGCAGGTGTCGCCTTTGGTGCCGCGAGCACCAACTTCAGCGGACAGCGTGATTTCAAAAAGTTCACGCCCCGCATATCGCTCAGCTTTAAGCCAACGCCAGACGACAATATCTACGCCAGCTTCAGCCAAGGCTTTAAGGGCGGCGGCTTTGATCCGCGCGGCGTGGGTGCCAATGCGCCAGATCTGAACGGCAATGGTATTCGCGGCGAAAATGACGAAGTGGCTGCGTTTTTGAGCTTCCGTCCAGAAAGCGTCGATAGCTACGAAGTGGGCTATAAGGGCAATGCGTTCGACGGCGGCCTGACCTATGCACTCGCTGGCTTCTACGCCGATTATACGGACGTCCAAATCCCCGGTTCGGTTGCATGTATCGTCAGCGGCCTGCCATCCTTCTGCGGCGTAACGTCCAACGCAGGCAAGGCGAACTTCAAAGGCGTCGAGCTTGAGTTTAACGCACGGCTTGGCGAAAGCGTTGCCAATGATGGTGACCGTTTGAACCTGTTGGGTGCAGTGGGTTATATTGATGCGAAGTTCGACCAATATATTTCAAACATCGCGAGCGTCCCGACCGATGTTGCCGCCTTCCGCGATGTGCAGAACACACCTGCATGGACCGCGAGCGCAACGCTTGCCTACATGACGCCAGTTGGCGCTGGACGCTTGAATCTGGGCACAACCGTTTCGTACCGCAGCGGCACGACGCAGTTCGAAATTCCGAACCCCTATATCGATCAGTCGGGCTATGCCCTCGTCGACGCAAGCCTGGTGTATACCGCACCCGACGATCGCTGGAGTATTGGGCTGTATGGTAAGAACCTGTTCGACAAGGAATATAAAACTTCGGGCTACAGCTTCATTGCTGGCAACGCGACGACTGGCGTGCCGATCCTTGGCGGAAACGGTTTGCCCGTTGCCTCACTGGGCCGCGAAGGCACGCTGACCGCATTTTACGGCAACCCGCGTCAGGTGTTTCTGACCGCTGGCGTGAAGTTCTAAAAAGCCGCGCGAAAGCGCGTTTGAAAAAAGAAGGCCGGGTCATCATGCCCGGCCTTTCTTTTTATCCGCGAAGCACCGCGCCCAGTTTGGCCGCGGCCGCAATGACCTTATCTGAAATCAGTTTCAGATCATCATCGCCATAGCTTTTGTCGGTGGGTTGAAGCGTAATTTCAACCGCCAGGCTGACTTGCCCCTCGGGTACGCCCTGCCCGGCAAAGCGGTCAAACAAGCGCGCGGCGACAATGTTGTCTTTGTCGCATCCCTTAATGGCCCGAACCAGATCATTGGCCGGCGTATCTTGCGCAACCAGAAACGCAAAGTCGCGGGTAACGGCTTGCAATGCAGGTGGCGTAAACGCCGGACGCATAAAGCCAGTGGCTTTTTTGAGCGGTATCGCATCCAAAAATATTTCTGCGGCGACAACGCTGCCGTCCAGATCAAAGGCTTTTGCCGTTGCCGGATGCAGCGTGCCGAATGCGCCAAGAATATTCTTTGGCCCCATGCGCAATGTCGCCGATTGTCCGGGATGATAATGCGCACCGGCATCGTCCATCACCAGCAGACCGTCGGTTGCGACACCCGCTGCCTTGAGCAACGCGAGGGCCTCTGCTTTGGCATCAAAAGCATCAAATTTTGCCGATTTACCAGTCGCCCAATTGCGCACGGATTTGTCGCCTGCCAGAACGATTCCCGCCGTCAGGCGCTCGTCGCTTGTCCCATCCGCTGCGGCAAAATAACGCCGACCGATTTCGAACAGACGTACCGATGACGCGCCGCGATCCATGTTCCGTTGCGCGGCAGAGAGCAATCCCGGCAACAGCGAAGGGCGCATGACCTTCATGTCTTCGGAGATCGGGTTGGCAAGGCTCCATGTGCCGCCACCAAATGCGTCCGCCGCCTTTTGCGGCAGGAACGACCAGTTGATCGCCTCGTT
>NZ_JBIICH010000019.1:0-22382 GCF_044239005.1 Sphingorhabdus sp. | reverse complement strand
CAAATTAGGGTTGGTTTCGCGGATGATCCGTTCGACCTCGTCACCGGTTCCAACTGGAACAGTCGATTTTGTAACAACAACCGTGCGCGGGTCGATTGCGCGCGCCAATTCCTCGGCAGCGGCATAGACATAGCTTAAGTCCGCATGGCCATCACCACGGCGCGACGGCGTGCCCACGGCGATGAAAACCGCATCGCACCCTTTGACCGCCTCTGTAACATCTGTGGAAAAGCTTAACCGGCCTGCATCGACATTGGTTTTGACAAGCGCGTCAAGGCCAGGCTCGTAAATCGGCATGATATTCGCCTGTAGGCGGGCAATCTTGGACTCATCCTTGTCCACACAGACAACGTCATGGCCAAAATCAGCAAAGCACGCGCCAGACACAAGGCCGACATAGCCAGAACCGATCATAGCAATTTTCATTAAAAGGTAGCTCCTTACCAAGCCAGGCACAACAAGCAGCCAGCTAAACTTTGATACCACTCATTGCAAGTCTTGACAGCGGACCCAAAATAGATTTGCTGAACTGAAATCGCTTAATGTCATAATGTGATCCACGCATCGACCCGCTCTTCGAGCACATCAAGCGGCACTACGCCAGCTTTCGCCTCCGTGTCGTGAAAGTCGTAGCCTGACCGGTGTAGGCGATATAGCGTTCAATTGCCTTCACGATCCAGGTCGGCACTTGGGCATGTCACAACTTTGAGGCTTCGAAGCAACATTTCCTGCCGCGCGGCGCTCACTGAACCAAGGGACTGAGCCGCCGCTGCGCGGCGACACAATCCATCGACAATAGTTACAAGAACCCAGACACGTAATCCCATCTAAAGCGCCATTCGTGCCATCTTGTTTCAAAAGCGCGGATTTGAATGAGAAATTTCGCCCGATGGAAATCCCCAATCCAGACCAAATGTTCGGAAACTGATGCTACCTCATAAGTTTCCTTCATTTGTAATCAGGGTCTGGCCATTGATAAGAGGGCAGATCGATAAGGCGATTAGGGTTTACAGAAGAGCAGATTATCCGCGCACTGCCGGAGGCCTTGGCTGTTGCGAAGACGGTCGACCGCGCACGGCGGATTGGCGCATCGGGGCGCCGCTTTAGAGCTGGAAGTAAAGTATGGCGAGCTGGGATTATCCGAGGCAAAGCGCTTTCAGGCATTGGCGGATGAGAGCCGGCAGCCGATATTGAAACCGCGGAAAAGCGGGGCTTTAACACTGGTCTAACCGTCGAACATCCGCTGGATGCCAGCTGGCATTTGCCGGTCTATGTCGCCAATTTTGTGCTGATGGACTATGGCACGGGCGCCGTCTTTGGCTGCCCCGCGCATGACCAGCGCGACCTTGATTTTGCCCGCAAATATGATTTGCCCGTTACCCGCGTCGTTGCCGATGGCGATGTGACTGATAGCGTCTTTGCTGGCAATATTGCCTTCACTGGCCCCGGCACGATTGTGAATTCCCATTGGATGAATGGCATGACGATTGATCAGGCCAAGGCCGATGTCATTGCACGCGCGCAGGTCGAAGGCTGGGGCATAGGCCAGACGCAATATCGCCTGCGCGACTGGGGCGTTTCGCGTCAGCGTTATTGGGGCACGCCCATTCCGATCATCCATTGTCAGAGCTGTGGTGCGGTACCCGTGCCCGATGACCAATTGCCGGTAAAGTTGACCTCCCCATTATATGCCCAATCAAAATGGTGAGCAAGTAAAGAGCAAAGCCAAACAGCAGCACAACTAATGGATCCGTTAACTGAAGCCTTGAAAAAACAATTGGGCAAGCAACAAGAGCGTAATAAATCTTTCTCCCATACGTCCAACCAACTGAGCGATCTAGATAGTGGTGAAGGTGGTTATGATCAGCAGAAAATGGATGTCGGCCTTTGACCATGCGAAAGACAAATAACCGAGCCATATCTAGCCCGGGAACCATAAACATTATAACCACGTCAATGGTATGGAGACCTATATTCGATCGGTGAATCCATATTGTCGCCAGCCCTACAAAGGCACCAATTCCATATGTGCCCGCGTCACCAAGGAAAATCCTGCCGCCGAGGTTGGCGCCCAGAGCGACAAACAGTCCAATGGCCAGAGAAACAATGCCGAACGTTAAGGGGTGCCACCCGTAAGATAATAGTGCCATTAGCCATATGATAGTCACCCCACCGACTAGACCATTTCGTCCGTCAGCCATATTAACCGAGTTCTGAAAGGCCAGCAGACAAAAAACCGAAAAGGGTATCGCGAGCAAGCCTAATTCAATCTTGAAGCCAAGACCCTGAAGGTCGAGTGCAGAGACAACAAAATCTGGACTAATCGAAATGGCCACTCCAAAAATGCCTGAGGAGATAATCAATCTAAGTTGGGCAGAAATGTGACGCCGGTCGTCAAGAAACCCCACGATCAGTGAAGACAGGGTAGCAAATGCGAGCGCTAAGTAAGACGCCGCGTGCTTCGAGGAAATGTCCTCTTGGGAGAACTGCAGCAGTAGAATAGCAATCGCCGGCGGAAGTGCCACAAGGCCGCCGACAAGCGGGGTCGGCGCCGCATGGGACTTATGCTCTTGGGCTCCTGGATGATCAACGATACCCAAGCGCACTGCGATCTGTTTACAAAAAACAACAACCAATGCGGAGTATAAGAGCCCTAGGCTGAGCGTTAAATTTATCATTATTTCGTCACTCAGCATCTGGTTCAACCACTACCTTGAATAATATTAAGAAATATCGAAAAATATTTGATTTCTTGGACAAAACTGGCTAGGTTTCATTAAGAAGATTTCTGATAATCTAGTCCCTCCAGAATTCAATTCGTTTTTGAAAGCGTTAAGTCATTTATTTGTACCATTACGCTCAACTGCCCTTCAAACCCGAGGACACTGTCGGCTTTCGGCTGGTATTCAGTCACCGGACCGCGCAGCAAGCGGAAAAGCACGCGTACTCATACGTTCTACACTTTCTAGAAGGCAACCAGGGCCGTTGCGTCGCTTGAAAAAGCGATCTTTGCTTTATCGGATGCGACTATGCACTCGCCCTTTCCCGCGCCTCCTCCATCTGTTTGGACTTGCCCTGACAGCGGAATAATCCAGACATTCCCTGAATGCGGGAACGCCGGCACGTCGCCCATGTCACGGACATGCCAAAGTTGAAAATATGGGCCATCCACTAACTGTGTTCCTAGGCTAGCCTGCCCGGACCGAGCGTCCGCATATGGTGTCGCAGACGATACCGCCACACCGTCGTCCAGATGCAGTTCCCGATCGCGGCCGTAATCATATAGGCGATAGGTGATGTCCGCATATTGCTGAACTTCGACAAGACTTATTCCGGCCCCGATGGCGTGGACGGTGCCGGCGGGAATGTAAAAATAGTCTCCCGCAGACACTTTCTTCCAGTCTATCAGTCCTTCAATCTCACCTGAAAGCGACGCCGCGTAAAGTTCTTCGCCGCTGAGCGGGCGCTTCGTCCCAATTCCAATTACCGCGCCGGGCTCAGCGTCAACAACGTACCAACACTCTTCTTTGCCAGAGGGCATGCCGCGTTCCTGTGCCTGCGCGTCGTCAGGGTGAACCTGGATGGAGAGCCTCTCGGACGTGAAAAGCCATTTCACCAAAATCGGCAAAGGTGTTTCGGTGTCGGCGCTATACCATATCTCGCCAACACGGCGGCCACTCATGTTGCCGAATTCCGCCGAAATGTCCGTTCGACCCCACGGCTTGTCAACCAGATGCTTTTTTAACTTCATGCCACGATCAATAGCAGGTCAAACCCACTGGTACACTGCAAAAATTGCATGGGGTTGTTTACTCAATTAAGTAAATCTCGGTCGTAACGGCATTGCTACTCTGCATTTTCGAAAATCCGGAATTTTTATAGTTTTTTCTGGGTTTGGCAGCTAACGCCAGATCAGAAATGACTGTTCCCCATTATCACGCCCAAAATCCGGAGACTTTGTGACTATAACTCCTGTAATATTATCGGGTGGCGGCGGTACGCGGCTTTGGCCGCTATCGACGCCGCAAACGCCGAAGCAGTTTTTGGCGCTTACCGATGCGCGTACAATGTTCCAGTTGACCGTATTGCGGGTCATGGACCGTGAACGCTTCACCGCACCCATTATCGTCGCAAATGCCGCGCATGCGGGAATTGTCAGTGAACAATTGGCCGAAATCGGCGTCACTGATGCGATCATCTTGCTTGAGCCCTGCGCCCGCAATACGGCGCCCGCGATTGCGCTGGCCGCACTCGCCGTAAGTGCGCCGCAATCGGTGATGCTGGTGATGCCAAGCGACCATGTCATCGCAGACGAAGCTGCTTTTCACGGAGCAACCGAGGCACTTTTACCTGTAGTGCTGGATGGTTGGCTCGCCACTTATGGGATCAACCCCACTGGCCCCGAGACAGGCTATGGCTATATCCAAATGGGGTCCTCCGTTGGCGCCGGCGTTCAGGCCGTGCAGCGCTTTGTGGAGAAGCCTGACACCGCCCGCGCCGCGGCCATGATTGAGGCCGGTGACCATGTGTGGAATGGCGGCATATTCCTTTTCCGTGCGGACAGTTATTTGGACGCCGTAAAGCAGTTTGCACCTTCGATGGACACAGCGGTTCGTGACGCTATGTCGCGGGCCCAGCGCAACGGCAATCACATAAATCCCGACGAGGCCAGCTTCGCCGCATGCCCCGCAGACAGCATCGATTATGCGATTATGGAAAAGGCGGCGAAGGTCGCCGTCGCTCCAGTGAGCATGGGTTGGTCAGACGTCGGCAGCTGGGATGCGTTGCACGATATCGGGAACAAGGACGCCGATGGAAATGTTACGTCCGGCACTGTTCGGGTGGATAGCAGTCACGGTAACCTTATTCACGCCGACGGTATCCGCGTGTCGGTGCATGGCGTGGACGACTTGCTCATTGTTGCGAACGGCAATGAAGTGATGATCCTGCCCCGTGGCACGAGCCAGAAGGTCAGAGATTTCGCAGGCTAAGTGTAATTCATTACCACTCAGCCAACTGCCCGCTAACAGATGGAACGCCTTCAGGCTGCGTAAAACAAATCAATAATGAAAGCGTCAGTGTGCTGTTTTGAGGCGTGGATTGTTGCGCTTGCCTTCAACGGTTCGGGCTTTCCGGTTCCCTTGAAGGGGTTCATGCGGCACTGCTCGGCGAACGAATTCAGTCGGTCCAAAATTCAATTCGATTCTGCCAGCATTAAGTCAGTTATCTTCACCATGGAGCTCAACTGCCCTTCGGACCCGAGGGCACTCAATTCAACTCTCACCAGATTACAGTTTTCTGGCACCTCGACCGACAGCTGCGCTAATTTTGAGTTCGCAGTCGCTGGCACAAAGCGATCGACAATAAGCTGACGCCCATTTTGAACTGAACAGTAAACACTCCAGCGAAGTGATGCGCTCGGAGAGCCTGGTTCATAAAGAGATCGATGCCCCAGCACATATGTCGAGGATGGAGTTACGGGCACATCCCGCGACGCAATCAGGCCCCGCGCTGTCGGCGCCACAGTCACATCGATTGTGCCATCGCCATCGACGCTGGCCGAGATATCGTCTGACTGGCCTAAGGTCCAAGACAGCGGCTGCCACTTCGGATCAATGTTAGCGCCACTCGGAGCGAAGGCGCGAAATGCGCCTACGTCAACATTGGGTGCGACAAGAGAAAATAGTTTCCACGCATCGCCAGCCAAGCCTGATTGAAGCATCCGATAGATGATGCGCGCATTACTGACGGCATATTCATCACCTCTAAGCCTTGACGCTATAGGTTCCACTAGGCCCCGATATTGGTCAACTTCAACGCGCTGTGACGCTAGATCCAAAAAAGGCCCGCTCCAACCCCACCTCATCTCTGGGTTCAAATAGGGTCGTATTGCCGCCCTGACTTCGGGATAGGCAAGCGCCGACACAAGCACTGGAAGAAGCGTCGCCTGCATTGCGGGATGCACAGACAGCAAGGCATTGTAGTGACTGACGGCTCCTTTCACGTCGTCCGCCCCACTTTTCTGTTCAATCATCCACAGCTGGCTAAAGGCATCGCGGCGAGAGACAGTATCGGCAGAAGCCATGACGGCATTTGCCAATCCGGATTGACCAATAGAAGCCGCCCTCAGCCCATAAAAAGACAAGAGAGTGGCATTTAGTGGGCGGCTCACGAACGATGCCTGCGCTGCATTGGTGTCTCTAATTGAGATTATAAACTGCGGATTTTTTGTCAGTTCAGCGGCGAAGGCATTTACGGCAGCTAGGCCGTCCGTCGGATCAGCTGAATAGGCCGCTTTTGGGTCAGCTTTCAGCAAATAGGACTGAGCGGAATTCTGGCTGGAATAGGCTGCACCGGCCAACAGGAGGGCGATACCTACAAGGCGGCCCGCTCTAGACAGAAGCCCAGACCCCATTTTAGCCGCGCGCCTCATCTTCTTCGCCGTAACGCTGGCCGTAGCCGTAGCCGTAGCCGTAGCCGTAGCCGTAGCCGTAGCCCTTCGCGTCTCCGCCAACCTTTGTGAGGACGATGCCGAAGATGTGTCCATTCACTTGGCGAATGCGTTGGATCGACGCCTTGACGCCGCGCACAGCGGCACCGCCAGCCTGAACTACGTATACTACGCCTTCCACCGACTTAGAAATAAGCGGCGCGTCCGTCATGCCCAAAACCGGAGGACTATCGATGACGATGTGGTCGAATTGACCGAGGCCCTCTTTCACAAATTGAGCGAGCCTGTCGCCACTCAAAAGTTCAGCGGCGCTTGGCGGGACCGGCCCCGCCGCAATGATGCTCACATTCTTGAGGCTTGTCTCCTGCACAATGTGGGACCAGTCATTCTCGCCCGCCAGATAGTTGCTGAAGCCGACTTCGTTCGATCTGTCGACCATCGAGTGGATCGACGGCGATCGCAGGTCGGCGTCGACCAAGAGCACGCGCCTCCCAGTCCGGCCAATGATCTGCGCGAGCGCCAGAGCCGTAGACGACTTGCCTTCCCCCGGCCGCGTACTCAAAACTGCAAACGACTTCGGCAGGCCGTGGTTGGTCGCAAATGCTAGGCTTGAGCGGATAGAGAAGTAGGCGTCGAAGAGGTGTGACTTCGGGTCTCGCAATTCCTCGTACAGATTTCCGTCCGCGACCGTGGGTGTCATCCCCAGGAGTGGAACGCCCAGAAGCGGCTCCACCTGCGACGGCTCACGGATGCCCTCGTCTATTTGCTCAAGGGCAAAGACAGTCGCCGCAGCCAGGCCGATGCCGAGGAGCAAGGCGATCGCTAAATTGATCGGCATCTTCGGCGACGACGGCCTGTCGGGAACAATTGCCGGTTCAACAATAGCAATGTTGTTTACGCCAACCGAGCCCGCAACGCCAATTTCCTTGTAGCGCTGCAAGAGGGCGTCATAGAGTTGACGGTTCGTGTCAGCCTCTCGCTGGTAGATGTTATACTGAATATTTGCCCTGTTTTGCCGGTCCATGTCGCCCTTCAGCTGGTCGACTTTTGCCTTGAGTTCGCTTTCGCGCTTCTGGGCCTCTCGATACTCACGCGTGCGCGCCGCGCCAATGCGCGCCGTTTCGCGCGCAATGGCCGCGTCAATAACGCGAATTTGCTCGGCAAATTGCTTGACGGCAGGGAACTCCGGCTCAAACTGGACACTCAGCTTTGCATATTCGGCAGCGGCGGATGCGCGCTGTTGACGCAGGCCGGCAAGCGTTGCGCTTGAAGTCGCCTCGGCAGTCGTGTCGCCGCCACCGCCAGCCCTTGCCTGCGCCTCAATACGTGCGGCTGTTGCCGTGTTGAGCGCCTGCGACAATTGCTCGAGGCTTGCGCCAACGAGGGTTCGGTTACCGAGTGTCCGCCCGTCGCCGTCGCGTATCTGATCTAGGTTAACGATATCCGCATTTGAGCCATAGAGAATGACGGCACGCTCACTCTGGCCTACCTTCTCCTGAAGAGACGCCAGACGCTCCTCCAAAAATTTACGGGCATCCGCAGTCGAGGCAAACTGGCGGTCCATGCTGAGCGCAATAAAGGACGAGGCCCACTTATTCGCGATGGCTGCAGACAGTTCTGGGCTTCTGCTGGTGTAGGACGCGTCGACGAGCTTGGATGTACGAATAGGCGAAATCGCAATATTCTGTAGGAGCAATCCGACAACCCGCCGCTTGTGCTCCTCTCTCAATTGCGCGTCCGACTTACCCGGCACCTTTTTCGTCATCATGTCCGCGTCGAGGCCGTGCGCCTCCAAGAAGGCGGCGCTCTTGTAGAGGCCAAGCTCGGAGGCGACCCGCTCAGCGAGGGGCCGCGTCTTTAGCAGGGCATATTGCGTTGCGTAAAACTCCAAATCCTGAGAGCTCGTCTCGGCATCCAAGCCCTCAACTTTGGTGACCTGCTTTTGCTGGCGGTCGATTTGTACCTGCACCTTGGCCGTATAGAGCGGCGCCATCAGAAGCGTCGCGACAACGCCAATCACCAATGTGGCAGCAATAATGCCCGTCATCAGCCAACGCCAACGCAGCGCCGTGTGCCAATATTGCAGCAGGATCGGCGGAAGCAGTCCCCGCGAATTTTGGACAGCCGGCTGCTCAATCATGTTGGCTGGCGCGTTTACGACTTCGTTCATGTGGAAACCCAATTCAAATATTAATTTTTGTTGGTGAGCACGTAGATAAACGGCGCCAGCAGTGGCGATGCGCCTAAGAAATCTTTCCAGATTTTGCGGCCCTGGGAATCTCCCACCATCACTATGTCACTCGCGTAAATTTCAGGGTCGGGGTAAGTCCCCTTTTGAATTGCTTTGACATTGTAGAGGGCGGCGTAATCTTTGCCGCCAACGGTCCGGAAGACCGCGACTGAACCCCGAGACGAAATGTCGGTCCAGCCCTCGGCCGATGCGATGGCGGTCATGAGCGTCATCTTGCCGACGATCGGATATACGCCAGGCTTCTTCACCTCTCCGCCAATGGTGACCGTCTGGCTCACGATTTCCTTGAGATTGACGCTGATTTGGGGGTTTTTAATGAAGCGGCCGCGGAACAAGTCTTGCAGGGCGATACTCACCTCGCCCGGCGTCTTGCCCGCGACTTCGACTGTCCCGACAAGGGGGAAGGTTATGCGGCCGCTGGCGTCAACTTGCACTTCCTTGTCGCTCAATTCCGCGCTGCCGAAGACGTCGATCGTCAGCTTGTCAAATGGCCCCACGCGATAGGGGCGCTCAGAAGCTTGCAAGTCAGCCAAGCTCGGCGCCGGCAATTCATCTGCACTGACCCTTTGGAGACCCTCACGCTGCTCGCCGTCCTCAGCGGAGGCGCAGACGGGAAGTGCAAGGAGAGCGAGGCCAATACCGAGAGATTTTAAGATCTGCATGCCGAACCTTATTGATGATCAGACTTATGAAATACACTTTGGGATGCCGACGCCCAAATGGCCGCCAAGACAAAGACCGCCGACAAAATAGGCGTGCGGACCGGATAGTCAGATATACTTGCAATTGCGAGAAGAATTATCACTAAAATGCCCAGGCGTTTAAATAAAGCGGCGTCACCCGAGGCGCGCAGACCCCGCCAGAACGCCACGCCGAGAAAGACCAATGCCAAGAGCAGAAGTGCCGCGCCGGGGATGCCGGCCGTGAACAAGATTTCCAGCACCTCATTGTGCGCGTGATTAGAAAAAGTAGGCCGCAGCAAGCTATCCGGCTCTAAGACCTGATAAGCCTCAACATAACTCCCCACGCCCGTCCCCCAGGGGAGATAGTGCGGCAGCATTTCTACGATGCTCTGCCATACGGGCCAGCGCAAATCTTCCGTCTGGTCTTCGAGACGCATAAATGCGACGTCGCGCGACGCCCAAACCGTGGCCCACACCAGTGCCCCGACACTCGCAAATGCCGCCGAGTAGCGCACCCAAGGCTTAATCGCGACCCGCTTTAAGGGGAGGAGACCAAAGGCAAATACCAAGACAAGCGACGTTCCCGCCACCAATAACCCGGTCCGCGATCCTGTAATCAGCACGAGCGGCACAGCGACGAGGCACATGGAGGCGCCCGCGAACACCTCAATTTTGCGCGGCAATCCCATCGCAACACCGGCACTGACCGCCACCGCCGCCATCGGGAAAATGAGCCCCAGAAGCGCCGCCTGATGGTTTCGGTTCACAAACAGACCCGCAACGTCTTGCATTGCCTGCCGCGAATAGAGGACAATATCCGCGCCCGTCGCCTGCAATAGCCCGACAACGGCACTCGTGAATGAGAGCAGCAAGACAACGCCCAAAGCGCGCCTCTGCTGTAAGCCATCAAATTGAGAGGCCAAAACCAGCACCCCAAATGGAACCGACAGCGACAACAATGCATTCAGCGTCGTCTCTGGTGACATCGACAGGGGCCGAGATATTTGGCCGAGGCCGACGGCCTTGTCGATATCTACAATGACCTGCCGCCCAGGCAAGTTGCTCCACACATCGTAGGGAAGCGGCACCAAATGTGACGCGGTGAGCAACGTGGCCAGGCCAAATATGAGCCAGACAGCCCAAAACTGGCGAATATGTTCAAGCTTGAGAGACCATAGGCCAATCGCCGCCACGACCAAGGCCAGCGGGCGCAGGAGGATGAGATGTGGCTCGTCGGACCAACTACTGCCGCCTGCGAAGAAGACGGCCAGCATGAACACCGAAAACAATATAAAGGGAATGTCTAGGGAGCGCCTTGCCCGAGAGTCTTTTGTATCAGACATCTGCATAACCCAATTTTAGAACGCCTAACGGGCGAGGACAGTAATAAAGTGATAAAAAAAGGGGCGAAAAACGCCCCTTTTTTCGTGTCAGTGGTTAGACTGAAATTATTTGCTGTCGCTACCGCCAGTAGCAACAACAACGCCAGCCACAGCTGCGATAGCAGCGAGGATGAGAACGGGTGTCGAAACAGCCTTGGACTTTCCAGGCTTCGCAGCAGCGCGGACAGGCTTAACTGAAGCCGACTTTACCGAGAGCGATTCAGAAGCTGTGGCAGCAGAGGCAACCGACGGAACCATCAGAGCTACCGCAGCAAGCGCAGAAACGATTTTTTTCATACAAACTCCAGTCGGAACAGGTTTTTTACTTTTCGTTAACCCTAATAGACATGATTCGACACCAATGTCAACCGACATGGGAATTTTTGAGAATTTTTATGCACATATTATCCTCCCATTCTCAATGGGCCTTTATATTCGGCTCAAACTAAATTAGGGACGCTTTTAGCGAATGGTGAAAGATTTTTGACGCATCTCGGCGTGCCCGAACCTAATGAATTGGAAACAAGACTTGGACTTCGAATACGACAAGCGGGGATTTTTGCGGATCCTGGACAGCCTGTACGGCCGAATTTTCCGCTGCCCACGCGGCAAGCACAAACGCAGCAGCAGCCGCATTCGCAAGTCTGGCGACCAATATACGTCGCGCTGTCGTAGCTGTCGCAGGCCGATGGTGCGCCTCTCCAAGCGCAACTGGGTCCTCGACGACCGACGCGGCTAGCTATGCGGCTCTGGGCGCTTTGCATCCTCGTCGCACTCTCGGCGCCTGCAGCCAGTGTAAACAGCCACGCTAAAGTTAGCGACGACACGCAGGCCAGCCTGCTGGCACTTCAAAGAGACGACCAACGCGTCGCAGACATCGCCTGGCGCATCGCCTCACGCAATGCGGACAGCTGCGCCAAGCTTTGGGCGTCAATCGGCGTCAGCCTACAACATGTCAGCCAATATGCGCCCGCCTATCGCGCCGCGGCCCAGGCAGCATTCGTGTTAGACGACAGTTACCCGTCAATCCTAGCCGTCGCCGAGGGATCGCCGGCATCTGCCGCAGGCCTGAAGCCAAACGACACCCTTCGGGCAGTCAATGGCGTAGACCTTGCCGACAAAAGTTGGGGTAAGAAAAGCGCCGCAAGTTATGACGCGGTGGCGGCCGCCATGGCGGCGCTGGAGGCCCTACCCGAACAAAGGGCATCGGTGCTGTCAATTGAGCGCGGCAGCCAGAGGCTCGAGGTTAGTGTGACACCCCAAAATGTGTGCCGCTCCCGCGTGGAGCTGGCCCCCGGCAACACACTCAACGCAAATGCAAATGGCCTTGTCGCACAAATTTCCGGGCGCCTCGTCAACTGGGTCGAGAGCGACGACGAACTCGCACTCGTCATCGCGCATGAGATGGCACACAATCTTCTGGGTCACCCAAAGAGGCTCAATGAAAAATCCGCACTTTCGGGCCTCGCGACGAGCCTCGGCCTCGCGGGCAAGGCCCAGCGCCAAATGGAGCTGGACGCAGACCACGTGGGAATAATGATGGTCGCGCGTGCCGGCTATAACTACAAAATCGCTCCAGACTTTTGGGCAAGGCTATACGCCAATGCCCCGCTCGCCTCATTTCTGGCGACTACACACCCCACCACCCCAACGCGCCGCAAGAATGCGCAGAGGGTTGTGGACGAGTTGAATGCGAAAGACCTTCATCGTTAAATGGCCAATGAACATTGCATGGTCCGCCAATGCGGCGCGACCCTGCCCGCCTCACTGCACCTCTAAAAACCACCTCTCGGCGCCCTCTAAGCCGATGGCCGTCAGGCGACCTGAAGCGTAGGCGCCTGTGTCGATGCCGACGCGTCCTGGACGCACGTCGGGCGCGTCGGTGATCGTGTGGCCGTGGACGACGCACATCCGGTCTTGCGACACGTGGCTCAGAAACGGTTCGCGTATCCAGCGCAAGTCGGCGGGCGCCTGGCTGTCGAGGTCGACGCCGGGCCGAATGCCGGCGTGCACGAATATATAGTCGCCGATCACGATCATGTCCTCAAAGCCGCGCATGAAGTCGAGGTCTTCCAACGGGATGCAGGCCACCATCGCTGCCTGCAACTCCTCGACTGTCATCTCCAAATATTCGTCGCGCGTGATGCCGTAGGAGAGGATGGTCTCCTTTCCCCCGAAGCGGATGAATTGGCGCAGGACGCCTTCATCTTCGAACGACTTCAGGAACATTTCCTCGTGGTTGCCGAAGAGAATGCGCACGGCCCGCCTCTGGCTCCAGCCGCGCGCGGCGTCGATCACGCCGCGGCTGCCGGGGCCGCGATCCACCAAGTCACCCAGCAAAATGACGGTCGTCTCAGACGGCCCACGCGCGCGGTCGTCGGCTTCAATCGCGGAGATGAGCTTTCCAAAGAGGTCGGCGCAGCCGTGAATGTCGCCAACCGCATACACGCGCCGCCCGTCAGGTACGCGGGTCGCCAAGGGCTTCGGCGTGGGCGAGAGTAATTTCTGGAAGAAGTTTCGCATAGATTGCCGCCGATATAGGCGCATTTGCGTATCGGACAAGACGTGCGAGCGCCGACTGCATTGGCCCTGCGTTACAATGCTCATGAAATCACTATTTTATTACGCATGAATACAACTGCGCGGCGCCCCCTACTCCGCACCCACGTCCCACTTGCACCGTACTGACATCCATGGCAGTAAACATTAACCGCGCAATTAAACAGGAATGAAGCCCATGGCCCTTGCCCACAGCGAAGCTGCGAACCCGCATTGGGTGCCGCGCAAAAAGATTGATGAGCTTGCGCATATTCCTGGCGAAAATGGCCTGCCTATTGTTGGCACGACATTCCGCGTGCTGCGCGATCCGCCTGCTTATGGCGCACATATGGTCAAAACCTATGGCAAGGTGTTCCGCACCAACGCCTTTGGCAATCCGACGATTTCTTTGGTTGGTGCCGAGGCGAATGAATTGATGCTGTTCGACCGGGAAAAGCTTTTCTCGTCTGAGCAAGGCTGGGGCCCAGTGCTTAATCTGCTCTTCCCCCGCGGCCTGATGCTGATGGATTTTGACCATCACCGCATGGACCGTCGCGCACTTGGCATCGCCTTCAAGCCAGGCCCGATGCGTGCCTACACCCAAGACATGAACCGCATTTTTGCCGAACAGTTAAAGAACTGGCGCGGTGACATGCTGTTCTATCCTGCGATCAAGCAACTCACGCTTGATGTTGCGGCGAGCAGCTTCTTAGGGATCCCGCTGGGGCCAGAGGCCGACAAGATTAACAAGGCCTTCGTCGATATGGTGCAAGCCTCGGTCGCGCCGATCCGTGCACCTATTCCCTTTACCTCGATGGGCAAAGGCGTTGCCGGTCGCAAATATCTCATCGACTATTTCGGACCGCAAATTGCCGAACGCCGCCGCAATGAAAACCGGCAGGATATGTTCAGCCAGTTTTGCCGGTCAAAGCGCGAAGACGGCGAATATATGTCGGACGGCGAATTGATCGACCATATGAACTTTCTGATGATGGCGGCACATGACACCATCACGTCGTCGGTCACGTCGATGATTTGGTATCTCGCCAAGCACCCCGAGTGGCAGCAAAAACTACGCGAGGAGTGCCTCGCCATCGCGCCAGCCGGTGCAGACATCGCCTTTGCCGATCTCGATAAGTTCGAGCTCACCGAATATGCGTTTAAAGAAGCGCTGCGGATGATTTCGCCGGTGCCGTCGATCCCGCGCCGCGCGCTCAAAGACTTCGAATTTATGGGCTATCACATTCCGAAGGGCACGTCGGTCAGCATCAGCCCGTCTTATGTGCACATGATGCCCGAATATTGGGAAAACCCCGAAACATTCGACCCCATGCGCTTTACGCCCGATAAGGTGAAGGCGCGGCATAAATATGCGTGGGTGCCCTTTGGCGGCGGCGCGCACATGTGCCTCGGTCTGCATTTCGCCTATATGCAGATGAAGCTGTTCACGCATCACCTGCTGACCTCGGTTCGCGTCGAGATTGCAGATGGTTACGCACCTGATTGGCAGGCTTGGCCAATCCCCAAGCCAAAGGATGGATTGAAGGTCCGCTTCGTTCCGCTGTAGTCTGCGGCACGCCACGCACCGCTAAATTGGTGCGTTGCAAGCTCTGCCTGATACCGTAAAGGTCGCCGTGCGCGCATGGCTTATTCAGAACAGACAGATTGGACCACTGAACCGCGGTGGGATTTGGTCCAGCGACGGGGCCTTGGTGTGGTTATCGCGCTCTTGCTCGAAGCGATCATCATTCTCGCGATACTCAGCCTCAGCATGCGGTCGGGTGGGCCAGCGGCGGGGACGCGCGGTCTGAATACATTTTCGTTGGAGGCTGAGGCGGACGCGGCATCGTCGGCAGAAAAGAATGAAACCAAGACGTCGGTGACCAAAGAGCAACAACAGACCATCACGCCGCCACTCCCGATACCATTATTACCGCCGGTAAATCCGGTGAAGGCCCCGCCGCCCAGCCCTGAATTTATCAAAGTGAGCAAGTCTGAATTGGACGCCATGGACCTGTCTAAATTTCCGGCCAGCGGCGGCAGCGGAACCGGTGAGGGCAAAGGACAGGGCGCCAACGGCACGATGGGCCCGGGCCTCGGGCCCGGCGGCGTGCAGCTTTACCCCGTGGCGTGGCTACGCGAACCCTATGACAGCGAACTCACCCCCTATCTCGCTGCGATCAAGCGGATCCCCCCCGGCGCATCGGCCGACATCGCCTGCCGCATGGCGGCACATAACCGCGTCGAAAACTGCCAGATTATCGGGGAAACCCCGCGCGGAACCGGCCTCGCCAAAGCGCTTCGTCTCGCCGCGTGGCAGTTCCTCGTCAAACCCCCGCGCATCGACAACAAGCCGCAACTGGGCGTCTGGGTGCGGATACATTTTGGTTTTGGGGTGAGGGAGGTAGTGGCAGCAGGGGCACCTGCCAGCGAGTAGAAATCAGGCAGCCCGCCGCCCATCATAACCGATGGTCGCAAGCATGACCGTTTTGGAGATGGGCTGCTCCCCCGACAGATAATAGGCAATCGTCCGGCGCGAAAGGCCAAGCGCCGCTGCCGCTGCATCGATCGTAAAACCGTGGTTCTCAACCCACGCACGGAAAGCAGCAGGATCCATAATGCGGCCAGCCTGCTCATCGGCCCAGCGGCGCAACTGCGGTGCGCCGAAGTCAATGCCGCATGGCCATTCGAGCGACCAGCCGTCTTGCGACACGGTAACAGCGGCAAATTCATCCGCCTGGACCAAGGGCCGTAAGGCGGTGCGCGAAGCGATTATCGGTGCCAGATCAATGGCCGTCATCTCATTGTCATCCCAAGCAACCGAAATAACCAAAGCCGAAACGGGCGTGACACCCGTAATTTTGCCGATGCTCATACTCCGTCTCCGCTAAACTCTTCCCATTTCGCCATCAGCATGTCGCGGTTCGCCGCCGCCCAGTCGAGCGCCTCGCGTATGTCGAGCTTACCTGACATATTCATGACCTCCAGCGTATCAATCCGAACCTGCGCCGCGCCTTCGCGTGCCAGCACATGAAAATGCGGCGGATGATGGTCCCCGAAAAACATCGCAATTTCGCAATTTGAAAAGCGGATAAGTCGAGGCATGGGTGGAATGATAGTGCAATTTTTGCACTATCACAAGGGTCATGTTCTTTGATGGCGTTCGTCGGTTAAGGTGGAAGATTTCGCTGTTTGACATATGCAGTTGAATGCACTGTTTTTGCCAAGGCATTACCCATCGCCGCGTGGCAATTTCTGGTCACGCGCCCGCGCATCGACAACAAGCCGCAATTGGGCGTTTGGGTGCGCATCCATTTTGATTTTGGGGTGCGGGCTGTGGAGGCGGTTGAGCCCGCCGAATAGAGACATACGGCCCCGAATATGCTCTTGATGGCATATAACTTTGACTGCATATACCGATGGCATGGAACATTGCTCAAAAGGAAGAAGTAAAAATATGACCCGCCAATTGGACGACTTTCTGAAGACCTTCACCCCCGCCGAGCAGGCTAAAATCCAGACGCGTGCGCGGGCGCTGATTGAAGACGAACTGACGCTACGCGCGTTACGTCAGGCGCACGACCTGACGCAAGAACGCATGGCTGAATTGTTAGGCGTGAAGCAGGAAAACATCTCCCGCATGGAACGCCGCGCCGACTTGCTGCTGTCCACAATGTCAAGCTACATCGAGGCGATGGGCGGCAAGCTGAAGCTGGTGGCGGAATTCCCGGAGCGTAGCCCGGTCGTGATCAAAAATTTGTCCGACATTGCCTTGGATGAAAGGCGCGTAGGTTAGATTGAAGGTCAGTGGGGGTATTCCAACGAAGATGGGAAACCCCCCAACACCATCACTTCCGCGACAATACCCAAGCATCGACTTGTTCTTCAAGCACATCCAACGGAACGGGGCCTGACTTCAACACCGTGTCGTGGAACCCGCGAATGTCGAATTTCTTCCCAAGCGCCTTTTGTGCCTTGCCGCGCAGTTCGCTGATTTTCAGGCGGCCGACCATATATGCCGTCGCCTGACCGGGGTAGATGATATAGCGTTCGATGGCTTTCACGATGCCGCCAGGGGCGTCTGCCGAGTTATCCTCGACATATTTGATCGCCTGCTCGCGCGTCCAGCGTTTGTGGTGCAGACCGCTGTCGACGACGAGCCGAATGGCGCGGTGCAGTTCCAATTGCAGCCGGCCGAAATCACGCGCCGGATCCGTGTAGAGCCCCATATCCTTGGCGAGCTTTTCCGAATAGAGGCCCCAGCCTTCAGAATAAGCCGTCACCCCGCCAAATTGGCGGAAGGCAGGCACGTCTTTTAATTCCGTCTGTATCGCCAGCTGCAAGTGGTGGCCGGGGGCGCCTTCGTGGTAAAACAATGCCTCAACCTCGGTCAGTGGCATGTCGGCCATTTTATAGAGGTTAGCGTAATAGGTGCCGGGGCGCGAGCCATCGGGTGCGGGGCGCTGGTAAAACGCTTTTCCTGCCGATTTCTCCCGGAATGCTTCCACTGGCTTCACAACCAACGGCGCCTTGGGCAATATTCCGAACCATTTGGGGAGCAACGGCGTGACGACGTCCTGCGCCTTTTGCGTTTCGGACAAATAAAGCGCGCGGCCTTCTTCAGTTTCAGGTGCGTAGAATTTGGGCTCCGTCCGCATATATTTGAAGAAAGCCTGAAGGTCGCCCTTCACGCCCATCTTCTTTTGAACGACGCCCATTTCCTTATGGATGCGCGCAACCTGCGCAAGACCGAGATTGTGAATCTGGTCAGGTGTCATATTGGTCGTGGTGTAGTTCGCCAAACGCTCGGCATAATAGCCCGCGCCATCGGGGAAGCGCCAGACGCCGTCGTCAGTGCCGGCGACTTTCTCCTGCGCCGTCATTTCGGCGATCAAAGCCTCATACGCTGGCTTTACAGCGCCGGTGAGCGCCTGCGCCGCGTCCGCAATCAAGATATCCTTTTCGATCTGCGTGATCTTCAGCTTGCCGACCTTCGCCTTGAAATCGGCAAATAATGGCGCGTCAGGACCGCCATCAAAGGGCGCGCCGGTGATGACGTTGCGCGAATCGGCAATGACATAAGGATAGACCCATTTGGGTGGCATGATGCCCTTTGCGGCGCGCGTTTTGGCTTGGCCTACAGCCTCCGTCATTGCGGGGCCAATACCGTAGAGCCGGTTCACATAAGCGCGCGCGTCGGACTTGGTATCGATGCGGTGGATGTTGATGAGAAAGGCAGGGATCTGGCTCTGCGCGCCGTTCATCTGATCGAAGATATAGCCATAGTCGTTATATTTATACGCGCCCTCGCTGCGCGCTGCGCGCTTTTCAAACAGGCGGTAGGAGAGTTGGTTTTCAGGCGACAGCTTGGCGGGGTCAAAGCGCGCGCGCATTTCTTTCAACGCCGAACGTTCGGCTTCATAATTGCGGGCTTCGGCTGCTTCGGAACCGTCGTCCCATTTCCCATAGTCGCTGTCCTTGATGCCGCGATAGGATTTGCCGAGCGGCGAGCGCGCAAGCTGTTGCGCATCATATTCATCGAAAAACGCCATTATCGCGGCGTTCTGGTCAACCTCGGCGGAGGCAACGGGTGCCGCAGCTGCAGTCTGCGCAATGGCCGGCGTGGCCATATAGACCAGCGCCACAGCAACGGCAGAAAGGGCGGTTTGGGTTATGCGCATCGAAACTCTCCTGATTTATCTATGGCAACGTCATATCAGGCAGATGCGGCAGGGGAAGCGGTGATTTTACAGCTTGTCGAACGGGCAATGGTTTTGGTCGAAGCGATCTACCGGTTGCCTAGCCGCTATTGCGCAACGCCGTCGCTATCGCGTTAATCGTCAACTGAATGCCCTCACCAATCCGTTCGTCCGCTTCACCGGCGCGGTGGCGTTTCATGAGCTCGATTTGAAGCAGGTTAAGCGGCTCAATATAGGGCAAGCGCAGGCGGATGGAATTGTTCAGCGCCGGGTTGGCCTCGAGCAAGTGGCTTTGGCATGTAGCATCCAGAAGGCTGTCGCGTGACGCGTGCCAGCCACCCTTGATGCGGCCAAACAGATCTTGCGCAAGCGCCTGATCCTCGACCAAGCCAGCATAATGCGCGGCAATGCCCATGTCGGACTTGGCCAAGACCATTTCCATATTGGCGAGAATGGTCTGGAAATATGACCACTCGCCCGCCATCGCGCGCAGCAGGCCTTTGTCCGCAAAACCGCCCAATGCCTGTCCGGTGCCATACCAGCCGGGCAGCATGACGCGCGCCTGCGCCCATGAGAACACCCAGGGGATGGCGCGCAAATCTTCAATGGCGTCGGATGCGGTGCGACTTGAGGGCCGCGATCCAATTTTGAGCGTCGCGATCTCGTTGATCGGCGTCATCTGACGGAAAAATGTGCGGAAGCCGGCGGTGTCGTACACCAAGCCGCGATAGTGATGGAAGGCACTGGCGGAGAGTTCAGCCATAGCCGCCTTGAAACGGGCTACATCCGCGCCGGCAATCGGGTCGCTCGACAGCGTGGCGAGCATTGTCGCCGACGCTATGGTTTCCAGGCTGGTGACGGCATTGTCGACCGTGCCATATTTTGCGGCAATGACCTCGCCCTGTTCGGTAATGCGGATGCGGCCCTGAACCGTGCCCTGCGGCTGCGCGAGGATCGCGCCGAAGGCTGAACCGCCGCCCCTGCCCACCGCGCCGCCGCGCCCGTGGAACAGCTGCATCGCGACGCCCGCGTCGGCAAACACGTTCGCCAAGGCGCTTGATGCCTCATATAATTCCCACGTGGATGTCAGGTAGCCGCCGTCTTTGTTCGAATCGGAATAGCCGATCATCACTTCCTGATGCCCGCGCGCCTTGGCCAGCGCCTGCATCATGGGAATTTGGAAAAAGGCGCGCATCGTTTCGGGCGCAGCCTGAAGATCGGCAATGGTTTCAAACAAGGGCACGGACATGATGGTGGCGCTTGGGGTTCCATCGTCATCAATGCGATACAGCCCCGCCTGTTTCAGCATGACATAGACTTCGAGCATGTCGGAGACGCTTGTCGTCTTGCTGATATTGTAGGTCGTGATGGCGGCGTCACCGAAATCAGCCTGCGCCTTGGCTGCCGCGCGGACGATGGCGAGTTCCTTTGCCGTCTCCGCGCTATAATGCGTCCACTCGCCCGCCAGCGGACGATTGTGCGACAGTTCGGCGACCAGAAGTTCGACCCGTGCACCTTCATCCAGCGCAAGATAATCCGGCGTCACGCGGGCAACGCGAAACAGTTCGGCGACCACACGTTCGTGCACGTCGCTGTTCTGGCGCAAATCCAGCGTCGCCAGATGGAAGCCAAATATCTCCACCGAGCGGATGAGCCGCGCCAATGCGCCCCCGCTCGACAGCGCGCCATCGCCGTCGCTGGCGAGGCCCGACGCGACAGTGACAAGGTCCCGGCGCAGTTCGTCTGGGTCGTCATAGGGCTGCCCTGACAGGCTGGAAGGGCGCGGCGGTTGATCGCCCACCAGTTTGATATGTGTCGCCGCCAGACGCGCGTAGATACCCGACAGCGCCCGCCTATAGGGCTCGTCTGCGCGGCTTGGGGCAGTGTCGCCGCTTTTCTCGGCCAATGCCTGCACAGGCTCGGGCGTGTCGCTCATCAGCGATGAGATCGAAATTTCCGCGCCAAGTTTATGGATCAGCTCAAGATAATGCCGAATGGCCGTGCCGCCGTTACGCGCGGTTGCGTAACGCAAGGTGTCGGCATCGACGAAGGGATTACCGTCACGGTCGCCGCCAATCCAGGTGCCAAGACGCACAAAACCCGGCGGACGACCGCCAAGCGCCTTTTCCCAACCGGCATAAAGCTTTGGCAGCGCGGTCAGAAAGACATCCTGCATCGTCGCGCGGGCATTTTCGATCTCGTCCGCTACAAATAGCTTTTCACGGCGCAGTGGCCGCGTTTGCCACAGAAGCGCAATCTGACGGTAGATGGCTGCGTCTAGGTCATCGCCGTCTTCAGTCAACGTCTGCCCATGATCGCGCAGCTCCATCAACTTTGCGATCCGGTTTTTATGGTCGATGATGCTCTTGCGGCGCACTTCGGTGGGATGTGCCGTCAGCACGGGCACGATCAGGCTGTGGCCAAGCATCTCACGAATGTCGGTTAGGGCGACGCCCTCTGCCATAAGCCGCGTGCATGCTTCGGCGACCGTCGCGCCGTCCTCATGCGCAAGGCCCTGCCGATCCTCCGCCAGATTGGCCAGAAGCGAGAACAGCATGAACCCACGAACGAAGCTCAGCGTGTCATCAAGGCTGAGCGCACCAAGGCCGCTGTCGCTAGCCTCGGCTCCTTCAACTTTGCGAAAACGATCAACGCTCGTCGAACGTATATATTCGGTCTGCCGGAATAATTTTTCCCCGCCATAAGCGCGAATGACGTCCCCCAGCATCTTGCCGAGAAACCGGATATCCGGATTTTGCGAAATGGCTTGCGTGTGTTGACCGTCCATCGCCCAAGTTGTGCACATGGACCGCGCATAGGCAAGCAAATGCGCCTATGCTGGGCAGGGAATAGCTATTCCCCGATCAGGCGGGAAAGTCGGCGGATTTCATCATTTTGCGCAGAGACATCGTCAACCACCGGCTTTTGCGCGTCGGTCAGCAGTGCCGCCAGCCCCGAATCACCCGCATTGGCATCCGCAATCAAACCATCGAAGGTGCGAACTGCCGCGACCGAATCATCACGGATTTTATCGAGCCGCGACAATATAACATGCGCATTGACCCAGCCTTCACTGCCGGGGGCGCTTCCCGCTGCACGTGCGGCCACGACGCGGACAGCATCAAGGCGTTCCAGATAGGCCGCGTGCGCTAGCTGGTGCCGCGCAAGCAACGCATCGACCTGCGCCTCGAGCTCCACGGGCATGGAAACCGGCGCTGCTGGCGGTGTTATGGGCGCGGTTATCGCGTCATTGCTCTCGTACGCGCGCCGTTCAAGCGAGGGAAACTGCCCGTCGATACTGCCGCATGATGCGAGCAGAATGAGGGGCATCAGGCGAAGCATTGGCTTGATAATCGACATATGGGGTGTCTAAACCTG
>NZ_JBIICH010000129.1:0-5757 GCF_044239005.1 Sphingorhabdus sp. | reverse complement strand
TTCTTGATCTGCTGAATATCATCATAATCGCCATCGCCGGGCTGATGCCGCAGCAGCATGAGGTCGCAATATCCGATAATCGCGGTCAGGATGTTGTTGAAATCATGCGCAACACCGCCCGCCAGCTGCCCGATCGATTCCATCTTCGTTTGTTGGGCGAGCTGCCGCTTCAGGGTTATCTCTTCGCTATTATCCTTAAGTCCAAGCAGCACCGCAGCGCCACCAAGCCCGCGCACGCCAGCGATGGAGAGCGCAATGACTTCATCGGGTCGCTCTTTCAAGCGAATGGCGATGTCGCCTGACGTCTTGGGCCCGCTGCCATAACGGCGAATGCTATCCAAGACCACGCCCTTGTCTTCAGAAATGACAAGATCGCCCGGATAAGGGGGCAATTTGGTCGGTTCGACATCCAGCACGCGTGCAAATGCGTCATTGGCAAACAGGAACCGGCCATCGCGATCAACAAGCGCCAGCCCCAAAGGCAGTGTGGAGAGCAATTGCTCAACATGTGCCAGCGCGAGGCCGCGGTCGACCTTTGCTCCGTCTTCGTCCACCGCGAGCAGCAAGGCGGAGCCTTCCACATCATGTGCGTTCAACGGCACGTGCAGAAGCCGGATAGGCAAGCCGCGACGTCCTTCGCGTTCAAAAAAGACGCTGCCCTTGTCGTCCATCCGCACAAAATCTGCGAATGAACGGCCAGTGAGGGGAACTTGATCCGTGCCCGTTGCGCGCAAGGCAAAAGCAGCGTTTGCCGCACGAACGCAGCCGTCGGGACCAACGGCGACAGCCATGACGCCGCTGCCGGACATGGCACGCCCGATACGTCCGATAATCAGCTCAATCGCAAGGCTTTCAATGGCAATCCGCTCAATGGGCGCGAGCCTCCATAATAGATATTCGTCAGAGGCGCCCGCGCGGGCAACCTTCACGCTATAGGCGCGTTGGTCCTTCGTTATAGTATCGATCTGGGCACTGCCGTCGCGCCATGCGGCACGACCTGCCGCAACCATCAACGATTGGCTCGCTTCATCCAACCCCAGATCCGGCGGCGCTTTCAGTCCGGGAAACGCTTTCGTAAAATGGTCATCTGCGCATAACAGCTGACCAGCACGGTCACTTATGGCGATTGCAGCGTCGTTCAACTGCGTGGCAGCGTGCGCGATGGACCAGTCCGGCGGCGAGACATCGACGGTAACCTCGACCGAACCCGCATGACGGAAAAAGTGAATGAGCGCACCTGCCGCAATGATGACGGCGGCGCAGGAACCGACAAGAATGATGTTGCCCGTCGAAAACCACAATATCGCCAGGGACAATAAGGTTGCGAACGCCAATACCGCCAGCTGACGCACATCCAGCTTGGCGGACTGGTCCATGTCCCCGCCAAATATCTGGAATTGGGTCGGCGGGGATATCTTGTTCAAAGCGGCTCCTTACCAGATGCGAACGCGGTCCTAAGGCTTGAGGTACAATTGCCCGTCTGCTTTTGGCTGGAACGCATCGTACCATTTGTCAAGATTGCGCACGCCCCCCGCGCGTTGTTCCGACTGGCTGTGCGGCTCGGTTATCAAGCGCTGACGCAAATTTGCCTCACGATAATTGCTGCGCCCTAGCTGCGCCCAGCCAAGGAAAAAGCGCTGATCGCCGGACATTCCGTCAATCACCAACCCAGTTTCGCCCCCTGTTTAGACGGCTCTTGCATCACATGAGATTGGCTGTGCGCGAAAGCTGGTGTGGCAAAAGGCTAAAAAAGCTTATCCACGAGACGCAATTGACTTTGACCGGCGTCGCCACTTGGCGCTTATCCGCCAGCGCCAGAACCACGCCGAGAGCACATAACCGATGAGCGCTGCTGCGATGGATATGATCGCAAGCCCTGCGACGCCTTGGACAAGCGCCAAGGGTGCTTCGTTCCAGACATAATCACCCCACGCGGACAGCGGCGCCGATGTCTCGATAAGTTGATAAAAATGGCCTGAGCCATTGTTCAACCGCAGCACTGATTCCCCGACATACACCGACCCAAGCAAAATGAATGGTGTTGTGGCCGGCATACTTAGGAACGTCATGGCCGCGCCGATGGGGATATTTGCCCGAAATGGCAGCGCAAGCAGCGCGACACCAGCGATCTGGACACCCGGTATCAAAAGGAAAATCCCGACCAACAGGCCAAGAGCTACACCGCGCGGGACCGAGCGCCGTGTAAAACGCCAGAGAGCTGGATGAAACACGCGCTGCGCAAACGGCCGCAGAAAGCGGCTGCGTTCAAAGCTGTCGCGCGTGGGTGCTTGCCTGTGCAACCAGGTATCAAACTTACTCATCCACGGTCGCGCATAATGCGTCCTTGCTCACGCTTCCAATCCCGTTCTTTCTCGGTAGCACGTTTATCGGGTGCCTTTTTGCCCTTTGCCAATGCCAATTCCACTTTCGCCCTGCCGCGTCCATTGAAATAAATCGACAGAGGCACAAGCGTCATGCCCTGCCGCATCACCGCGCCATGCAGTTTGTTGATTTCGCGCTCGTTCAATAGCAACTTTCTGGGCCGCTTCGGTTCGTGGTTAAACCGGTTTCCATGGCTGAATTCGGGGATGTTCGCGTTAATCAACCAAATCTGGTCATCGCGGACTTCGGCATAGCTCTCGGCGATGGAACCTTCACCAAAGCGCAAAGATTTCACTTCGGTTCCGGTCAGGACAATTCCGGCCTCATATTTGTCATCGATATGAAAATCATAACGAGCGCGCCGGTTTTCGGCGACGGTTTTAACTTTGTTGAATGCTTCGGGTTTTGGACGCGTCATTAAATAAGCCCTGCATTCTCCAAGGCGGCATCAACCTGACGTCGGCTCGCCTCGCTTGGCGGGGTCATTGGTAAGCGCAACTCGGTTGGAAAACCGTCGATGACGCGTGACAACGCATATTTTATTGGGCCCGGCGATGCGTCAGAAAACAACGCCAAATGAAGTGGATACAGCTTATCATTCAGTTGGCGTGCCAAGTTATAGTCACCCGATGCACATGCTGCCTGAAATTCTGCGCATAACTTCGGCGCAACATTTGCGGTAACCGAAATACACCCGCGCCCGCCAGCTGCATTGAACGCAAGCGACTGTTCGTCCACGCCCGACAACAGGCAGAAATCAGGTCCGCACGCCAAGCGATGGTCCGTTACGCGTGGCATATCACCGCTTGCGTCCTTGATACCGATCACCGTCGGCAACTGCGCAAGGCGCGCAACCGTCTCCGGCTTGATGTCCGTCACCGTACGCGCAGGCACATTGTACAGCACGATAGGCAGATCGTTCTTCTTGGTCATCGCCTCGAAATGCGCATAAATGCCCTCTTGGTTGGGGCGGTTATAATAAGGGGCGACAACAAGCCCGGCAGCCGCGCCGCTTTTCTTTGAAAAGTTAAGGTGGAGAATGGCGTTATTGGTGTCATTCGACCCACAGCCGGCAATCACGGGTACGCGCCCAGCGGCTTGCTCGATACACACTTCGATCACGCGATGATGCTCGGCATTCGACAGCGTTGACGCCTCACCGGTTGTCCCGGCGGGCACCAGCGCGCTTGATCCTTGGTCGATTTGCCAATCGATCAACCCGCGAAAATGCTTTTCGCTAAACGCTCCGTCGTAAAAAGGAGTCACTAGAGCCGGTATCGATCCCGAAAACATAGCATTACACTTTCAATCTGGGCCATATAGGCCGCTAAGGGCTATATAGTCGTTCGTTCAGCACCTGATAAGGATGGGGCACATAATATGTCCAGCATGGTAAAGCATCTCATTTCGGCATCTATGCTGATAATTCCGTTTTCGACCGCTGTGGCGGCCCAACAAAGCGATGGCATAACGTGGCAGCGCGGTACAGGGGTAGCCCCTGCTGCTGCGCCCACTGCGCAAATGCCTCAGGCCCCGGCGGTGCAATATGACCCAAGCGAGGGCCAAGTCCCTGCCGCGTTGCAGCGTTGGAAAATGCTGAGCGCTCCCGGCAATTTCAGTTTTGGCGAATATGCCGCATTTTTGATGCGCTATCCAGATTGGCCAAATAGCGATGAGATGCGCAAGAACGCAGAACAGGCGATCAATCCTCTGTCATTGTCGCCCAGTCAGGTTGTGGCCTTCTTTGACCGCTTACCTCCCCTCACCAACGCGGGGCGCGCAAGGTTCGCAATTGCGCTTCACGCATCGGGCGACACATCGCGCGCGGAAGCACAAGCGCGCGCGGCATGGCGCGGTGGCGCCCTAAACGATGATGACGAAGCACGTATGTTCCGCATCGCCGGCAACCGTTTTACGTCCGCTGACCATGACGCCCGCGTTGACCGCTTATTATGGTCGGGCTCAACCCGTGGCGCAGAACGCTGGATAGCCTATACATCTCCGCAACGTCGCCCCGCCTTTGCTGCGGCGCTTGCCACGCGTCTGAAGGCCGCTGACGCTGATCAAAAGGTTCTGGACGCCGGAGCACTGGCCAATAGTGAAGCGAGCTTAATCGCCGCCAGAGCAGACTTTATGCGGTCCTCCGGCAACAGCATCGGTGCGCGCGAATTGCTGGCGAACCGTGCCAATCTTGCTGCGCCTGTACCTGTTCTGAAGGACTGGTATCAATTGCTGCTGACGCATGCGCAGGCAGCCGCGAAGGACGGCCAATATGACGTCGCGTACCGCATAGCGTCACGCGTTGACGACGCAACGCCGCGCGGCCTTGTCATGATCGATCAAGATATCACCATACGCGATCGCTATACCAGCCTGACATGGCTTGCTGGCATGACGGCGATGGAAAGGCTTGGCCGCCCTGGTGATGCCGTTGCGATGTTCGAACGCTATGCGTCCGCTGCGAAATCGGCGCAGACCCGATCAAAGGGTTTACACTTTGCCGGCAAAGCTGCGGCAAAAGCCGGAGATCAAGCGGCGGCCACACGCTATCATGAACAAGCCGCCGCTTATTATGAAAGCTTTTTTGGCCAGCTGTCACTTGAACAGTTGCGGCGTCCCCTGCCCCCGGTGCCACGCATTACCCCCGCTGCACCCGTTTTGGCGGAGGGCGATGTACCGGCAGTCTATTTGGCCGCAGCCCTCGCCTCCAAATATGGAAGTTGGAAGGACCAAAGCAATTTCTTCAGGGCCATTGCCCGAAATGCCAAGGATACGGATGATTTTGCCATAGCCATTGGCCTTTCCCAAAAATTGGGCCGTCCTGACCTCGCGGTGATGGCGGGTCGCAGCGCCCGATCGGCAGGTATTCCTGAACTTTTGGGGAACAGCTACCCAACGGTCAATGTTCCCGCCGCGCATCACCAGACATGGACGCTTGCCCATGCGATCATGCGGCAGGAAAGCCAGTTTGACCGGGCAGCCGTCAGCCACGCAGGTGCGCGCGGCCTGATGCAGCTGATGCCTGGCACTGCGCGCGAGACGTCGGGCAAAATCGCGATGGCATATCGCCCCGAAGCGCTGACCGTCGATACAGATTACAACATCGCCCTTGGCGCGACATATATCGAACGCATGCTGAATTATTTTGACGGAAGCTATCCCCTTGCGATCGCGGCGTATAATGGTGGCCCCGGCAATGTGAACAAGTGGCTAAAGGCTTATGGTGACCCGCGTACGGGCAGCATCGGCATGATGGAATGGATCGAAAAAATCCCGCTGAGCGAGACACGCGATTATGTTTACCGCGTGCTGGAAAATGCGGTGATGTACGATCATCTCCACCCCGAACGCGCGCGCGTGCGGTCGGCAACGCCG
>NZ_JBIICH010000128.1:0-5833 GCF_044239005.1 Sphingorhabdus sp. | reverse complement strand
AGCCCAAGCGACTCCTTAATCGTTCGCACTCCAGCCAAATATCTGTTTTTAAAAACAGCAAATTCCGCTAGGACCGCGCGATTATTTGGACGCGCTCCAAAGGAGTCTCTCCAAAACGGATTGGGTGGAAATTAAATGGTATTTGGCAAGTTTTTCCGTTTCGCATCACAAGACATGGCAATCGACCTCGGCACCGCAAACACGGTGGTCTATGTACGCGGTCAAGGGATCGTCCTGAATGAGCCTTCGGTGGTCGCGATTGAAACCATAAACGGTATCAAGCGCGTAAAGGCGGTTGGCGACGACGCAAAGCTGATGATGGGCAAGACTCCGGACAGCATTGAAGCCATTCGTCCGTTGCGCGACGGCGTTATTGCCGACATCGATGTGGCCGAACAGATGATCAAGCACTTCATCCACAAAGTGCACGGCAAGCGCCGCATGTTCAGCTACCCCGAAATCGTCATCTGCGTTCCGTCGGGTTCGACATCGGTCGAGCGCCGCGCGATTCGCGATGCCGCATCCAACGCGGGTGCTTCTGAAGTGTTCCTGATTGAAGAGCCCATGGCTGCAGCCATCGGCGCGGACATGCCTGTGACTGAGCCCATCGGTTCGATGGTCGTCGACATCGGCGGTGGCACCACCGAAGTTGCCGTCCTTTCGCTGCGCGGCCTTGCCTACACCACCTCGGTTCGTACCGGAGGTGACAAGATGGACGAGTCGATTGTCTCTTATGTCCGACGACACCATAACCTGTTGATCGGTGAAGCGACGGCCGAGCGGATCAAGAAGGATTTCGGTACTGCACGTCCACCAGCAGATGGCGTTGGCCAGACATTGCACATCAAGGGCCGCGATCTTGTAAACGGCGTGCCAAAGGAAATTACGATCAACCAGGCCCAGATTGCCGAAGCCTTGTCGGAACCTATTGGCACCATCCTTGAAGGTGTGCGCATCGCGCTTGAAAATACTGCGCCTGAACTGGCGGCGGACATCGTCGATCAAGGGATTGTTTTGACAGGTGGCGGCGCGTTGATGGCTGGCCTCGACGAATATCTGCGTGATGAAACCGGACTGCCGGTCACGGTCGCCGAAGACCCGCTGACCTGCGTTGCAATCGGTACAGGCCGGGCGATGGAAGACCCCATCTTCCGTGGCGTCTTGCTGACCGCCTGATATAGGTCTCAGCATGGCGCCGCCCAAACACCGGCGCCCCGGATTTTCCCGAAAGGCGCAATATGGCCTGTTCGTGACCTATGTCGTCGCGATTGCAGGAACGATGGTTGCTGCCTTGTTGCTTGCCATATCGGTGGCTGATCCAGCCGGCTTTTCGGCGCTTCGTGCAGCAGGGGCAGAAATAACAGCGCCGGTCGCGCGTATGTTCAGCAATGTCCGCCGGTCGGCGCAGAACATGAATGCGACCGCGGCGGCTTATATCAACGCAGGTTCCCAAAATGCCGCGCTTCAAAAGCAAGCCAAGGTCAACCGGAAAAAGCTGATCGAGGCGCAAGCCTTGCGCGTCGAAAATGCGCGGTTGCGCGGATTGCTAAAATTGTCAGAGGACGGCGAAAGCCAAGTCGCCGTGGGCCGCCTGATCAGCTCAACCTCATCCAGCACGCGGCGCGTGGCGACACTGTCCATCGGCCGCAACTTTGGCGTGGAGCGCGCGCAGCCGGTACGCGGTCCTTCCGGATTGATTGGCCGCGTTATCGAAACTGGCCCGACAACGGCACGTATTCTTCTCGTCACCGACGCTGAAAATCTGGTCCCAGTCATGCGCGCCAGCGATGGCCTGCCTGCCTTCTCAGCGGGCCTTGGCAATGGCACGGTGCTGATCAAGCCGTTAAACTTGGGCGAAAGCCCGTTCAAGGTCGGCGACGTCATTGTCACCTCGGGCAATGGCGGGCTGTATCCGCCCAATATTCCTTTCGCGCGCGTTATCAAAAAAACCAGCGATGGGGCGTTGGCAATACCCTATGCCGACCCGGGCAACACGCCTTATGCCGTGGTGATACGACCATATCAGGGCGAAGCACGCGCCGCCCAACAGGCGGTGGCGCCTGACGGTGAAACCAAGGAAGTTGCGGAATGAAAATTCCGGTGACGACCATTCGCCTGCCCACCCGTCCGGCACGAGAATATGAATCCCGTTTTGACCGCGAACAATCGCTGCTCAAGATGCTGGCCATTCCCATTACGTCGGTCGCTATTGCATCGATGATGACGGCGTTGCCGATATTCACCGAAGAACCGCTGCTGCCGCCACTTGGACTGTTGATGTTCTTAAGCTGGCGTCTGATGCGTCCCGGGCTTCTGCCCGTTTGGTCCGGCGTGCCATTTGGTTTGATGGATGACCTGTTCAGCGGCCAACCCTTTGGCAGCGCGGGATTGTTGTGGTCGCTCGCTATTCTCAGCATCGAGATCATCGATGCGCGGGCTGTCTGGCGCGATCATATTCAAGATTGGCTTATTGCGGCCGTCTTAATTGCAGGGGTGCTGTTGGGTGGATTGTGGATTGCGGGCATGGCGCACGCCGCGCCTGAACCCGCTATTTTGATTCCGCAAATCATATTGTCCATATTGCTATATCCGCTGGCCGTGCGAATATGCGCGCGTCTCGACAGCTGGCGATTGGCAACATGAAGGTCGAAAAACAGGTTACATCAGGACAGCTTGATTTCACGTTCACCCGCCGTGCCGCTTTTGTAGGCGGCGTGCAGGCAGCGATCGGCCTGACCGTGGCCGCGCGTATGTCCTATATCGCCGTGGCCGATAACGAGAAATATAAGCTGCTGGCCGAAAGCAACCGGGTCAACCTAACCATCATCCCGCCACGTCGCGGTTGGTTCGTTGACCGTTATGGCAAACCCATCGCAACCAATCGTGCGGATTTTCGTGTAGACATCATCCCCGACAGACTCGCCAATAAGGAACAGACCGTCAAGACGCTGGCGGAGCTGCTGGCCTTGTCCACCGACGATGTCGACCGCATTCATCGCGAGTTGAAACTGGCACAGGGCTTTCAGCCTGTTCAAGTTGCAGACGGGCTGGATTATGAACGCTTTGCCGCTGTCAGCGTCCGCCTGCCCGACCTTCCCGGGGTCAGCCCGCGGCAGGGATATTCGCGCTTTTACCCAAGCGGGGCGGCGGTGGGCCATCTCATCGGCTATGTGGGCACGGTATCGGCCGAAGAATATCAAAAGAACAAAAACCCGCTGCTGATTACCCCGGGGTTCAAAGTCGGCAAGGATGGCCTCGAAAAGACGCTGGAGGACCGCTTGCAGGGCGAACCCGGCGCAAAGCGCACCGAGGTTACCGCACGCGGTAAGATCGTCCGCGACTTGGCCACCCGGCCAGACATACCGGGCAAACCCGTTCAACTGACCATCGATATCGACCTGCACAATTATGCCGCGCGCCGACTGGGGCTGGAATCCGGTTCCGTAGTGATATTCGATTGCCTGACGGGCGACATACTGACGATGGCGTCCATGCCATGTTATGATCCCAACAGCTTTTCCGATGGCATTGGCCGCATCGAATGGAAAATGCTGAATTCGGACGACCATATTCCGATGCTCAACAAAGCATTGCAGGGGCTATATCCGCCGGGGTCGACAGTAAAACCCGCAGCGGCACTTGCGATGCTGCATCATGGCATCGATCCCGAAGAAACCGTTGTGTGTGGCGGGGGATATCGGTTGGGTAACCGCGTCTTCAAATGCCTCGGGCGTCACGGTCCGATAAACATGGCCGACGCGCTGATGAAAAGCTGCAACACCTATTTCTATGCGATGGGCCGCCGCATTGGCTATGATGCGATTGCACCATTTTCCAAAGCGCTTGGTCTGGGGCAGGAATTTCCCCTTCCCTTTCCATCGCAACGATATGGCACCATTCCCGACAGCGTATGGAAGATGCGCAAATATGACCAAAAGTGGAGCGAGTCGGACACGCTGAATGCGACCATTGGTCAGGGCTATGTTTCGGTTAGCCCTTTCCAATTGGCCATAATGGCAGCGCGGATCGCATCGGGCCTGAACATTCAACCCGAAATCATCCTTAAAAAACGCCCGGCGCCGGGCAGACTCAACTTCCCCGAAGAACATTTGGCCGTTGTGCGCGAAGGCATGAACCGCGTCGTCAACGGCGATGGCACCGCCGTACGCAGTCGGCTGGACATTCCGGGTATCGCGATGGCCGGGAAAACCGGCACCGCGCAAGTGCGCCGCATTGCAGGATCGCAGCGTGGGCAATCGGGCGCTTGGAAATATCGCGACCATGGCCTGTTCGTGTGCTTCGCGCCTGTCGATAACCCACGCTATGGCGCGTCGGTCGTCATTGAACATGGCATGGGCGGCGCGCGGGCCGCAGCTCCAATCGCGAAAGACGTTCTGACGTTCCTGTATGACCGGGAAAAGGCGATGGCGTCCTTGGAAGCGCTCGAAGCTGGCTGGGGCGGCAATATTGAACAGCGTATGGCTTCCAAATATGCGGCCTTCCAAGGTCAACCGGCGGCACCCCCGCCGCTGGATCCGACGATATGAACGGCATAGTCCCTGCCCCGATTGCAGCCCTGCCGTGGCGCGTGATTTTCATATTGTCGGCCTTGGTCGGCTTTGGCGCGACGGTACTTTATTCTGCAGCAGGTGGTCATTTTGAACCATGGGCCGGGAAGCATGTCATCCGGTTCGTGGTCCTGCTGGCCATGGCCATCGCGATGTCGCGGATGAAGCTTGAGTTTTGGAAGTCGATGACTTTTCCCTTGTATCTGTTGCTGCTTGTCCTGCTTGTCGTGGTGCAGCTGATGGGCTTTGTCGGCGGCGGCAGCCAGCGCTGGATTAACCTTGGCATCATCACACTTCAGCCATCGGAGCTGATGAAGCCAGTGATGGTGCTTGCCGCCGCATGGTTTTTCGACCGGCTTCCACCGAACCGCATATATGGATTTGACGCCATTTGGCCGCTGGGCGCTATCCTGCTGCTGCCAAGCATATTGGTGATCATTCAGCCAGATTTCGACGCTGCTATTGCGTACGCCTTCGGGCTGGGCGTCGTTGGCTTCATGGCGGGCCTTCCGCTGATATATTTCATCAGCGCGGGCGTGGGCGTCGCCGTTCTTGCGCCATTGGTGTTTTTCTTTGGATTAAAGGCCTATCAGCAAGACCGAGTCCTCATCTTCCTCAACCCGCAAAATGATCCGCTTGGTGCTGGCTATCACATCACCCAGTCGAAAATCGCGATCGGATCAGGCGGCATATTCGGCAAAGGCTTTGGAAACGGCACACAAAGCCATCTGGATTATCTGCCGGAAGGACATACCGATTTCGTCTTTGCCACCATGGCGGAAGAATGGGGCATCGTCGGCGGCTTTTTCATTCTGTTCATGTACTATCTGCTCATGCGCTGGGGCCTCAATGTCGCGATGCAGAGCAAGACGCGGTACGGGCAACTCGTCGCCGCCGGCCTGACCTGCACGATTTTCTTCTATATCATGATCAACCTTCTGATGGTTGTGGGCCTCGCGCCGGTCGCGGGCATTCCCCTGCCTTTTGTCAGCCACGGGGGGTCATCGATGCTGACCATGATGCTGTGCGTGGGAATCATGATGTCCATCGAGCGCCACCCGGGCGCAAAGCGTGGACAATTCCAATAAGTCGCTTTGTCATGCTTGACAAAGACCACGAAACCCATCAAAGGCGGCGCTCCAAACGGGCCTGCGCATCTGGCCAGCCCGAAATGGGGACGCTTAGCTCAGTTGGTAGAGCAGCTGACTCTTAATCAGCGGGTCGTGGGTTCGAACCCCTCAGCGTCTACCATTTTTCCTATATAT
>NZ_JBIICH010000127.1:0-5864 GCF_044239005.1 Sphingorhabdus sp. | reverse complement strand
TTGTCAGCTTCAACGCCGAGATGCTCAACTACAATTTTTTTGACCCGTTCTGCGGTATCGCTCATTTTTGTGCCCCTTATATTGTTGGGAGGATGAATTTCAGTAATCGCCCTAATGTCCAGATTGCCCGCTGGCAAGTGGCAAGCGAAGGTTATGCTTCAAAGCATCGCCATGCCGCCATTTACATGGATTGTCTGGCCAGTGACATAGCCAGCCTCTCTCGAAGCGAGATAGGCCACTGCAGCGCCAATATCCGCGCCTTCGCCCATGCGACCCATCGGGATGCGGGCGTTCAGCGCTTCCTTTTGCGCATCTGGCAAAGTTTCGGTCATCGCGGTCGCAATGAAGCCCGGCGCGACGCAGTTTGCAGTGACATTGCGGCTCGCCAGTTCCTGCGCAATCGCCTTGGTCATGGCGGTGAGGCCGCCTTTTGATGCGGCATAATTGGCCTGTCCCGGGTTTCCCGTGGTGCCCACAACGCTGGTTATCGTAATGATACGGCCAAAGCGCGCTTTCATCATCGGTTTGGTCGCCGCGCGCATGAGGCGGAATGTCGCTTCAAGGTTGATGCGGATGACATCATCCCATTCCTCGTCCTTCATACGCATGGTCAAATTGTCGCGTGTCACGCCCGCATTATTGACCAATATGTCGATCTTGCCCAATTTTTCGAGCGCAGCCGGGACAAGCGCTTCAACGCTATCCTTGTCGCCAAGGTTGCATGGCACGGCGACATGATCGCCGCCCAGTGACGCGCGAAACGCCTCCAGCTTTTCGACATTAGAGCCTGAAACAGCCAGCTGCGCGCCTTGGGCCGCAAGCGCGTGGCAGATTGCGCTGCCAATGCCGCCCGATGCCCCGGTGACGAGTGCTGTCATGCCAGTAAGATCAAACATATTATTCTCCCTTAAACTCTGGGGCGCGTTTTTCGAGAAACGCGGTGATGGCTTCGTCATTGTCCGCGGTGGCATGCGCAAGGCTTTGCATCGCGGCGGACATTTCGAGGATATTTTTCAGGTCCGCCGTCTGTCCTTCGCGCAACAGCCGCTTGGTCATGCGGACGGCATGTGGCGGGTTGGCCGCGATCTTGTCCGCCACCTTGCGTGCAGCGGTCATCAGATCGGCGTCGTCCACGACTTCGGACACGAGGCCGATGCGCAGCGCCTCTGCCGCGTCGATGGTTTCGCCTGTCAACGCAAGCTCGGTCGCTTTGGAAAAGCCGACGATGCGCGGCAAAAGCCATGCACCGCCATCGCCCGGCGTAATGCCAAGGCGCACAAAGCTTTCCGCGAATTTGGCCGAGGCAGCCGCAATGCGAATGTCGCACATCGTGGTCAGGTCAAGCCCTGCACCAATGGCGGGGCCGTTAACCGCAGCAACAACCGGAACCTCAAGCGCCTGAAACATTAGCGGCAACCGCTGAATACCATATTTATAGTTCCGCCGCGTTTCGGCGGGCAATCCGGCGCGCAGGCCGCCGCTGTCGGGGCGCATCTGTTTCAGGTCGCCGCCCGATGAAAATACTGTTCCAGCTCCCGTTAGGATGACGCAGCGCACCGACATATCTTGGTCCGCAGCCATGAAGGCATCGCATATTTGTTCGACGACGCCGACGTCCGATATCGGGTTGCGCTTTTCGGGCATGTTCATCGTGATGGTCAATATGCCGCCATCGCGCGACTGGAGAATTTTGTCCGTCATTATATCGCTTTCAACAAAGCTTCGATGTCATCCATGCTGATGACGCTCGAGGTGGTGATGTCTTCATGCGTGCTGCGCTTCACCATGGGTGATAGCACTTTGCCGCCAAACTCAACGAAATGGGTAACGCCGGTCTCTGCCATCGCGATTGCGGACTCACGCCAGCGCACGCGGCCAGTTACCTGCTGCACCAATTGCGCGGCGATGATGTCGGGTTCGGAAACCGGCGCTGCCGTCACGTTCGCAAAAAGGGGAACGAGCGGCGCATGAATGGTCGTTGTGCCAAGCGCGCTTTGCATTTCATCGGCTGCTGGCTGCATCAATGGGCAGTGAAAGGGTGCGGATACCGGCAATAATATACCGCGCTTGATTCCATGGTCCTTGGCCAGCTCAATGGCGCGGTCAATTGCGCCTTTGTGCCCTGAAATGACGACCTGCGACGGATCATTGTCATTTGCGACGGTGCAGGTTTCGCCCTGCGCCGCAGCCGCAGCCAATGCTTCGGCTTTCTCGATATCTGCCCCAAGCAACGCAGCCATCGCGCCAATGCCAACGGGAACAGCGGCCTGCATGGCGCGACCGCGAAGCTTCAACAATGCCGCCGTTACGGACAATGGCAATGCGCCAGCGGCACACAGCGCGCTATATTCGCCCAAGGAATGGCCGGCGACGAAATGGCATTTCTCCGAAAGGCGGACGCCGCCTTCGGTTTCGAGCACGCGCAAGGTCGCAATGGCATTTGCCATAATCGCGGGCTGCGCATTTTCGGTCAGCGTAAGTTCGCTTTCGGGGCCATCACACATCAACCGGAACAGATGTTGGCCAAGCGCTTCGTCGACTTCCTGAAACACCGCGCGGGCGGTTGGGCTGGCGTCCGCGAGCGCTTTGCCCATGCCAACCGCCTGGCTGCCTTGTCCTGGAAATATAAATGCGCGCATATTCGCTCCCGTCAGTCCGTGTTTGTGCCAAATCGCCTATGGTGCGGCGCTGGATGTTGCAAGCCCGAACGGCACGATGCGGTTATCGGCGTCATGGCCGATGTCCGCGCGGCCCAGATAGGCGATGCCCGTCTTGGCGCACCAGCGCCGGGCAATGTCTTCTGCGCCTTCACCAAATGGCCGGTCATTTTCGGGCACATCGCTGACACGGCCAAGCCGCAATCCCGCGAGGCCAGCCGATTGCAAATGCGTGCAGACATTGAAAAAGGCCCGGTCAAATCCGTACAGATATTCGCTGACTTCCTCGACCATCAACACATGCCCATTCAGATCGGGCATCAACGGCGTTCCAGCCATCATGGCCAGCGTCATCAGGTTGAACGCAGCATGTTTTTCCCCGGCCTGCACATGTGGTTCAAGCGCGTGCGGCGATTGGTGCACGATCCAGTCAAGCGCGCGGGTCACGGCTGCTTCGCCGCCTGCGCGTCGTATGTCCGCAGGCATGGGGCCATGGCACACGCGGCCAATGCGCGCGCGATATAAAGCGCCGAGCAAATTGCCGGCATCGCTATAGCCCATGTAGATCTTGTCAGCCGCAGCGGGCTTTAGAGCCGCGACAGCGTCTTCGGCGATCCGGCACGCGCCATATCCGCCACGGACAAACCAGACCGCATCAAAGCTGGGGTCGTTGGCAAGCGCCACAAAAGCGTCGCGCCTTTCGTCATCCGAACCCGCGAAATGCCCCGCCTCGGCAAAGCATTGGTCGTGAAAATAAAGCTCCGCGCTCGGATGTGATGTTGCGGCAAGCGCCGAAACGCGTGCAGCGTCTTCACGCGTAAAGGGCGTCGATGGTGCGCATATCCCGATTTTCATGAAAAACCTTCCATCCCCACACCGTAGCCCTGAGCCGTCAGCGCGCAAGCGCTGGCGAAAAGTCGAAGGGTGTTTTTCCGCCGATAACCGCCCTTCGACGGACGCAGCCGCGATGCGACTGCTGCTCAGGACTGCGGTTACCTTCGCTTGCCATTGCCAAAACCCTTCCTACCCAATAACCGACGCTTATGCACAAAAACAAATCCTATTTCTTCTGTGGCATTGGCGGTTCGGGCATGTTGCCCTTGGCGAATATCGTTCGCGATGCCGGCGCAACCGTCGCCGGGTCGGACCGCGCGCTGGATCAGGGCCGCTTGGGCGCCAAGTTTGAATGGTTACAAAGCCTTGGCATCGACCTGTTTGCCCAAGACGGCAGTGGCCTTATCAGCGGTGACCAAATCCTGATTGCGTCTGCCGCTATCGAAGATAGCGTGCCTGATGTTGCCAAGGCGAATGCCTTGGGCTGCGCCCGCATGACCCGCGCTGAGCTGCTCGCAGATTTGTTCAACAATGCGCCGCGCAGCGTTGCCGTAGGCGGGACCAGCGGAAAGTCGACCGTCACGGGCATGATCGGCTGGATATTGACCGATGCAGGGCTGGACCCGACCATCATGAACGGCGCGGTGATGAAAAATTTCGTCGCCGATGACGCGCCTTTTGCCAGCGCGCGCGTGGGGCAGGGGGACGTTTTCGTTTCGGAGGTCGACGAAAGCGATGGCTCTATCGCCTTGTTCACCCCCGAAGTCGCGGTGCTCAACAATGTCAGCCTCGACCATAAAAGCCTTGAAGAATTGCGCCAGCTGTTCGGTGACTTTGCCAAAAAAGCAAAGACAAGCGTGTGGAACGCCGATGATGCGGAGACTGTGGCGCTCATGGAACCCTTGGCGCTGGCCGGGGCCATCAGCTTCGGCTTTGCAGCGCAGGCTGATTTCCGCGCGACCGATATTGTGGACCTGCCGCTGGGCAGCCGTTTCACGCTCCACGCCATGGGCGATACCCATGATGTCGCGCTCATCGTCCCCGGTCGTCACAATATCGCCAACGCACTGGCCGCCATCGCCGCCGCGACCGCGCTCGGCGTAACCGTGGCGCAGGCTGTTCGCGCGATAGAGCGCTTCAACGGCCTCGCCCGTCGCTTCGACATTGTTGGCACCGCAAACGACATCACTGTCATTGACGATTTCGGCCACAACCCCGACAAGATTGCCGCAACGCTTGCAACACTCAAAGCCTTCCCGGGGCGGATCATCGCCTTCTTTCAACCGCATGGCTACGGCCCGATCCGCGTTATGGGCGCTGAATTGGCGGGCGTTTTTGCAAACATGCTTGGCAAGGACGATCACCTCATCCTGTGCGATCCCGTCTATTTTGGCGGCACTGTCGACAAAAGCATCGGCAGCCAAAGCATCACCGACGCTGTCACTGCGGCAGGCCAAAATGCCGAATATATCCCGTCGCGCGAAGATTGCGGCAACCGCATGGTCGATCTTGCGCAACCCGGCGACCGTATCGTCATCATGGGCGCGCGGGATGACACGTTGAGCGCGTTTGCGGCAGATATTTTGGCGCGACTTGGCGCCTAGCGATAACGCGACGTCGCGCCATTCCGGCGAATCGCTTGCTTTTCCTGTAAATCCCACCTAAGCGCGCCACTTCGCTTGGGGTAACCCTTGTGAAAACGAAGAAAGCCGGAGGGGCGTATGCATGGTGCTGCGTCAGCGATCGGTAGGAACAAGGAAACGCCCATGCCAAATTACGAGCATGTATTTTTGGCGCGTCAGGACCTTTCACAGGCCCAGGTTGATGCGCTGGCAGAAGTTGCCACCAAGATTGTGGAAGACAATAAAGGTAAGGTCGTAAAGACCGAAACCTGGGGTCTTCGCACACTGACTTACAAAATTCAGAAAAACCGCAAAGCGCATTTCGTAATGCTCGACATCGAAGCCAATGGCGACACCATCGCCGAGCTCGAGCGTCAGACACGTATGAACGAAGACATCATTCGTTACATGACTGTCCGCGTTGACGAACATGAAAAAGGCCCATCGGTCATGATGCGCAAGAGCGACCGTCCAGAGCGCAGCGAGCGCGGTGGATTCGGTGGCGGCGACCGTGACCGCGGTGCCCCACGTCCAGATCGCGCACCCCGCGCAGAGCAGGAGGCTTAAATTATGGCACGTCCGTTTTTCCGTCGCCGCAAGTCCTGCCCATTTCAGGGTAAAGATGCGCCGAAAATTGATTATAAAGATGTACGCCTGCTTCAGGGTTACATTTCAGAGCGTGGCAAGATTGTCCCATCACGCATCACCGCCGTTTCGGCAAAGAAGCAGCGTGAGCTGGGCCAAGCTATCA
>NZ_JBIICH010000126.1:0-5867 GCF_044239005.1 Sphingorhabdus sp. | reverse complement strand
CGTGCTCATAATGCAGCGATCGCGCGGGCCAGCGGGGCAACGTCGGCCTCGGTATGTTGCCAACTGGTGACGAGCCGCGCTGCGCCCCAGTTTTCGTCAACAACACCCCAGTCGTAAAAGTCAAAACCTTGCGCCCGCAACGCCGCCGCTTCAACTGGCTTCAGGCGCAAGAATATCTCGTTGGCTTGCACAGGATAAAGCAATCGTTCGGCTGCTGCGCCCGCGATGATTTGCGCCGCTGCGTTGGCGGAACGCGCATTGGTCAGCCACAGATCATTCTCCAGCATCGCCAACAATTGTGCCGCAAGAAACCGGCCTTTTGACTGCAAATGCCCAGCCCGCTTGCGCCGATAGCGGGCAGCGTCGGCGAGCGCCGGGTCAAAATAGATCAGCGCCTCTGCGCCCATGCCGCCATTTTTGACGAAACCGAAACTCAATATATCGACGCCGGCGTTCACCGTCACATCGGCTGGTGCACAGCCTAAGGTCGCCACTGCATTGGCAAAACGCGCGCCGTCCATATGCAGGCCAAGACCGCGATCATGGCACAATGCGCCAAGGGCCGCGACTTCCGCAGGGCTGTAGACCATGCCATATTCGGTTGCGTTGGTGATCGACAATGCTGCCGCCTGCACCTGATGCACATCGTTGCGAATGCCGTTCAAACAAGTCTCGACCGTTCCAGGCGTTACCTTGGCACCTTCACCTTCGATCAGCATCAATTTCGCACCAGCGGTGTAGAAACCCGGCGCGCCGCATTCATCAACCTCAATATGGGCTTCACGGTGGCAAATGACGCCCTGATGCGGCTGAACAAGCGACGCAAGCGCGAGGCAATTGGCACTTGTGCCCGTTGCCACCCACAGCACCGCGACATCGCGGCCGAACATAGCGGAGAATGCGGCATCGAGCCGCGCACTCCATTGGTCCCCATCATATGCGGTGTCGATATGGTTGGCATCGGCCATGGCTTGCATGACAGCGGGGTGCACCGGGGCGGCATTGTCAGAGAAGAAACGCATGAGCATCCGCATGGCGGGAAAACCCGCCTGCCGTCAAGCGCTTAGCGGACGTGCGTCGCGTCAATATACAGCTTCAACATGCCGTGGGGGAACATTTCGTAAGGGAATATCCCGGCTTCCTTCATACCCAAGCCTATCCCTGATATCGCCTGTTTTCACATCGAATGGCATGTCGGACTTGATCCTTGCATCGCGGCCAGCCAATGTCGGTGCATAATGTAATTGGGGGAAGCATGATGGCAAAGCGCGTGATATCTGGACTGGCTCTGCTTGCGGCCATGATTGGGCCAGCCACTGCGGCAGTATCGGCGCCCATCGTCATGCGCGAGACCGAGGCACAGACACCCGCGCTGCCGCCTATATTAAATGCCCGTGAAAGGGCCGCGACCGAAAACCGCATTTTAGCCGCGCGGTTGGATACGATCATTCCTGCCATCATGCGCGAACAGGGCGTTGATTTGTGGTTGATGGTGGCGCGCGAATATTTTGAAGAGCCCGTGGTCGCGTCGATGCTGGATGCAGAGAATATGCACGCACGGCGCCGGACAATCTTGATTTTCCATGATCCGGGAAATGGAAAGCCGGTCGAGCGTCTGACTGTTAGCCGCTATGGACTTGGCGGCCTGTTCGCGCCAGCGTGGGATCCAAGCAAGCAGCCTGATCAGTGGCAAGCGGTCGCGGACATAATCGCCGCGCGCGATCCGGCCAAAATTGCGATCAACACGTCGGACCTATATCAATTCGCCGACGGCATGACGCTCAGCCAATATGAAAAATTTACAGGCGCGTTGCCCGCAGCATTGCGGTCGCGGATCGTCAGCGGCGAAACGCTCGCTATCCGGTGGCTTGAGACGCGGACGCCCGCGGAGATGGAAATTTATCCCAGCGTGCTGCGCACTGCCCATGCGATAATCGCTGAGGCATTTTCGCGTGCCGTGATCACCCCGGGGGTGACAACGGCGGAGCAGGTGCAATGGTGGTACCGTGACCGGCTGCTTCAGCTGGGCCTCGAACCATGGTTCCATCCTTCGGTCGCGATCCAGCGGGCGGGCGCAAAGGGTATGTTGGAAGGCGATGAGGTCATTCAGCCGGGCGACCTGCTATGGACAGATTTTGGCATCAATTATCTGCGGCTCAGCACCGATACGCAGCATCTTGCCTATGTTCTGAAACCCGGCGAGCGCGATGCGCCTGCTGGCATCCGGCAGGGGCTGGCGAACAGCAACCGGGTGCAGGATATCCTTAGGCGCCAGTTTGCGGTTGGACGCAGCGGGAATGCGGCTTTGGCATTGGCGCGGGCAGAAGCCGTGGCGGCCGGACTTGATCCGTCGATTTATACGCACCCGATTGGCTTGCATGGTCATGGCGCCGGGCCGTCCATTGGCTTTTGGGATAATCAAAACGCCGACCCGCGTGGAAGCGGGGCGATTAATGCCAACACAGCATGGTCCATCGAGCTTACAACCTATGCCGCCGTTCCCGAATGGGGCGGGCAACGGGTCGATTTCCGCAGCGAAGAAAATGCTTTTTTTGATGGCAAGACGGTGCGTTTTATCGATGGACGCCAAACTGAAATCACCCTGATCCCGTCAGGGCAATGATTTGGTCGCAGCGTTCCTGCGGGGCTAGAAATCAAGGGCAATCTCGGTATGGTCTATCGCCATCAAAGCCGACCGCTCTGACATAGCCAGAAACATTGCGTCGCCCCGGTCGGTCTGTTCCACGACCATGGACGCAGTGACACCCATGAGCATTCCCGAAAAAGACGCAAGCCGATAGGCATCCCACTGGTGGGCAAGGTCTGCGAAGGGCACATTGTGCCGATCTAATTGTGTTCGATACCGCGCCAGAAGACCATGCTCTTCTGCTTTACGGGTAGCGGGGTCCATCGATGTGCCGAGGTAATAGGCTATGTCGCTTGCACCTTCGCCGACACCAACCGTTTGCCAGTCGACGATGACGATGGGCTTGTCCTTGTCGTCGGCGCAGTACAGCATATTATCTGGACGAAAATCATTGTGCGTGAGACAGCGTGGGCCGGAACGTGAGTCTAACCATCGTTTGATATTGCCCAAATAACGCTCACCGACGATTTTCATCTCTTGGGTGATCCGATCGCGATATCGGTCACAAAATGCAGGCCAAAGCATCGTATAAATCGCGTCGCTGTCCATCTGGGGCGGAACAGCTTTCGTGCCGCTGAGCCAGTCAAGCGTGTCGAGCGATGGATCGCCCCACCAAGCCGCGTGAATGCCAGCCGCCGCATCCATTGCCAGTTCGGCCTCTGCCCGCGTTGGAACCAACAATTGGTTGCCCGGTGCATGTGATGGAAGATCGTGCATCAGCAAAGCAAATTCATGGCTGTCGTCATCAAATGCGATAAAGAGATGATGGGGTATCGCCATCGATTTCTTACCCGCAAAAAGCCCATAAAAACGGCTTTCACGCATATAGGTCATATAGGATCTACCGGCAGCTTTGCTGACAGGATCATTGGATGGCAATTTTGCCACGAGCGTCGGAGGCGCGCCGTTCGCAGGGCCATCATATGTCAGTTTGAGGCGGTACGTCGCGCCGACCTGTCCGGTGCCTATGGCGTGCGATTCAACCGACATGACCTTGGCATCATAGCCATTATTGTGCAGCTGCGCCGTCAACCAAGCGGGGGTCATATCGGCCAGACCGGAGATTGCATCAATCATTGAAAATGCTCTTCAGACCCAGCGGTTCATAAGCGCCAAGGATCAACTGTTCCAGAATGCCTATACCTGTCTGGCTCTCACTGCCGAGCGTCATGGTAACGCGAGAGACGGCCTGTATGTGGAGATGATCGGCGCGGCCCGCCTCAACGGTCGTCAGGTCAAGATCTTCGCGCTCGACAGTTAATACACCCTTCCACCCACCATGTGGCCATTGCGGGTGGCCATAGCCGATGCCGCGCATGAGAAAAGCTGCCCCCGGTTCAAAGACGGCCGTGACATTTCGCCCATCTGCGAATTCTGCTTTCAGGACGGCCTGTTCCGCGTGACGCCAGCCGGGCTTAAGCGTGACCGCCATTTCGCACGCGTCGCTTTCCAACATTTCATGCGCAGCTGCGCCGTCCGGGCACCATACTGCCCGGATATTCCAGTGTCGGCCCTGCGCATCATCATTCACATGAAAATAGAGTGCACCATCCTGAAAATTCACTGGGCTCCACAGCCAATAGAACTGGGGGATAGTTTGCGGGACGGTGGGCTGCGGGTCGCTGGCGCCAATGGGGCGGATACCCCAACTGCGGTCGCGCGTGCCAACAGCGCCGTCGATATCCCGCCGAACGCCATCTACTTCAATCCAGCCCTGCCAATGCCCGTTTTGCGTCATGCGGGTATAATCCATGAAGGTCCGCGGCCCGATCCTTCGGGTGAAGCGCGGTTCTTCAACGGGGAATGCGCGGCCAACAAAGGTCAGATTGGCGGATATTCCTTCATGGTTGTCGACGACAACGCGCAGTGACTTAAGTGGTTCGAGTATCTCAATGGTGATGGGCCCGACGATGAGATCCATCCGTTCCATATCCAACAAGCGGGAGGCATGAACGCAATATTGGACGTCGCCTCGGATGCAGGAAAAATGCGCATCGGCAACGTTCAGGTGCGGATAAATTCCAAAGGCGATAGCGAAAAAATCGCTGCCATCTGCCTGATAGCCGTTAAAGAAATACCGGTCGTAAAAGTTCCGATCTGTCCCGGAATATGCGATGGGCTCAGCTGTCTGGTGGATTGGATATTCGTCGCCTTTAGTTAGCATCAGCCTGCATCCTCCCTATACTCTTGTGGCGTTTCTGGGCTGGACGTCGTTTTCCAGAATGCTGCGATTCAGATGTGCACCGCTCTCAGGCGGGAATTGTGCGTCGAAATACAACCCGATTCCCGTACCCCGATCCGTGTCGTGACGCCCCTCCTTTTTGATTTTCTATCATGGGCCCTATGACTAGGCAAACCATTGGAGTTATCTGCCCCGTCAAATGCAGCTGCCAAATGCATTGTTCTGCCATTCCATAAGCTGCTCCGTTGCGAGCGCGTCATAACTTTTTAGAGAATGTCGGAAATCCTGTTGCGTGGTGCAGTCTGGTTCGGCCCGGAGTGTCCTGAGGACGTCATTGCGACGTTCGGAACGCTCATTCCTCAGTTCGGATTTGCCATGTGATCTTCTTTGCGTCCGGCGAAGTGATCGTGGGATACAGCCTCAAAGGCGGACGAACAGCATGACTTTAGCGTATGCACAAAATGGGGTGTGGTAGGCAGGTGACATAAGCGGGCTTGCCGTCCTGCACGGCCATTCCATTCAGGTGACAGCGATCCTCTGCGGCAAGCCGGTCGATAAATGGCGGGCGCCAAACTTCCCGAAAACTTCCCCGATCGGACAAAGTTGCCAGACAGTTGAAGCGGGTAGCGACGAATATAGGGTTGCCCGCTGCATCCTCATGGATGTCATGGATGTCGATATCGCCCGCAGTATGCTCGATGACAGGAACGTAGAGTGCATCATAAGCATCTTGCATCTGGCCGGTGTCGAGGAAGTTTTCGAAGCGCCAAAGCTGGTAGACGGAACTCATCCAGAAGCGGCCCGGACCAGTTCCAAGCCCCATGGGGCGTTCAAAGGTGCGTTCAAAGACCGAGAGCCAGCCATCGGGAGGAAAAGATGGTCCGGAAAATGTTCGCGGTTATGTTCGCAATTGGCGCGCCCTACAGGAGTCGAACCTGTGGCCTCAAGATTAGAAGTCTCGCGCTCTATCCAGCTGAGCTAAGGGCGCGCGCTGAGAGGCGCAATAACGGCTTTGCCTGCGAACGCAAAGCTGCTTAT
>NZ_JBIICH010000125.1:0-5975 GCF_044239005.1 Sphingorhabdus sp. | reverse complement strand
TGCTATCGTCGGCAATGGACACCGTCACCGAAGCGCGCATGGCGATCGTCATGGCGCAGCTTGGCGGCATTGGCGTTCTGCACCGCAACCTAAGCATCGAAGAACAGTGCGCTGCCGTGCGTCAGGTCAAGCGTTTTGAGAGCGGCATGGTGGTGAACCCCATCACCATCGCACCCGAAGCGACCTTGGCGGAAGCGCAAGCATTGATGTCGGCGCATGCAATCTCCGGCATCCCGGTTGTTGAGGCGAGCGGAAAGCTGGCTGGCATATTGACCAATCGGGACGTGCGCTTTGCCGAAAATCCGGCGCAGCCTGTGTCCGAGTTGATGACACATGAAAATCTAGCGACGGTTGCATCGTCCGTCACGCAAGAAGAAGCGCGCCGTTTGCTGCATCAACGCCGCATCGAAAAGCTTTTGGTCGTCGATGACGCCTATCATTGCATCGGCCTGATTACCGTAAAGGATATCGAGAAGGCTGTTCTATATCCCAACGCAACAAAGGACGGCACAGGACGCTTGCGCGTCGCTGCGGCGACGACTGTCGGCGAAAAGGGCATGGCCTATACCAAGGCGTTGATTGACGCTGAGTGCGACCTCATCGTCGTCGATACGGCGCATGGCCATAGCGCGATGGTTGCGGCTGCGGTTGCAGAGATCAAGCGCATGGCACCTGAAGTTCAGGTCGTTGCCGGAAATGTTGCGACGGCTGCGGCGACGCGTGCGCTGATTGATGCGGGCGCGGATGGTATCAAGGTTGGTATCGGCCCCGGCTCCATTTGCACCACCCGCGTTGTTGCTGGCGTTGGCGTACCGCAATTGACTGCAGTTATGGAATCGGCGGCCGAAGCGGCAAAGTCAGGCATTCCAATCATTGCCGATGGTGGATTGCGGACATCTGGCGACTTGGCCAAAGCGCTTGCGGCCGGGGCATCGTCGGTGATGGTCGGCTCGCTGTTGGCGGGAACCGAGGAAGCACCGGGCGAGACATTCCTGTACCAAGGGCGTGCTTATAAAAGCTATCGCGGCATGGGCAGTGTTGGCGCGATGGCGCGTGGCTCTGCTGACCGTTATTTCCAGCAGGACATTAAGGACCAGCTTAAGCTTGTTCCGGAAGGCATTGAAGGGCAGGTGCCTTTCAAAGGCCCGGCACGCGACGTCATTCATCAGCTTGTCGGCGGCGTCAAAGCAGCTATGGGTTATACCGGTTCGCGCACGATTGCGGACCTTCAGGAACGCGCGCAGTTTGTGCGCATCACCAATGCCGGATTACGGGAAAGCCATGTACATGACGTTACAATCACGCGGGAAGCTCCAAATTATCCGACGCGTTGAGGCATGAGACCTGCTGCTCGCCTGCAGTCAGCCATTGAATTGGTTGACCAGATCATCCTTTCCGCACGTGATGGCGGCGCTTCCGCTGACCAGCTTGCGAAGCGCTTTTTCGCCGAGCGGCGTTATGCCGGTTCGAAAGACCGCCGTGCGGTCCGCGATTTAGCGTGGGGTGCCATCCGCCGCTTTGGCAAAAGGCCGGTAACGGCGCGGTCTGCCTTTGTGGCAATGGCGGATGCCGATCCGGAGCTGGCGGCGTTATTCGACGGGACCGATTATGGTCCAGCGGCGATTGAACCCGGCGAAGCGCGTTCAACCGGTGGCGGATTGCCCAAATGGATCAAGCCGTTGTTTTCGGCCCATGTTGATGAGGCCGAGCAAGCAAGCCTGCTTGACCGCGCCCCCATGGACTTGCGCGTCAATGCGTTGAAGGCAAGCCGCGCTGAAGTATCGGCGACGTTTCCCGACGCCGAAGTCCTTCCGCACCTCGAATACGCGCTGCGCCTGCCGGGCGGGACCGCAATTGATAGCCATCCCGCCGTGGAAGACGGTCTGGTGGAAATTCAGGATCTGGGAAGCCAGCTGATAGTAGAGGCATGTCAGGCAAAGGGTGCTGGCACGGTGCTTGACCTGTGCGCTGGCGCTGGCGGCAAAACCCTCGCGCTCGCCGCCGCGATGCGAAATCAGGGACGGTTGATCGCAACAGATACAAACCGCAACCGGCTGGACCAATTGAAGCCACGGGGCAACCGGTCGGGTGCCACCAATATCGAAACGCGCTTGCTCAATCCCGGCAAGGAAAAAGAAATGCTGTCCGAATTTGTCGGTGGCTGCGACCTCGTCCTTATTGACGCACCCTGTTCGGGAAGCGGGACATGGCGGCGCAATCCAGAGACTCGCTGGCGTTTGGATGCGGCGCGGTTGAAACGCGTTGTGGATGAACAGGCGAAGCTGTTGGACATTGGCGCCGACATGGTCGTGCGTGGCGGCTATCTGGTTTATGCCGTGTGCTCGCTGATTGAGAGCGAGGGCAAGGGACAAGTGGCTGCGTTCTTAAAATCGCATTCGGGTTGGCGCGCTGCGGATACCGGGGTGTCGATGGGCCGTGCCGACGGCGATGGCGTGTTGTTGACCCCGTATCATGATGGCAGTGATGGATTCTTCTTCGCGAGGCTCCAAAAGCTGTGATAGCATCACCTTCCAAAAAGTTATGGATATTGTTTATGCGTTTTTCTCCCGCGGCTATTGCGCTGTCGTTCACCTTAGCGGTCATGTCGAGCGCGAGCATCGGCGGACGCGCGGATGACGATATCGACGCCCGCTCCATGGCGCTGATGCAGACCGGCAATCAGGAATCGGACGCTGGACGGTTCGACAATGCGATCAGCTGGTATGAATCCGCATTGGCGGTCGACCCGCGCAATCGCCCTGCATATATTGCGATGGCCCGCGCGGTGAAGGCCCAGGGACTGAATGGTAAAGCGATCCGCTTTTACACAGAAGCGCTGGAGCTTGAGCCCAATGATCAGGTTGCATTGGCCGAGCAGGCCGATGCCATGATTGCCAAGGGCGCAATTGAGCAAGCGGGCAAGAATATCGCGCGGCTGAAAACATTATGCCGCGCGAACTGCAGCGCTGTTGAGCGGCTTGCGCTTGCATCCAGCAAGGCGAGTGAAAAACAGCAAATGCAGGCAAGCGCAGCTGATGCGAAACCAACCATCGGTAGCGAGCCGGTTCCGCAACCCAATTAAGGGCGCGGATGCGTTCCACACGCGGAACGGCGTCAAATAAGGTCTGCAAACTCCGCGAGAATATTCTCGTACAGCCGCTTTTTGAACGGGACGATCAGTTGCGGCAATTGCGGTGCATCGATCCACTGCCACTTGCTAAATTCCTGATGCGATGTTTCGATGTTGATATCGGCATCCGTGCCTTTGAAGCGCATCAAAAACCAATGCTGGCGTTGCCCGCGATATTTGCCCTTCCAAATGCGGCCAATCATATCATCGGGTAAGTCGTAGAAATGTTCATCGCGGCTGCGCGCGAGAATATCGACCAAATCGGCGCGCACGCCAGTTTCTTCGAATAACTCGCGTAGCGCCGCAGTCTCCGCATCCTCGCCATCGTCGATGCCGCCTTGCGGCATTTGCCATGCATCGGTTCCGGCGGGGCTGTCCAAGCGTTGGCCGACAAATATCTTTCCCTGCATATTGGCGAGCATGATGCCGGCGCAGGGACGGTACGGTAAATCTTCCAAAGATATGCTCATGCTGTTGCCACCACTTCTGCAAGCAGGTCTTTCAGCGCGGCGATATTGCCCTCTATGTCCGATTGGGCGGAGGGGATGGCCTGACGGATGTTGATATGTCCGTGAATATTGCCCTCGGCACTGCGATGTTCGACGCGCACGCCGTCCTGTTTCAGCTTTTCAACATATGCGATGCCTTGGTCGCGCAACGGATCAAGGCTTGCCGTGGTGACAAGGCTCGGTGGCATGCCCTGCTGGCTGAAATTCAACGGCTCGGAACGATAGTCTCCGGGCGTTGCTGCGTGGCCTTCGCCGAAATAGGCCATTGCTTCGTCGGTTAGCAAATAGCCGTTGGCAAATTCGCGCATGCTCGGCCAGTCAGCATCGAGCGTGACGACGGGGTAAATCGGATGTTGCACCAAAACAGGCACGGCGGCCGGACGGTCGCGAAGCGCCATGGTGGTTACAATCGCTAAGTTTCCGCCAGCACTGTCGCCGGAGGGAATCAGTCCAGTTACTTGCCGTCCAAGCTCAGCAGGACTTGTCGCAATCCAGCGCGTTGCGGCTTCACAATCTTCGGCTGGGGCAGGGAATGGATGTTCGGGTGACAGCCGGTAATCGATAGAGATGACCGGCAAATCGAGGAGGCGCGCAACTTCTGCGCAATATGGATCGTAGGTGTACAGGCTGCCGATAACGAATCCGCCGCCATGGTAAAACACCATGACAGGGCCGGCTTCGCGCTCTTCGCGGCTGTCATATAATCGCGCAGGGATGGCTCCGGCGGGTCCGGGAATCGATAAATCACGGATAACCGCCAGTTCGCCAACGGGTGCATCGGCAACGTCGCGCATCGCAGCGGTCATCGCGCGTGCGTCATCAACGGGCACTTGCCAAAATTTAGGGCCGGGTACCGCGTTCAGAAATTGCAGAAACAATGCGACATCGGGGCGCACATAAGGGGGGGTATCGGTCATCGCGTTCTCCATTTCTGTCGCTTCCTAGGGTGGCTTGGGCAATGCGTCCAGCATATCCACCGATAGTTTTTCTAACATTGCAGTGCGCGGCGAATGGGATTAGGCGAAAAGGCAATAAAGTTGCAATTAAAGACGGGCTAGAACGCATGGCTACGGCATTCAAAGACGAACAGACAAGCGGACATACTCCAGTGCAAAGCGAGGCAGTCGTTGTGCGCTTTGCCGGGGACAGCGGCGACGGCATGCAGTTGACCGGAGGGCAGTTTACGCTGTCTTCGGCACTGGCGGGCAATGACTTTGCGACATTCCCTGATTTTCCTGCCGAAATCCGCGCTCCAATCGGCACGCTTTTCGGTGTTTCGGCGTTTCAGATTAACTTTGGTTCGTCCGCAATTGATACCGCTGGCGACCAGCCGGACGTGCTGATCGCGATGAACCCCGCCGCGCTGAAAACCAATGTCGGGTCGTTGCGCGAAGGCGGTTTGATTATCGCCGACACAGGCGAGTTTAACCAACGCAACCTCGATAAAGCCAAATATGCCACCAACCCGTTTGAAGATGGCAGCCTTGCGAAATGGCAGGTGCTGGCGTTCGATATCAGCGGGCTGACGCTGGAAGCCGTCAAGCCGTTTGGCATGGGCAACAAAGACGCGTTGCGTTGTAAGAATATGTGGACGCTTGGTCTTGCTTTGTGGATGTTTGATCGTGATCGTCAGCCTATCATCGATTGGCTGAACGCGAAATTTGCCAAGAATCAGGTTTTGGCCGACGCCAATATCGCGGCGCTGAATGCTGGCCATGCTTATGGTGAGACAGCTGAATTGGCCGGACCGCTGAAGCAATATCATGTCGATGCCGCACCTGCGCCCGCCGGTCTTTATCGGACGGTGACGGGAGCCGAATCCATTTCTTATGGCCTGGTCGCTGGCGCACAACTCGCTGGCCTCAAGATGTTCTTCGGCGGATACCCCATCACGCCAGCATCCGCGATTTTGCATCACCTCAGCCGCTTGAAAGAATATGGGATCACCACATTCCAGGCAGAAGATGAAATTGCCGCGATTTGTTCGGCCATTGGCGCAAGCTATGCAGGTCAGTTGGGCGTTACCAGCTCGTCTGGTCCCGGCATCGCGTTGAAGGGTGAGGCTATGGGCCTTGCCATCATGACCGAACTTCCCTTGGTGATCGTCAACAGCCAGCGTGGCGGCCCTTCGACGGGTCTGCCAACCAAGACCGAGCAGTCCGATCTGTATCAGGCGGTGTATGGCCGCAACGGTGATGCACCGATGCCAGTGATTGCAGCGCGCTCGCCGGTTGATTGCTTTGACTGCGCGGTGGAAGCGGTGCGGATTGCGGTCGAGTATATGACGCCCGTCATGCTGCTTACCGATGGCTATATCGCCAACGCGGCTGAACCAT
>NZ_JBIICH010000124.1:0-5983 GCF_044239005.1 Sphingorhabdus sp. | reverse complement strand
GCATCTGACATGTCATCAACATCGCCCCAATCGTCACCGGGATTATCCCGCATGAATTTAGCCCCAGCGGGGCGCGTTTGATCGAAATTTTCTCGGTCGGTTTCGTCATTTGCGAACGCTGCGGAAAATTCATTCTTCCACTCTTCAGCCTTCGGCAACCATTGATTACGGGTGGCATATAGGCCTGCGCCAACGGCGACGACTGCGCCTACTACCGAGGCAACGGTGCCGAACCAAGATGGCAGCCGCGATGTGCGTTGACCTTTTGCATGACCCCCTCGGCTTTTGGCGGATTTGGTCGCGGTCTTTGGACGCGACGCTTGGCTCGACTTACTTTTATTGGTTGCCGTGCCTTGCGCGGATCCGTTGTTACTATTGTTCATCGATTTCTTCTGCGTATCTGAATTGGCCATGATGTTCGCTTTCCTGGTGACTTGGGTTTGCTCAATGAATGTTAACAAGTCGGCAGAGGCATCGTTCCGCGCTACACCTTCCATTAAGGGCGATTGAACGATTTGGACGTAAAGCTGGAACCAATCGGCACGAGCACTGTTTTCCCCGCACTCTGAAAGGGAGAACGAACATGAACATCATTATTCTCTTGGTTGTCGGCGGTATCTTGGGCTGGCTTGCCAGCATCGTAATGCGTACCGACGGTCAACAAGGCATTTTCCTGAACATCATCGTCGGCATTGTAGGTGCCTTCCTTGCAGGCTTCATCATCACGCCACTTATCGGCGGCGCGCCTGTGACCAGCGGTGCCTTCGACATCCGGTCGTTGATCGCATCGTTCCTTGGCGCGGTGGTTCTATTGGCGATCGTTAATCTCTTACGTCGCGGTAGCGTCCGTTAATTTTGAACAGAGGGAAATATCTATGAAAAAGTCCATTATGATTTTCGCCGCGTCTTTGTCGCTTGCCACACTTGGCGCATGTGACGGAGCAACCGAAAATGCACAAGAAGATCAGGCTGATGCCGTTCGTGAGAACGCGGAAGTCCAAGCAGACGCTATGGAAGAAAAAGCCGATGCGACTGACACAAAAGTCGACGGCATGGATACGGCCACCGAAAACAAAATGGAAGCCGATGCACAAGCGGTCCGTGAAAAGGGCGACGCAAAGGCTGACGCGATGGAAGATGCTGCCGACAAGCAAGACAAATAAAACGCCAGGATTAGTCGAATAAAAAGGCTCGCCGGGAAACTGGCGGGCCATTTTATTGCCGCCGCATGCCAAAGGTCGATTAAATGCCAATGAAGCTCTCAGCAAAGGCGCTTTATGGTCATGTGCTTGGTTTGGGTTGTGGAATATCTTTTGCCGCTTCCTTCGCGCGTTTGCGTGGCGCTGCTTTCACGCGCAGTGGTTCATCAGGCCCATTGATGAGCGCGGTCAAGGCAACGCGGCCACGCGCAAGTCGGCTTTTCACCGTTCCAATAGCGCAACCCGTGATTTCGGCCGCCTCTTCGTAGCTCGCACCACCTGCACCAACGATCATCAGGATTTCGCGCTGCTCCGCGGGCAATTTTTGCAACGCCTTTTCAACATCCTGCATATGGATATGGTGCTGCTGCGGCGGAGCCTCGACCAACAGCCGTTCTGCTGCCTCCGGATCCCAACTCGTCATGCGCGCATTTTTACGCATCGTCGTGTAAAACTGGTTGCGCAATATCATGAACATCCAGGCGCGAAAGTTGGTGCCTGGGGTAAAGCTTTCATGCGCGGCCCACGCCCGCATCATTGCCTCTTGCGCAAGATCATCGGCAAGCTCCCGATTTCCGCACAGGCCACGCGCAAACGCACGTAACGACGGAATAATCGCGATCATTTGTGCACGAAAATCAGCCGAAGCATCCGACTTTGCGGACCTAGGGATCGGTTCCGTCGCGGAACTACTCACTGGAACTTCTTCGACGCCGACATCTTTGCGTCAATCATATCCAGCAGGTTCAAAAAATCGTCAGGGATAGGTTCATTGGCAACGCTCTCATGCATTTGACGCAGTGCAGCAGTCAAAGGGTCGAATTCAAAATCCATGTCTTCACCAATCGCGTCAAGCGGTTGCTTGCCCTTATTACTGCTCACTAATTGACCCTCCCAGGTGCTTACTGCATCGGAAAATCTGACCGCCTCCGGGTGACCATGGCCTGAAGGAATTCCCATGGTTCAATACCATGGACGGGGCTGAAACTGATGCATTTTCATATGCGATAAAGTCACAACGCGAGATAATGTTCCATCGCAGGGAACAAAAAAGCGTTTCAAGCGTATAGCATTGGATAACAAAGGGAGTGATCATGTCATTTAGGCAACAACTGGCAACGCAATTGCCATACCTACGGCGTTACGCACGTGCTCTGACGGGGTCACAGACATTGGGAGACGCAGCAGTTCGCGAAACGCTCGAAGCGTTGTTGGAAGCACCCGAAGAGTGGGATGAGGCAGCACCGGTTAAGACGGAGTTGTTCAGAACATTTCACCGCATTTGGCGTAGCGGCATGATCGTGCCGCTCCAATCACGCGGCCGCAGCGGTGTCATCGCCGAATTTCCGATAAAGCGCCGTCAGAGCCTGCTTTTGTCCACGGTTGAAGGATTTAAGGCACATGAAGTGGCCAAAATATTGGGCATTTCGGAATCCGACGTACACAGCCATGTTGTCGCTGCCCGTAGTGCCATAGAAGATGCGCTTTGTGCGCGCGTGCTCATTATTGAAGATGAAACGATCATTGCATTGCATATCAAACAGATCGTCGAAAATCTGGGGCATGAAGCGATCGCAATCGTCCGGACACGCGCAGAAGCAGTTGCAATGGCCCGCGATGAACGGCCTGAACTGATTTTGGCTGACATCAGCCTTGCGGACGGCTCAAGCGGTATAGATGCCGTAAAGGATATTCTGGCCGAACAGACCGTGCCAGTGATCTTCATCACCGCGTTCCCGGAAAGGCTACTTACTGGCGAGCGCCCAGAACCGACATATCTGATTACAAAGCCGTTTGAGCCCGCAACGGTCATTGCAACCATCGGTCAGGCGCTGCTGATGCATCGCGAAATCGATATAAATTCCGAAGCAGCATAGTTTTTCGGGAACAAAGTTTTTTGATCGACGTTTGCCTTATCTGAATGACATAATCCTGCGCGAAGGTTCGCGTAAAACAGTTTACCCCGCCGGTCTCCCCCCCCCCACCATTAGACCGGCACCCTAAACACCCCGGCTTATGGCTGGGGTGTTTTTCTTTGTGCAGACGACATGCAAGATAAAATCCTCGTTACCGCTGGCTTAGCTTGCGGGCGTGTCGTTCTTCCCGTCACGCATCTGCTGTGGTTCAGTCTGCCCGTTTAAGGCCGCTTATATTGCGGGTATCAAGAGCTTTGGATCAACGCGCGCATTGTTCCATTTCATGCCCCAATGCAGATGCGGGCCGCTTGCCCGTCCCGTCGCGCCAACGCGTCCGATGACTTGCCCCTGCTTCACATAGTCGCCTTCTTTTACGAGCAGTTCGGAGCAGTGTAAAAATGCGCTGTTTAAGCCCATGCCATGATCAATCATCAGCAAATGCCCTTCCAGCGTGAAGGCATCTGTGGCCGCAAGCGTGACGACACCGTCCGCCGGCGCGACAAAATGTGTCCCATTTGGCGCAGCAATGTCCATGCCGCTATGATAGCTGCCGGGTATCCCGTTATAGATACGCTGCGCGCCAAATAGGCCAGACGTCCGGCCAGCCAAAGGGCGAATGAATGCCTGCCGCCAGCCATTACCAAGCGTGGTTTTGGCCCGCGCTGCATTTATGCGGGCAAGCTCGGCGCCGCGTCTTGCTTCAAACTCTGCGGTTGTTTTTGCGCCGCCCGTGGGGTTGGCAGAAACATTTTCAATCCGCCAGTTGCCCGGTGTTACCGCCAACGTGCGATCCAGCGTTCGACCATCGGCGAATGTGGCGGTCAGGATCGCGCTGTTTTCGGCGTCGCGGTCAAAACCCATCAGGAAAAAGCCGTCGGCTGTCAGCGGCAGGGCAACGCCGTTAAGCGTGACGGACGATGCACCGCGTGGCGCACGCGCGATGACGAGACCCCCTTGTATCGCTGGCGCAGACATCCAGAAATCTGTGGGGGCAGTTGACTGTTGCATGTTTGCTGTCGGTGCAGCCGCTACGCTTAATGGCTGCGCGGACATTCCCGCGAGCGCGGCTAAAAAAATCCAGCCGGAACGCTGCAATCCATTAACCCTTTTTCATCGTCGCGCGAACGGATGCATCCGCGCTGACATAGGGTTCCTGTTTGACGACGCTCCAATAGCGCAATTCTTCCAACGGAATGGCCTGTCCCGTTTCGGCGCACACGACATGGTCGCCTGCGGTCAGCATACGAAAACTGTTTGCCATATAATGCAGGCGGGCGACTTTGTTCTTGGAAGACATCAACATGTGGACATTATGGCGCATCGATACTGAATGGGCAATGCACGGCTTTACCCGTCAAACAAATTGCCTTGATCGACAGCCGCTTTTGCTGATTTCGCCGGGGACATTCGCGGTGCAGGTCCGCCACTTACTTGCCCGCCGACTTCGCCATCGACAAACCGCAACGTCACGTCACCCGCTTTCACCGCGGCTTCCCGCGTCATGATGGTTTTGCCGTTCGCATCGGTCACGCGCGCAAAGCCGCGCTTAAGCGGGGCTTCGGGATGCAATGTGCTCACAAGCCGCGTCAACGCATCAAGGCGCTGCTGCCCTTGCTCGGCGCGCCTTGTCAAAAGACGCGGGTGCAGCATCATCGCGGGCGCTGAAAAAGCCACTTCAGCCTTGCCAATTCTGGTCCGAAGCGATTGGCGAAGCCGTTCGGACAGGTCGTCTGTGCGCTGCTGATGCGGGGCGGCAAGGTCTGACAGACGCGGCATCAGACGGCGCTGCGCCTCAAGCCGTTCAGCCGCAAGGTCGACCTTTTTGCGTATCATGTTGGACATGCGCAGTCCGAATTGCCCCACGCGTTGCAGCAAATCGCTGCGCACGGGAACGGCAATTTCGGCCGCGGCCGTAGGCGTCGGCGCCCGCAAATCTGCGGCAAAGTCGCAGAGCGTTGTATCGGTTTCATGCCCGACTGCCGATATGATGGGTATCGTGCAATCTGCGACGGCACGGACCACAGCCTCATCATTAAAGGCCCATAGGTCCTCAATGGACCCACCGCCACGCGCCACGATGACGAGGTCAGGGCGGTGCGTGAGGCCGTCATGGGGCATTGCGGAAAATCCATTCACCGCACGTGCGATTTGGGCGGCGGCGCCTTCCCCTTGCACCAATACGGGCCACACGATCACATGGCTTGGAAAGCGATCGGCAAGACGGTGCAGGATATCACGGATGACTGCGCCGGTGGGCGAGGTTACGACGCCAATTGTACGCGGCAGTGACGGCAGCTTTTTCTTGCGTTCCGGTGCGAATAAACCTTCGGCGGCGAGCCGCGCCTTTAGCTTTTCAAACAAAAGCATCATCGCGCCTTCGCCTGCGACTTCAAGGCTCTCGACCACGATTTGATAGTTCGAGCGGCCCGCATAGGTCGTCAATTTGCCCGTGGCGACAACCTCCAGCCCGTCTTCAGGGGCGAAGGGCAGGCGCGCCGCCCCACCTTTCCACATGACCGCATCCAGCCGCGCATTTTCGTCTTTGAGCGAAAAATAAATATGGCCCGACGCGGCGCGCTTAAAGCCCGAAATCTCCCCGCGCACGCGGACATGGCCGAACCGGTCCTCAACCGTGCGCTTTAACGCCAGCGATAACTCCGACACACTCATGGCCTGGGCATTGTCGCCGGGCCGCTCCTCGGCTAACAGGCGGGCAACTTGCGGGTCAGCATTTTCAAAGGGGTCATTTGCGGACATGAATATCTTGCTCATCGGATCGGGTGGACGCGAACATGCGCTGGCGTGGAAGCTCGCGCAATCGCCAAATTGCGATACACTCTTTGCCACGCCGGGCAATCCCGGGATTGC
>NZ_JBIICH010000123.1:0-6025 GCF_044239005.1 Sphingorhabdus sp. | reverse complement strand
TGGCGCGCCCTACAGGAGTCGAACCTGTGGCCTCAAGATTAGAAGTCTCGCGCTCTATCCAGCTGAGCTAAGGGCGCGCGCTGAGAGGCGCAATAACGGCTTTGCCTGCGAACGCAAAGCTGCTTATGTCATTTTATGCAAGATGCTCCCGTTGTAACCGAAAGCGCAAGTGCCGTCGCCGGACGCCAGTTCCGCTATTATGATTTCGTCATGGCCGCATTTGTGGCCATTTTGCTGCTGTCCAACATCATTGGCGCGGCAAAACCGGCCGCGGTGACCATAAACGGGGAGCAATGGATATTCGGGGCAGGGATATTGTTTTTCCCGCTTGGCTACGTCATCGGCGACGTCCTGACCGAAGTTTATGGCTATGCCCGCGCACGGCGCGTCATCTGGGCCGGCTTTGCTGCCCTGTTGTTTATGGCTTTCATGAGCTGGGTTGTCGTTGCCTTGCCACCAGCGCCAGGTTGGGAAGGCCAAGCCGCCTATGAAAGCGTATTTGGACAAGTATGGCGGATAGTGATTGCGTCCATCACCGCATTTTGGGCGGGTGAGTTCGTCAACAGCTATGTCATGGCGCGCATGAAAATATGGACAGGCGGCAAGCATCTGTGGTCGCGCACCATTGGGTCGACCGTCGTGGGGCAGGGCGTCGATAGCATCATATTTTACCCACTCGCCTTTTGGGGCCTATGGAGCCAAGAACAGGTCGTCAGCGTTATGATTACCAACTGGCTGCTGAAAGTGGGCTGGGAAGTTGTGTTGACCCCCCTAACATATGTCGTGGTAGGCTGGTTAAAGCGCAAAGAGGGCGTCGATATTTTCGACGAGGGCACGAATTTTTCGCCCTTCAAAACCAAAGTTTAGGACGTCATGCAGGATTATTTGGAGCAGCTATCCGAATATTGGATCGGCTATAAAATACGCCTGATTGACGCGGTTGGACTGACCAACGATGCGATGCATATCCATGCATCATTGTTGATATTATTTGGTTCAGCAATGGTCCTGCGCCGCAGGCCCGACAGTATTTGGTGCTGGTTGATCGTGCTCGTCGCCGAATTGTTCAACGAATATACCGATCTGCAGGGTCAAGCGCCGGGCGAGGCGACAATCGATGCCGCGATGCACGATCTTTACAATACCATGTTTTGGCCGACGATAATCTTACTTTTGGGTCGGTTTATGTTTCCGCGCGCCAAAAAATCTGACGCAACACCCGATTTATTAGGCGATTTCGCGGATCAGCCCCTCAAATAATCTGCGGCCGTCTGATCCACCCTGCATGGCCTCAATCATCCGTTCGGGATGCGGCATCATGCCAAGAACATTACCTGCGTCATTGAGAACACCGGCAATGTTGCGCGCTGACCCGTTGACGGGCTCAGCATAGCGAAACGCAACGCGGCCTTCGCCTTCCAAGCGATCAAGCGTCGCATCATCGGCAAAGAAATTGCCGTCATGATGGGCCACCGGAATGTGGATTTTTTCACCGGCTGAATATCCGCTGGTGAACATGGATTGGCTGTTTTCGACGGTCAGGCCGACCGTGCGGCAGACGAAACGGATGCCCGCGTTGCGCATTAATGCGCCGGGAAGCAGCCCCGCTTCGGTCAAAATCTGGAAGCCATTGCAGACACCGAGCACCGGGACGCCGCGACCCGCAGCGGCAATGACCGCCTGCATCACGGGCGAACGCGCCGCCATTGCACCAGAACGCAGATAATCCCCATAAGAAAAACCGCCCGGAATTGCGATGAGGTCTAGTCCCGTTGGCAATACGCTTTCGCGGTGCCACACCAAGCTTGTATCCGCGCCGGTGATGTCACGAATGGCAACCGCCATGTCACGGTCGCAATTCGATCCGGGAAATTGAATGACGGCAGCGCGCATCATGCTTGCTCGATTTCGAAATTCTCAATGACCATATTGGCCAACAATTTGGTGCACATGGATTCCAGATCAGCCTTGGACAGACCAGGCTCATGTTCAATCTCAATCAGGCGGCCCGCCCGCACATCATGAACGCCCGAAAACCCAAGGCCTTCGATCGCGTGGTGAATGGCTTTCCCTTGCGGATCGAGCACGCCGTTCTTCAGAGTGACAAAAATACGGGTTTTCATGTGGGCCCTATCTGCTTGGTTGTTCGCCTTTCCTATAGAAGGCGCGCCGCGCGATTCAAGGGTAAGCTCACGCCCAACAGGAATTTAAGCGCGTTCCGTACGGCGCTTTTACGGATTGGACGTCGCCATGATAGGTTTGGCAATTGCCGCGTCTGGTAACGCGCGGAATGTGAACTGCGCGGGCTTGCCGAGATACTGCTTGGCCAGTGCCCATAAATCCTGCGCAGTAATCGAATTGAACGTTTTTTCGCTCTGCCGAAACCGGTTCAGCCTGTCGGGATTGGTTTGCGCTTCTGCCGCAAAACCCAGCCATGTCGGGTTGCGCTTTTTCCAGTCGGCATAGCTTTCGAGCACAGGTTTGCGTGCGCGTTCAAACAGGTCGCTGTCAACGGGCGCTTTCACGATTTCCGTCATGACCAGATCAACCGTATTTTCGATGGCGGCGAGGTCCTTGGGGTCGCCTGCTGTCGAAATCGAAAATGCACCACGGTCGCGATAGACATCCGACATCTCTGATCCTGCCTGCACACCATATGTCGCGCCCAGCTTTTCCCGCAATTCGTCCGTAAGGCGAAGGGTTACGACACGTGCCAACAGGTCCATCGACTGCGTCAGTTTCTGGTCGCGGTCACCCGTGGTGGGCCAAATCCGGCGCCACCCCAGCTGATTGGCTTCACCCTTGTGCGGGATATCGAAATTCCCGCTGGCCGTGCTCCAGCGTGCGTCCTGAGCTGTCATATCTGCCGTGCCCGTCCGGGTGGGCATAGCGCCAAAAGTGCGGGCAACAGCGGCAATTGTGGCGGCTTCGTCGAGGTCGCCGACGATTGCGATTTCCATCCTGTTCTGGATCAAGGCATCGCCCAACGCAGATTTCAGCTGCGAAAAATCGGCCGCTTGGACCACTTCAAGCGGCGCAAGCGCAAAGCGGGGGTCATTGTCCGTCATGATTCGCGCCATGGCGATGCTCAATGCCGATCCGGGAGTTGCGTCCAGCCGCGCGTAGATTTCTGGCAATGGGCGGCGGAACAAGCGGAGGGCACTGTCGGCATAGCCCGGATATTTCGTGTACGCGGCCATCACCTGCAACTGGCGTTCCAAGTCCACAGGTGCGACGGCACCAGTGCCGCCGAAATAGTCTTCAGCTACCCCGAATGCGGGTGTGACGGTTGTCCCGGCAAGCAAGGAGCGCAGATCTTCAAAATCATGCGCCGCAAGACCGCCGGAAACATACGCGCCGGACATCAGCCAAGCCAACACCGCTGCGTCCTTCGCAAAATGCAATTGTCCGCCATCGATCCGCAGGGAATATCGCACGCGATTGTCCTCAAAATCGGTTTTTTTGAGGTTCAGCAAAACGCCATTGGCAAAGCGGATTGTGCGAATGCCAAGGTCGGGGATGACTGTATCTGCAACGACGGTGCCGGCGGGGCCAAAGTCCGTATAGGCAAATGCGCTCGTTGCGCGCGCGACGGGTGCCGCCACCGCAACCGCGCGGCTTGCCGCATAGGCGGCCAAGATATCATCGGAAGACGTCCCTGACGTCTGCTTCGTGGATAGAAAAATTTGCGGTGCCGCCATTTGGCCAAACCATTTTGCGAACTCTGCATTTACGGCAGCTTTCGTCATGAACGGACGCAATTGGCGCCATAGCAGCAACCGGTAGGCGTCTGAATTATAGGCGTCATCGTCAAGTCCGACCAATGCGTTGGCGATCGAAGCGCTTTGCTCTGTGCCCTCTGCCTTGGCGTTGTTTTCATAAGAGGTGTCGAGGCGCTTTATCTGCTCGGCAACTTCGGTGTCGTCAAAACCATATTGCAGGGCTTGCCGGACAGCCTGTTCTGTAAATGGCAGCAACGCCCGCCAACTGCCGTCTTTGCCGCCTGCGCTAAAGCTGACGGCGGCATAATTGTCGCAGATACCTAAGGTAAAGTTTACACCACCGCCTAGAAAAGGAACGTCCTCTGAACGCGACCGGCGGCTTATCCGCTGGGAAATGATGGCCGATGCAATTTGCATCTTGAGTTCAATCATCGCCCGTTCGACGGTATCGGGCCGAGGTTTGTCCTTGAAAAACTGTTGAACGGCAATGGCTTCATTGATTTCAGGATGGGTAAAACTTGCGGCAGACACGCCACGTGTCGTATCGAGTTCGCACCGGTCAAGGTTACCCAAGGGTGGTGCTGTGACCTGCCAATCAGCGAATTTGTTCGCCAATTCGCGCTCAATCGCAACGGGGTCCACTGGTCCGACAATGATGATCTTGATCCGGTCTGGCCGGTAATATTTGCGATACAGCGCCTTCAACCGGTCCGCAGGTGCGGTTTCGAGGATTTCGGATAGCCCAATCGGGTAGCGTGTCGAAAAATAGGTGTTGGGATAATAGAGATTGTTGGCAGCCCGCCAACTTTGAAACGCGAAATTTTCGCGCTCGCGTCTCTCCGCTAATACGATCCCACGTTCACGATCAACCGCTGCGGGGTTAAACGAGATATTGCCCGCGGTCTCGCGCATCAGGAACAAAGCGCGCTCAATCAGGCGCGGGTCGGCTTTCGGCAAATCGAGCTTATATTCGGTCCGTGTGTACCCCGTTGACGCATTCGTATCGGCGCCAAAGGAGAGGCCAAGCCGCTCAAGCATTTTGACCATCTCGCCCTCGGGCACGTTGGTGCTGCCGTTGAACGCCATATGTTCGATGAAATGCGCAAGACCCTGCTCGTCCTCCGCCTCTGCCGCTGACCCGAAGTCGATGGTCATGCGCACAAGCACCTGATTCTGGGGGCGCTGGTTCGGGCGAATGGCGTAGCGCAGACCATTGGGCAGCCGCCCGTAAATGATGCTTGGGTCTGGTTCGAGGTCGGACGTCTCCGCATTCCAGGGTGCGGTGCGTTCCGTACCCTCGACTTTCGTTTTCTCTTGCGGCGCAGCGGACAAAGCGGGTGTGCCTACAACCGAGGTAGCCACCGCCAATACAAGTAAAAGTCTCTTGTTCATCGATCGACTTTGTCCAGAGAAAGCCGCCGATAGCAAGATGCAAAGATGTAAATTCTTGTGTTACTTGCCTTTACGTAGCCTATGGCTAACCATATCGAGCACAGCGCCTTCGCTTTCATCGGGCATCAGGCCCAGACGGCGCGCCACTTCCTGATAGGCTTCGGCTTCACCGCCCAAATCACGGCGGAAGCGATCCTTATCAAGCTTTTCGCCGGTTTCGATGTCCCAAAGGCGGCATCCATCGGGGCTGATTTCGTCCGCCAAAATGATGCGTGAAAAATCGCCGTCAAACAGTCGGCCGAACTCCAGTTTAAAGTCCACCAATCGAATGCCAATCGCCGCAAACATGCCGCACATGAAATCGTTGATGCGGATCGCCATCGAAGAAATGTCCTGCATTTCCTCCTGCGTGGCCCAACCGAAGCATGCGATATGTTCTTCGGCTACAAGCGGATCGCCCAAGCTGTCGTCTTTGTAGCAATATTCCAGCAATGTGTGGGGCAGGGGTGTGCCTTCTTCGATGCCCAGCCGTTTGGACAAAGTGCCCGCAGCGACATTGCGCACAATCACTTCGATCGGCACGATTTCAACTTGCCGGATGAGCTGCTCACGCATGTTCAGACGGCGGATGAAGTGGGTGGGAATGCCAATATGGCTCAGGCGCGTGAAAACATGCTCTGAGACGCGGTTGTTAATGACGCCCTTGCCGGAAATCGTTCCCTTTTTCTGGGCATTGAAGGCGGTCGCATCATCCTTGAAATATTGGATGAGCGTGCCGGGTTCAGGACCTTCATAAAGAATCTTGGCCTTGCCTTCGTATATTTTGCGGCGGCGGGTCATATGCGGTCCCTGACTTTGCTTAAAATGACGTGCCCCGGCAGGACCGGCCGAAAAGTGACCAGACGCTGCCG
>NZ_JBIICH010000122.1:0-6078 GCF_044239005.1 Sphingorhabdus sp. | reverse complement strand
ATTGTCGACCAACCAAGCGGCAGTCGCATGTGGCATCAAAGGGGTGGCCATGTCTTTTGCTCCAATAATAAGGGCCGCCCCTTACGGAGCGGCCTGAAAATCTTGAACAGCGCATTAGGCGAACTTTGCCGCATCGGCAAGCGGCAATGCGCGTGGGGGCTTGCACATTGCCCGTCTGGCATGCAATCCAGCAACGGATTGGGGAAAGAAATGAAACGTCTTATCAAATGGCTCGTTATTGTGCTCGTGATCGCGGTGGCCGCGGTCTTTATCTGGGGATATGCGCCCGATACCGATGCTGCAGCGATGGAAACCAAATATAGCAGCAGCGCATCGCGCTTTGCTGAACTGGAACCCGGACTGCGCGTTCATTATCGCGATGAAGGCAATCGGGACGGCCGTGTTCTTGTCCTCATCCACGGATCGAACGCGTCGCTGCATACGTGGGAGCCATGGGTCCAGATATTGGGCAAGGAATATCGTATCATTTCGATGGACCTTCCCGGCCATGGTCTTACCGGGCAAAATCCATCCGGTACCTATGACAGCGCGACGTATGTCGGGGTCGTCGACAGATTGCTGACGCGGCTTAATGTCAAAAAGGCCATAATCGGCGGCAACTCAATGGGTGGCGGCGTCACATGGATGTACACACTCACGCACCCCGAAAAGGTCGAAGCGATGTTGCTGGTGGATGCCAGCGGGCAGCCTTCGGCCAAATCTGGCAATATACCAATCGGTTTCCGTTTGATGCGGATGCCGGTTATCAAAGAGGCCGCGCGCTTTATTGCCCCACGCAGCATTTTTGAATCCAGTGTCAAAACATCGATGAGCGTTCAATCGAAAATCGACGCAAAGCTTGTCGACCGCTATTGGGAGCTTAACCGCTATCCTGGCAACCGCGAAGCGACCATGAAACGCTTTGCCAACGTGCAAAACATGCGCGGTGGCAACACAGAGAAGCTGGCGGCGATCAAGGTGCCCGCGATGATCATGTGGGGAGAAGAGGATAACCTCATCCCCGTGAGTGCTGCGCGGTGGTTCGCGGACGCCTTGCCGCAATCCAAGCTGATTATTTATCCCGGCGTCGGCCACATCCCCATGGAAGAAATTCCGGAGAAGAGCGCTGCCGATGTAAAAGCATGGCTGGATGGCTTACCGCCACCATCCGCTTAGGGTCAGGACCTAAACTTCGAGCAGAATTTTGCCGACATGCGCGCCGGATTCCATATAGGCGTGTGCGCCAGCGGCATCGGCCAACGGGAATATCCGGTCCATTTCGGGCCGCAACGCGCCGTCGCACACCATTGGCCAAACCGTTGTTGATATTTCCTGCGCCAGCAAAGCCTTAAACTCTTTTGTGCGCGGGCGTAGCGTGGATCCGGTCAGCATCAACCGGCGGGACATGATATAGGCCATATTGAGGTCAGCGGTCATCCCGCCTTGAACGGCAATGGTCACATGGCGGCCATCTTCGCGCAGGCACTGAAGATTGCGCGCAACATAAGGACCTGCGACCATGTCGAGGACAAGATGCACGCCCGTGGCGTTGGTAATCGTTTTTACTTCAGCGACAAAATCTGTGCTGTTGTAATTTATGGCATGATCCGCGCCGATTGCCTTTGCGGCGGCGCATTTGTCGTCCGAACCGCAGGTCACAATGACATTGAGATCAAACAATTTGCCCAATTTGATCGCCATGGTTCCAATGCCGCTTGTGCCGCCATGGATGAGGATCGTTTCGCCGGACGCCGCGTAGCCACGTTCAAACACATTGTGCCACACGGTGAACAGCGTTTCCGGCAATGCCGCGGCTTGCGCCATTTCCATTCCCGCTGGAACGGGCAAGCAAACGTCGGCGCGGGCGATGCAATATTCGGCATATCCGCCGCCCGATACCAACGCACATTGGCGCGTGCCCAAAAGCTCGCGGGACACGCCCGCACCGACCGAAACAACAATGCCCGATACTTCCAGCCCGGGCAGATCGCTCGCGCCTGGCGGCGGCGGATATAGACCCTTGCGTTGAATGACATCGGGTCTGTTTACGCCGGCAAAGGCAACCTTCAAAAGCAGCTCACCATCGCCAGGGCTTGGCACTGGCCGCTCTGCCGCGATCAATACTTCAGGGCCACCCGGCGTCGAAATTTCGATCGCCGTCATCAATTCAGGCAGTTTTTCCATGTGTATTGCATCCCCATGTCAATTGAGATGCCTTTTAGGGAAGCATCATATTGACAGCAACAGCTCATGGGTAAAATATGAACCATGGAAATCGACGACAATCTACCGTTACGCCGGGACGACCCACTCAATAATCTTGTGAAGCAAGATATTGATGCCCTTTCTGTTGCGGAACTTGAAACCCGCATCGCTGCATTGAAGGCGGAAATTGCGCGCTGTGAGGGCAAGATAGCCTTTGCCAGCAAACATCGCACTGTTGCCGACGCTTTGTTCAAAAAATAATCGGCCGATGGCGCAAATCGGTCCCACAGGATTAAGAATCTGGGGATGAAAACCGTTATCTGCCTCATGTTGCTTGAAAGCAAAGAAGGCCGCGCCAATATAGTGCTCAAGCGACAGCGACTCATTTAAGGGAGACGATAACATGCCATCATTTGCGGAGTCGCTGGAAGCAACGCTTCACAACGCATTGAAACACGCAGGCGACCGTGCGCATGAATATGCGACGCTTGAACATTTGCTGCTCGCGCTCATCGATGATGCTGATGCGGCAAAGGTCATGCAGGCATGCGGCGTCGACCTGGGCGAGCTATCCGACATCATCATCACCTATCTCGACACCGAACTCGAAAGCTTGCGGGTCGAAGGCAAGGTAGACCCCTCCCCCACCAGCGGTTTCCAACGCGTCGTTCAGCGCGCGATATTGCACGTGCAAAGCTCGGGCAAAGATGTCGTGACGGGCGCCAATGTCCTCGTGGCCCTGTTCTCCGAACGCGAAAGCTACGCCGTCTATTTCCTGCAGCAGCAGGATATGAGCCGCCTCGACGCGGTTTCCTATATCAGCCATGGCATTGGCAAGGACGGCAAGCTTGCCGAGCCGCGCCCGGTCACGGGTTCTGAGCAAAAGGGCGAAGAGCCTGAGGATACAAAGGCAAAGAAGGACAAGAAAGAGGGTGCGCTTGATCAGTTCACCGTCAATCTAAACGACAAAGCCAAGCAGGGCCGCATTGATCCGCTCATCGGCCGCACAGCCGAGGTTGATCGCACCGTGCAGATTTTGTGCCGCCGGTCGAAAAACAACCCATTATATGTCGGTGAACCCGGCGTGGGCAAAACGGCCATCGCCGAAGGTCTGGCGCGTCGTATCGTTGAAAAGCAGGTTCCAGAAGTATTGTTGCCCGCGGTGATTTATTCACTCGATATGGGCGCGCTTTTGGCCGGTACCCGCTACCGTGGTGATTTCGAAGAGCGGTTAAAGGCCGTGGTGTCCGAACTCGAAAAGCTGCCCGACGCGATATTGTTTATTGACGAAATCCATACGGTCATCGGCGCGGGTGCAACCAGCGGCGGCGCGATGGATGCGTCCAATCTGCTGAAGCCTGCTTTGTCCGGCGGTACTATTCGCTGCATCGGTTCGACGACGTACAAGGAATTCCGCAACCATTTCGAAAAAGACCGCGCGTTGCTGCGCCGGTTCCAAAAGATCGACGTCAACGAACCAAGCATTGAGGATACCATCAAAATCCTCGCCGGCCTGCGGTCCGCATTCGAAGAGCATCATAAGGTGAAGTACACGCCAGAAGCCATTAAGGCCGCGGTTGAACTGTCATCGCGCTACATCAATGACCGCAAGCAGCCCGATAAGGCCATCGACGTCATTGACGAGGTTGGCGCGATGCAAATGCTGGTTGCGCCGTCAAAGCGTCGGAAGCTCATCACTGCGCGCGAGATTGAGGCTGTTATCGCCACCATCGCCCGCATCCCGCCAAAGCAGGTGTCCAGCGACGACAAGACTGCGCTCGGCACGCTTGAAGCGGATCTGAAGCGCGTTGTGTTCGGACAGGACAAAGCGATTGAGGTGCTTGCCAGCGCCATCAAGCTCAGCCGTGCTGGCTTGCGTGACACCGAAAAGCCCATCGGCAGCTATTTGTTCAGCGGCCCCACGGGCGTCGGCAAGACCGAAGTCGCGCGTCAGCTCGCCTCCATACTTGGCATTCCGCTTAAGCGTTTTGACATGTCCGAATATATGGAGCGCCACAGCGTCAGCCGCCTGATCGGTGCGCCTCCTGGCTATGTCGGTTTTGACCAAGGCGGTTTGCTGACCGATGCCGTCGACCAAAGCCCGCACAGTGTGCTGTTGCTCGACGAAATCGAAAAAGCGCATCCTGACCTGTTCAACATCCTACTTCAGGTCATGGATAATGGCCGTCTGACCGACCATCATGGCAAGACCGTGGATTTCCGGAACGTCATTTTGATTATGACAACCAATGCCGGTGCCAGCGACATGGCGAAAGAAGGCATTGGTTTCGGCAATAACATCAGCAAGGAAGATGCTGGCGACGAAGCCGTCAAAAAGATGTTTGCGCCAGAATTCCGCAACCGTCTGGATGCAACCGTGCCATTTGGTTATCTGCCCACGGACGTTGTTGCGCGCGTTGTCGACAAGTTCATTCTGCAGCTTGAATTGCAACTCGCCGACCAGAATGTGCACATCAAACTGGACGACGAAGCGCGCGCATGGCTCACCGAACGTGGCTATGACAAGCTATATGGCGCGCGGCCAATGGGACGGCTGATCCAAGAGAAGATCAAACAGCCGCTTGCGGAAGAGCTTCTGTTTGGAAAACTCGTGCATGGCGGCGAAGTCGCTGTGCACATGAAAGACGGCGCACCAAGTTTTGAAGTAACGCCCGCTGCGCCCAAGGCTACAAAGCCTAAGGCACCGAAGAAGAAGGTCGTAAAAAAGGCCAGCAAGGCCGAGTAAGGAACCTAATTCTGCCCGACTGGCAACAGTTGGGCAGAAGGGCCTATACCGTTGAACAATTCGGGCTCGGTTCCGGTCATCCAGACCTGCGCGCCGGTTTCCGCCAGTAACGCAAATAATGCGGCGCGCCTTGATGGATCGAGATGCGCTGCAACTTCATCCAGAAGCAGGATTGGCGGTGCCTGACGCTGCGCGGACACCAACGCGGCGTGCGCAAGGATGAGCGATAGCAACAATGCTTTTTGCTCGCCGGTCGAACACTGCTCCGCCATTTGGCCGGAATCCTTATGTATGACGTCGAGGTCCGCGCGATGTGGACCAAATAATGTGCGCCCGGCGGCGGCGTCACGGCGGCGGCCCTTACGCCAGATCACGGCCAGATCGCCCTCTGCTGGGCCGGCCTTATCGACAAGGCTGATCAGCGGAACCGCAAAGGGCCCCGAAGGCGCGCTTTGCAATTGGTCGCGCAGGGCGTCAACCAAGCCGGTACGCGCAGCTTGAATGGCGTGGGCGCTCTCCACCATCTGTTGCTCAAGAGCATCCAGCCAAAGCGGGTCAGCGGGCACGGTCCCCGACAACAGCTTGTTCCGCTGCTGCATGGCCTTTTCATATCGGCTGCTGTGACGGGCATGCTGAGGACTGAGTGCCAGCACGAGGCGGTCCAGAAACCGGCGACGTGCAGATGAACCGTCTGCAAACAAGCGGTCCATCGCGGGCGTAAGCCAAATGACCGAAAGCCATTCCGCAAGGCTGTTAATCGACGCATTACTCTCGTTCACGCGGACTTTGCGGCGCTCGGGCTGCTGCGCGCTCACACCCGTTCCGATTACATTCCCCGACACTTCAGCAACGATGGCAAATCCACCACCACCGCCAGCGCGGACCATATCCGACATGGCAGCACGGCGAAGGCCACGCCCCGGAACCAATAGCGAAACGGCCTCCAGAATGTTCGTCTTGCCCGCACCATTTGAGCCATGAAGTGCAATGAACTGCGCATTGGGACGGATCTCAAGCGCGGCATGGTTGCGAAAATCATTCAAGGACAGGCGGGACAGGACCATATAACGTGCCTGCTATAGTGGCATGTTCCGGTCAAGCCGCTTGTCGGAAAATCGCCAAACCAA
>NZ_JBIICH010000018.1:0-24081 GCF_044239005.1 Sphingorhabdus sp. | reverse complement strand
GTTGGGGCGAACTTGGCGCGGTATACAACCATGTCCAAACGACGCTCGAGCAGACCGATAAGGTTCTGCGAGGTATCGCCCTTCATGTTGCTGGCTTCCTGATACGCACGCTTGAACTGCTTTTCAGTTACGTCGCCATAATAGCCCTTAAGCTTCTGCTTGGCGCGCAGTTGAATACCATAATCGGAAAGCTTGCCTTTACGGCGCTGACCATGCTGACCAGGGCCATATTCACGCTTGTTTACAGGTGATTTTGGACGGCCCCAGATGTTTTCACCCATGCGGCGGTCAAGTTTATACTTCGAGCTTGTACGCTTCGTCATTTTAAGACTCCAATTGCTAACAACGTTGTTTCCGGTCCCGCGCGACACATATGCATGTGCCGGACACCTGCTTCACCGGAATGCAGGGTCGATTGCGAAGCGGCGCCTATGGCTGCAGATCGGCCATATGTCAACATCTGGCTCGACTTTAGGCACGCTGAACCTTAAAGGCGCTGCCATGAGCAGCACTGATAGCCCAAAAAATCCCGAGAGTTGTGACAACATGGTTGACGTGCGGGCAGGTGTTGACGCCGTCGATGCCCGGCTGGTCGATCTGCTAGCGCAACGCTTTGGCTATATGGATGCCGCAGCGCGCATTAAAACCGAACGCAACGCGGTTCGGGATGAAGCGCGCAAGCAACAGGTACTGGCGAATGTGAAAGACGCCGCACGCAACGCTGGTATTCCTGCAGAGGTCGTGGGCGACTTATGGGAGCTTTTGGTTGAAGCCTCCATCGCCTACGAACTCGAAAAGTGGGATGCCAATCGCGCTTAAGCGTTAAATGCCGGTGTCCATTTGTGGCGGCATAGTAGTGCCGGCCTTGCCTTTGACGCTAAGCTCAGACGCAGATTCTGCCTGATCCCATTGCTCCTGCGTCTTGCATTGCTTTTTTGCGATGCGGCTGCCGGTGAGGCCGGTTGTTCTGCAGATCTTCTTTGGCTTTGCTTTTGGCGCTTCCTCGGCGGCTGCATCTGCGGCGCGTGGCGTTGCTTCTGATGTACCCGATGCGGCCAACAAAAGACTAAAAACTAAAGTGCTAATCATGAAATGCTCCTTGTTGCGCATGGGTGTAAACAGCGGGGGCGCTGTTACATAGTCTCTATTTTTCGGTTGGTCGCATTCTGTTCAATGTCGTCAGCACCCCGCGTAAAGTTCGCACTTCATAGGCGTTCCACGCAGGCTTTGTGAGCAAGTTGCGCAAGGTGCGCCGTGTGACGGGTGCACGATCGACCGGTGTGAAGTAATTTAACGGTTCCAGCATGGCATCAAGCTGCGCGATCAGGCCGTCGAGCTCAAACTGTGACGCTGGCGGTTCCAGATCGGTTTTGGGTGGGCTGGCCAGCGATTGGGTTTTTGACCATTCATAGGCGCACAGAATGACCGCCTGCGCGAGGTTCAGCGATCCAAACTCTGGGTTGATAGGCACAGTGATGATGGCGCGCGCAACGTTGACTTCATCGCTTTCAAGGCCGGAACGCTCCGCACCGAACAAGATTGCGCTTCGTCCTGTATTGCCAACAACTTCTTTCGCTGCTGCCTCAGGCGTAATCACCGGCTTGGTGACGCCGCGCTTGCGCACGGTCGTTGCATAGACATGTGCGATGTCCGCGGTCGCTTCGGCAAGCGTCGGAAAAACCTGTGCATTGGCGAGCACGATGTCCGCGCCAGAGGCGGCAGGGCCAGCATTCGGGTTTGGCCATCCATCACGCGGCGCGACAAGGCGCATTTCCGTCAGGCCAAAATTCAGCATGGCGCGGGCGGCTTTGCCGATGTTCTCGCCCAATTGCGGACGAACAAGAATGATAATCGGCGGCGAACTCATTTCTGCGCCGCTTCAACCACGCTCCCGGCGAAATCTTCAAAATCCTTCGCCTCGCTGAAGTCTTTATAGACAGACGCAAAGCGAATATAGGCCACGCTGTCGAGCGCCTTTAATCCATCCATGACGAACTCGCCGATGCGCTTAGACTCAATCTCGCTTTCACCCAAGGTTTCCAACTGCCGCTGAATGGCAGAGGCGAGCTTTTCAATCTGGGCATGGTCGACCGGACGCTTACGGCACGCGACGGAAAGCGAGCGTTCAAGTTTTTCACGCTCAAATGGCTCACGCTTACCGTCGGTCTTGATGACCGATAGCTCGCGCAGCTGAATGCGCTCAAAAGTCGTAAACCGACCGCCGCAACCTTCGCACTGCCGCCGTCTGCGGATAGCGCTATTGTCTTCGGTGGGACGGCTGTCCTTAACCTGACTATCGTCGTTTCCGCAAAATGGGCAGCGCAATTATTTTTCCTGATTCTTTTTCTTGTTTACGTGACGGTAGGCAACGATACCGGCGCCAATCAATGCGCCAGTTGCCAGTCCGATTGGGGCAATGACAGCGGCTGCAGCGCCGATGGCGGCACCGCCAGCAACTCTCTTGACGGTATCTTGATCCGCCAAATGCTTGCCGGTGTGAAACGCATCCTTGGTCGCGCCCCACAATTCGTCAGCGGCTTCACCGACATAATGCTTGGCCTGGTTGGGGAAGCTTTCGGCCGCTAGTTGCTCAGGCGTTTTAGCGCCACATTGCGGGCAGAACTTCATTCCTTCGCTATATTCGGCATTACACGCGTTACAAAAACCCATGGTCATTTCCCTTCTGTGTATTAGATGGGTAAGTCACCTATATAATTCAAGATGGGTAGATTGGGAAGCGTGCGCAAAGTGCCTCGGCTTCGTCCTTGATCCGTGCTTCGATCTGGCCGTCGCCAGCCTCGCCATTGTGACGCAGGCCTTCGACGACATCGGCGATCATCCTGCCGATCTGGCGGAATTCCGCCGGACCAAAACCACGGGTGGTGCCAGCTGGCGTGCCCAAGCGGAGACCGGACGTGACAAACGGCTTTTCTGGATCAAACGGGATCGAGTTTTTGTTACACGTAATCGAAGCACGGTCGAGCGCATGTTCGGCATGCTTGCCCTTGGCTTCTTTGGGCCGCAGGTCGACCAGCATCGAGTGGTTGTCGGTGCCGCCGGACACGATATCGAGCCCTTGTTCCTGCAATGAAGATGCAAGTGCCTTCGCATTTTCGACGACATTGGCCGCGTAGCTTTTGAATTCTGGCTTCATCGCATCGGCAAAGCACACAGCCTTTGCTGCGATCACATGCACCAGCGGCCCACCCTGCAGCCCCGGGAAAATTGCCGAGTTGAATTTTTTGGCCAGTACCTCGTCATTGGTCAATATGATGCCCGAGCGCGGTCCGCGTAACGATTTGTGCGTTGTGCTTGTCGTGACGTGCGCGTGCGGCACAGGCGAGCTATGCGCGCCGCCTGCAACCAAGCCGGAGATATGCGACATATCGGCCAGAAGGTAAGCGCCTACTTCATCCGCAATTTCCCGGAACCGCGCCCAGTCCCAGCCCCGCGAATATGCAGTGCCGCCGCAGATGATCAGCTTTGGCTTGTTTTCTCTGGCGATGCGCGCGACTTCGTCCATATCGATCCGATGGTCATCGCGACGGACGCCATATCCGATTGGATTGAACCATTTGCCGGACATGTTTACCGGCGACCCATGGGTCAAATGCCCGCCTGCGTTGAGATCGAGGCCCATGAAAGTGTCGCCGGGCTGCAAAAGCGCGAGGAACACCGCCTGATTCATCTGGCTGCCGCTGTTGGGCTGCACATTTGCAAATTCACAGCCGAACAATTGCTTCGCGCGCTCAATGGCGATGGTCTCGATTTCATCGACATATTCGCAGCCGCCATAATAACGCTTGCCCGGATAGCCTTCGGCATATTTGTTGGTGAGGATCGAACCTGTGGCTTCGAGCACGGCGCGCGACGTTATATTTTCCGACGCGATCAATTCGATCTTGTCCTTCTGCCGGCCCAGTTCCTTCGCTATCCAGCCCGCGATTTCGGGGTCGCGTTCCGTCAGGCTTTGCGTAAAAAATCCAGAATTTTGGATGTCATTGACGGCTGCACTGCTCATGATGGTTCCTTGGTCGTGTTCGGGTTGGATAGTTTGTCGACGCGGCGTTGGTGGCGATCGCCGCCAAATTCCGTTGTTAAAAAGGCATCAAGGCAGGCCTTGGCCATTTCAATGCCAATCAGGCGCGCGCCCATGGCAATAACATTTGCGTCATTATGTTCGCGGGCAAGCCGCGCTGACAATGGTTCGGAGACCAAAGCGGCGCGTGCGGCGGGATTGCGGTTCACCGCAATCGAAATACCAATGCCTGATCCACATAAGACAACGCCGCGTTCTGCGGTGCCATCGGCAACAGCGGCGGCAAGCTTGTAGCCATAATCGGGATAGTCGACCGAATTTTCATCATGCGGGCCGAGATCGCTGACATCATGCCCTGCCGACAGCAGATATTCGACGAGCGCTGATTTCAGCGCAAGGGCAGCGTGGTCTGAGGCGATAGCGATACGCATGGCACATCCTGTAGCAGCATGAGTCGGAATACGCTCCCCCCTATGGCAGAGCGTGGCAAAAGGCTATGCGGTATTTGCCCGATTGCGTGGCTTATCCACCGGCTTTAGAGAGGCAAAATGTTAAACGCCGTTTTATCCATCGCCATGCTGTCTGCGTTCCTGCTTCTCTATGGCGCATGGAAACGCTGGAGTCGTGATGGTGCAAGTCAGCAAATCTGGCTGATGATCGCTGCCGCGCTCGTTATTTTCGCAAATGTTGCGATTTGGGTTGTGCCCGATCAACAAGGCAAAAGCCTTGTTACCGAAGCAAAGTAACTCACTTAATCGGTGAGTTCGGGTCCAACCGGAAATCGAGATAGTTGTTCACGGACGCCATCAGCATATCCATTTCATTTTCAAAGAAATGGTTGGCGCGCGGGATTTCGTCATGGTGAATGGTGATGTGGCGCTGCGTGCGCAGTTTATCGACCAGCTTTTGAACGGCGTTGGGATTGACGACCTCGTCATTCACACCCTGAATGATGATACCCGATGATGGGCAAGGCGCCAAAAAGCTGAAATCATACATGTTTGCAGGCGGCGATACCGAGATGAAACCGCGGATTTCCGGACGACGCATCAAAAGCTGCATGCCAATCCATGCGCCAAAGCTGAAGCCAGCGATCCAGGTCGTTGACGCTTCGGGGTGGAAGCTTTGCACCCAATCGAGCGCCGATGCGGCGTCAGACAATTCGCCGATGCCATTGTCAAATTCGCCTTCGCTTCGGCCAACGCCGCGAAAGTTGAAGCGCAATACGCCAAATCCGCGCGCTACGAATGTTTTGTACAGCTGCTGCGTAATCCGGTCGTTCATTGTTCCGCCGGCTTGGGGGTGCGGATGCAAAATCATTGCAATCGGTGCACGTGGGCGCGGTGGCGGAGAAAAACGGGCTTCGAGGCGGCCTTCAGGACCGGGAATAGCAATAGCAGGCATATTATTGTTCGATTCTTAGATGGGTGCCGAGCTTTGCCCGAAGGTTCGGGCTTTGCAGGATTTCGTAGAGCTATATAGAAGCAGTGACGATTTTCGCAACTGTCATGGAAATAATGCCCGACCAAGCCCGCATATATTTGGATCACGCAGCGACGACGCCGGTCATTCCGGCGGCGCGCGAAGCGATGGCCGACGCGATGGCGCGATGGGCCAATCCATCCTCTCCGCATAGCGAGGGGCGCGCAGCCCGCGCTGCGCTGGAGAACGCCCGCGCTCGCGTTGCTGCTGCGCTGAATTGGGATGGCGAGGTCATTTTCACCAGCGGCGCAAGCGAAGCAATTGCGATCGCGCTGCGTGGCCATGATGCGATTGCCAGCGCCGTTGAACATGATGCGGTCTTGGCTGTAGCAGGCCCAACCCGCTTGCCCGTCGGTCCAGACGGTTATGTTGACCTGAACGCGATCAAAGGCGCTGCCCGCTATGCGGTGCAGTCCGTGAACAACGAAACCGGCGTTATTCAACCGATGGCGGAGATCGCCGATATTGTGCGGGCCAACGGCGGAATATTGTTTGCCGATTGTTCGCAAAGCGCTGGCAAACTGCCATTGCCAGATGCTGATTTGCTTTGCGTATCAGCGCATAAATTGGGCGGGTCGCCGGGAATGGGCGCGTTACTCGTTCGCAACCTTGGGCTGCTGACGCCAACCGGCGGGCAGGAGCAAGGATACCGGCGCGGCACCGAAAACTTGCCCGCCGCAATCGGATTTGCGACGGCCCTTGAGGCGGGTTTTGCGTGGATGGAGAACGCCGTTCGGCTGCGCGACATGTTGGATGCGGAGATCACTGCCAGCGGCGGCATTGTGGTTGCAGAAGCAAGCAACCGGCTTGCGACCATTGGCAGCTACCGCATGCCCGGCGTTGCGGCCTCAAGTCAGCTGATCAACTTTGACATGGCGGGCATTTCGGTCTCCGCCGGAAGCGCGTGTTCATCAGGCACGCTGAAAACCAGCCATGTGCTTGGCGCAATGGGTTGGGACGAACGATCCGCGTCTGAAGTCGTCCGCGTCAGTTTCAACGCCGATACCAGCGAAAGTGATGTCGCACGGTTTTTGGATGTCTGGCGCAATATCGTCATCCGCGCCAAAGCGGCATGATCTACCTCGACTATCAAGCCACGACGCCGCTCGCCCCAGAGGCATTTGCCGCGATGGAGCCTTGGCTGAAGGATGGATTTGCCAACCCGCATAGCGCTCATGGCGCGGGCAGGGCGGCCGCTGCTGCGATTGAGGTGGCCCGCGATCAAATCGCGGCGCTGCTGCCGAAGGGCGGACGTGTGATCTTCACCTCCGGCGCGACTGAGGCGATCAATCTGGCCATCATGGGGTGCGGGTTGCCCGTCACCGCCGCCGCGACCGAGCATGCCGCGGTTTTGGACGTTGTTGCATTTCGAAACGGTCGGACTTTCCCCGTCGATACTGCGGGCTTAATTTGCCCCGAAACGCAAGCGTCTGGTTCCGTTGGCAGGCAGGCGTTAACCGCCACCATGCTGGTCAATAACGAGATTGGGACCATTCAGCCTATCGCGGAGCTGGCGGGAGCCGCACATGCCCGAGGCAATCTGTTTCTATGCGATGCAGTTCAGGCATTTGGACGCATGCCGATCCCTGATGGCCCTGACATGATCGCGATATCCGCGCATAAAATCCACGGTCCAAAAGGCATTGGCGCCCTGTGGGTGCGTCACGGCGTTACGCTCACGCCGCAAATGCTGGGCGGTGGGCAGGAGCAGGGCATGCGCTCGGGCACATTGTCGCCCGCATTGTGCGCAGGCTTTGGCGCAGCCGCCAAATTGGCGGCAGAGCGCATGGACGCCGACGCTATCCATGTTTCTGCCTTATGGGACCGCGCAGCCAGCGCATTTGCGGACTGGACCATCAACGGTTCGACGGCCCAACGCTATAAAGGCAATCTCAACATCCGCCGCGACGGCGTCGACGCTGCGCGTTTGATATCGGAGTGCCGGAACATCGCCTTTTCCGCTGGTTCGGCCTGCGCGAGTGGTTCTGGCCGCCCCAGCCATGTGTTGCGCGCGCTTGGCCTGACTGACGCACAGGCGAAATCATCGATACGTTTGGGTTTTGGCCGCTATACGACGGCGGAAGAGATTGATATGGCCGCAGCTGCAATCAACCGGTCAGCAGAGGCAATGCTATGATCAAAGTCACGTTCATCACTGCCGATGGCACTGTCCAGAACGTCGATGCGGTCGAGGGCCAACGCCTGCTGGAAATTGCGCAAGCCGCGGGACAACCGTTGGAAGGCACCTGTGAGGGCCAAATGGCCTGTTCAACCTGCCATGTGATCATTGACAAGCTTTGGTTCGACAAGCTCCCCCGGTCGGTTGAGGACGAGGAAGACATGCTCGATCTTGCTACCGGTGCGCGGCGCACCAGTCGCCTGTCTTGCCAAATCGTGCTGACACCCGATCTCGACGGACTGGTAGTCCATATTCCGGCGGAGAGCCGAAATATGCAGGGTCTTTAACTGCCTTCACTTCCCATTCACGAAAATGCGCCTATATAGGTCGGTGCCGGGTTCGCCCGGCTATGGTGATAAATTGCGATGTGCAATAGATGCAGCGGACCCGGGGGCGGTACCCGGCAGCTCCACCAAAATCTCTGTTTGCCAGAGGTCTTGGAGGGGCTGAACTAGGATCGACGTGCGTTGAAAAGCATTGTTTTTGCCCGGCATGAATAAGCCGTGAAATGGTTCATAACCAATAGGTGCAAACGATAACGAAGCACTTGCTCTCGCAGCATAATTTTGGGCCTCACGGTCTGAACTTATACTAAAAGAACGCGGCCGGACCGGCCGGGCAACAGAAAGGTTACGGCGGCCCGGGGGGTGCCGAGCAACAGAAACCCCCCACCTAATCCAGCATTTTCAGGAAAAGTGGAAACCGGTTTTCCGGTTAAAAAATGCGCGCGCTATTGAATCGCCGAGCAACAGAATCCCGCGATTTTTCCTTATTTAATGTGACGCTGCGCGTTAATCGTCGCCGAAGGCTGCATCAAATTCCACCGCTTGGAGCATTTTGGCGGCAGCGATAAAAACGGCGCCTGTGCACAGTAGAAAGAACACTTTCCCGATGGTGCCGGGATATTGGATCATGTATTCCTGCCCACGCTTCACGGCACCCAGGCCAAGCGCGTAGGTGATCATAAAGACCTCTAGTTTCGTTTTGATCGTGAACAGGCGTAGGATGCGTTTCATAGTTAACTGAATATGAAGCAATGCCCGTGCCAAATCAGCATTTGCAGCGGTGACGATGGTTAACGAACGGGCCGATTGTAAGAAAAACCGACGCTTATGCGAGCGCGGTTAAATCGCACATGGTTAACAGTGCCATACGCGCCGCGCGTACCTGATTAATCAGTGACGCATCGCCCAATTGGTCTGGCACAATCGATTCCGGCCAAAATGCAGCAACCACGCTGGCAATCTGGTCGAGCTTAGCCTCATTGGCGATGAAGCGCGGATCGACTGTGGCGGGATCCGCAACCACACGCAGGCGCAAACAGGCCGGGCCACCGCCATTGGCCATCGATTGGCGCACATCGACGGGGACGAGCTTGCGAATTGGGCCATTGCCCGCGACCATCTCGCTCAGCCAGCCCCAAACCCGCACATTGTCCTGCGCTTCGCTCGGCAAGATGAGCGCCATGCCGCCGTCGGGCAGGCTCACCAGCTGCGCGTTAAACAGATAGCTTTGAATAGCGTCGGCAAGGCTGACCCGGTCGGCAGGCACAATGATGATCTCTGCCTCGGGCAACAGCTGCTTGATATCGGCATAGGTTTGCTCGGGATGTTCAAACGCCTGCTCATGGGTGAAGAGCACATGTTCATTGGCTACGGCAACGACGTCATTGTGGAACGCGCCAGCGGCAATCGCGACCTCGGATTGTTGAACGAACAATGTTTTGGCTGCGTCTAGCCGGTGTGCCCGCGCAATGGCTTTCGATGCCTCAATATGCTGACGGGCAGGGAATGGTCCGCCTGATTTACCATATACAAATATCTCAATGCCCGCGTCCCCGTGCGTTCGGCACAGACGCATGAAGTTTGCCGCGCCTTCATCGCCAAACGGCGCTGGAACGGGCCCGTGCACGGCAAAATGTTCGTCATCGGCAAATGCCAGTTTTAACTGCGCAAGCGTGCCGTTCCATTCATGGCTGCGGTGCGCCATCGTCAGCAGGTTCGCCGCAGACAGATGGCATTTGCCATCCGCTGTATCTGGCGCGGGCGAGACGGTCGCTGCATTGGCTGCCCACATGGCCGACGCCGAAAAAGCCGCGGCGCGGATATGAGGTTCCGCCGATTGCATGTCGGTCGACAGTCCGGAAAGCCAATTTTGGTTCGGCCGGTCGAGTGGCATGAAAAAACCCTGCGCTAATCCAAGGCGCAGGTTCGCGCGCATCTTTTCGATGCCCTGCAGGGCAGCAGCCTTTGGATAAGACGGGGCGCCGGCATTGTTTGACGATGCCAGGTTGCCAACGCTCAATCCTGCGTAATTATGGCTTGGCCCAATGATCCCATCAAAGTTTATTTCGACCAAAGCCATGATCAAGTGCGCTCGACATAAGTTACAGCATCGCCTGCTGAAATGCCCAATGCGCGTGCACAATTGCTGTCGATAATGACATTATCGCCTTGATCATCGATCCAGCCATAGGCGGCTTTAAACGCATGCAGACGGCCCAGCGTTATCAGCTTTTTATCACCGGATTTATGTTCGCCAACGTCATCGCTGACGGCAGTTATTATGACGTCTTTCGCGTCACGTATGCTGCGGATTTGATCGGTACGCGCGGTCATCGTCGGCCCGCCATCAAAGATATCGATGTAATTTTCCCAAGCAAATCCTTCGTTCTCAAGCATACGCATTGCAGCGCGGCCTGAAGGATGCGGTACACCGATGACGGTCTTTGCACTGTCGGGAAGCATGGCAATGTAGACAGGGTGCTTCGGCATTAGGTCAGCGATAAATTGGTTGCCGAATTTGGCGTTGAATTCGTCTGCTTCCTGAAAGCTCATGCCGAAAAAGCGACCGGCGACACCGTCCCAAAACGGCGATCCGCCCGCTTCGTCGATGACGCCACGCAATTCTGCGATTGTACGGTCGGCAAATCGGGCACGGTGGTTGCGAATGAACAGATATCGGCTGCGCGCGATAAGCATGCCTAAGCCACCAGCGCGTTCGCCGGGATGCAGGAACAATCCGCCAACTTCCGTCGCGCCCTCAAGGTCCGTTGACAGGTTAAGAATGTCCGCACGAAATGTCCGTTCCAGTTCAACGCTATGCTGCGTCAGCGCGCCAATGCGATAGCTGTAGAACGGCCATCTTTGGCCAACTTTGCCAAATATCTGGCATGTCCCGCGCACTTCGCCGGTCGCGGTGTTTTGCAGAACGAAAACATATAGATCGTCGGCAACTTCCTCACCCACACGGTCGAAACCAGCGGCCGACCGCTCCAGCTTTTGCATCAGAGCCTTTCGGTCGGGTGGCAGATTGGTGAACCCGCCGCCTGTCCTTTTGGCCATTTCATAAATCGGCTGAAGATCGTTCACATTCGCCGGACGGATGATGAAGGTCATAAAGTCCCTTTTTCTGATAAGCGCATAATCGTCAGCGCCGATAATTGTGCGCGTTCGACCAAACTTTCGACGATGAGGAATTCATCGGAACTGTGAATGCTGCCCCCGCGTACGCCCATCGTATCGACAACGGGGACACCGCAGGCGGCGATATTATTTCCATCACATACGCCGCCGCTGGAACGCCATGCCACTGGGATGCCCAGATCAGCCCCGCATTGCTTGACCAAGCCAAACAGCTTCGCTGCCTCGTCATCAATGGGCTTTGGCGGGCGGCCGAAACTGCCGTGCAGATGCGCACGCACATCATGTTCACGTTCAATGTCGGCAATAACCCTGCGCAGGTCTACGTCCGTCTGCTGCACAATCTCTGGCGTGCGCGGCCGAAAGTTCACCCGCAATATCGCATGATCGGGCACAACATTATTGGGACCGCCGCCGTCAATTTTGGCGGGGTTTACTGACAGGCCTTCGCGCGAAAGTTGCTTGAGCCGCAGCGCAAGGTCCGCCGCCGCCAAAAGCGCGTTGCGGCCATCGTCGGGGTTCCGGCCCGCATGCGCCGATTTGCCCGCAATGATGATAGAGAAATTACCGCTTCCGCCACGTTCACCCGCCAGCGTACCGTCGGGCAATGCGGGTTCATAAGTGAGCGCAGCAAGCTTGTTTTGCGCAAGTTGTGCGATCAATTTGGCGGATGATGGCGAGCCAACCTCTTCATCGCTGTTGATGAGTATCTGGTATCCCGTTTGTGTGAGTTTTCCGGACGATTCTGCAGCGTTCAAAGCGGCTAGCATCACGGCAATGCCGCCCTTCATGTCGGCCACACCGGGGCCATTTAGCGTGCCATCGTCAAGCCAGCGCAATGTCTGAAAATGATGGTCCGCCGGAAACACGGTGTCCATATGTCCGGTAAACAGCAATTGTGCCCGACATTCCGGGCGAACCGTCATCAGCAAATGCCGCCCATGCGTCACTGTGGTCACCGTCCCGTCGGATAATACACGATCCACAGGTTCGGGCTCAACGAGTGTTAATTCGCCCGGGAGGGCTGAGAATGCGTCCGCGAGCAAATTGGCAGTGGTGGCAAGACCGTCAAGATTGCCCGAGCCGCTGTTGATCGCGGCCCAGTTCTGGACTTGGGCAAGCATCGGTGGTTGCTCTATGGTTTCGAGCGCCTGTCGTTCGCTGGCAGATAGCGTGTGCATGGCGCATTCTTAGCCTTGGATATTCCAAAGAGCCACCCCTGCTAGATGCGTTAACCCACTTCCTTTGCCAGAGCGCACCATTCCGATATGGTGACCGTTTCGGGGCGGCGATCTTCGGCTATGCCGGCGGCGCTCAACGCTTCTAACGCGCCGGCGACGCCCTTCAGGCTCTGTCGCAACATTTTGCGGCGCTGGCCAAAGGCGGCGCCTGTCAGATTTTCGAGTACTGACATTTTGACATCTGCGGGCGCATCCTTGGGTGTGATGTGGACCACCGCGGACATCACCTTTGGCGGGGGCGTAAATGCGGAACGATGAACGGGCATCGCAATTGCGGCATTCGACCGCCATTGCGCCAATATCGCGAGCCGGCCAAATGCCCCCGTGCCCGGCGCTGCGATAATACGGTCTGCGACTTCACGTTGGAACATCAATGTCAGGCTTTTCCAACGTGGCGGCCATTCGTTGCCGCCCAGCCAGCCCACCGCAAGCGCCGTGCCCACATTGTACGGCAGGTTTGAAACAACGTGAAACGGTGCACCAATTTCGGCGAAGGGATCGATTTTTAACGCATCGCCTTCAATCACGCGAAGCTGGCCCGGGAATGCCTCTGACAGTTCCGCCAGGGCAGGAAGGCAACGATGGTCGCGCTCAACGGCCAGCACCTGCGCGCCTGCACGCAGGAGCGCTCTGGTGAGGCCACCGGGGCCGGGACCAACTTCATATACATGCTCGCCCGCCAAGCTACCGGGAATCGCGGCAATGCGATCGAGCAGCTTTTCATCGAACAGAAAATTTTGACCAAGCGCCTTACTTGCGGACAAACCATGTCGCGCAATGACGTCTCTAAGCGGAGGGAGCGGCACCGTCATCCGCCAAGATCGGCAGCAGCAAGGCGATGAAGCGCCGCAGATTCAGCCATCTTAATGGCCGCAATCATCGAAAGCGGAAGTGCCATATTCTTGCCAGCAATCCCGAACGCAGTGCCATGGTCTGGCGAGGTACGGACAACGGGCAGCCCCAGCGTAATGTTTACCGCATCATGAAAATATAGCGTTTTCAGAGGAATGAGGGCCTGATCATGATATGCGCACAAGGCCGCGTCATAATGCGACCGCGCTTCGGCATGAAACATCGTGTCGGCAGGCAAGGGACCAACAACGTCGATGCCTTCACCGCGAATCTGTTCAATCGCAGGTTCAAATATGTCCAATTCTTCGCGACCCATATTGCCTGATTCGCCAGCGTGCGGATTGAACCCGGCAACTGCCAGCCGAGGGTTTGCTATACCAAAATTACGTTGCAGGCCCTTGGCTGTCGCTCGCAGGCGTTGGCGGATAAGCCGACCGTCAAGCTGTTCCGCGACGGACGCGAGCGGGATATGTGTCGTCATCGGGACAACGCGCAGGTCAGGGCCGGCGAGCATCATCACGGCGTTGTTTTTGGAAACGCCGCAACGCTCTGCAATAAACTCGGTCTGGCCTGGATGCGTGAAACCCACCGCATATAATTGCGCCTTGGATACAGGGCCTGTGACCAACGCGGCGGCACTGCCAGCACGGGCAAAGCCAATTGCCATTTCAAGCGCTTGATATGCGCAATGCGCGCCATCAAGGTCGGGCGTACCCGGAACAATCGAAATGCAATTATGCACTTGGATGACCGGTAGAGCCGTATCAAAATGCGCAAAGGTTTCGGCGGGATCTTCAATGCGGACGACCGGACCATTCCAGTGCGGCGCGAAGCTGGCGATATCACCAATTGCAAAGAATGGCGCCAATCCAGCCGCGTGGCGGGCCTCCCACGCTTTGCCAATTATCTCCGGCCCTATGCCCGCCGGGTCACCGACCGAAACGGCCAGTGGCAGTTCCAGTCGGCCAACCGACATCAGTTATATTCGATAACAGCGTCGCGGCGCAAATCGCGCAGGTAAATCCGGGCGCGCTTGTTTACGCGCTCTTCTTCCAGCCGTGACATGATTTCGTCGAAGCTTTCAGATGACGTTTCCTGCGGAGCATCACGGCCACATAAGACGAAAACGCGAACGCCGTCTTGCAGCGAGCCATAAGGCGGTGTCGATTGTCCAATCTGCAGATCCAGCATGACCTGTTGCAAAGGTGCAGGAAGCTCACGGATTTTGATACCGTCGCGGTTGACCACATCGGCGCCCAGTTTGCGCGCCATTTCGTCAGCGGCACCACAGCCCGTGATTTGCTGCGTTTCTTCGCTAAATTGTTTTACCAGCGGCGCAACTTCGGCTTCCGGGGTGTCTTTTGGAAAGGTGATCGCGATCTGTTTTAAACTGAGCACGGAATCGCGTGGATCGGATGTTGCGACTTGACGCTGGTCGATCAACAGCAATATCGAAATCCCGCCGGGCGAGGCAACGGCCTGAATCTCGTTCGCGTTCATATTTGCGGCAGCGTTGGCGAGCGACTGTGGCAGCTGCGCCAAGGAAAGCCATCCAAGGTCACCGCCGACCGACGCGGTTGAGGCTTCCGAAAACTGGCGCGCATATGCGACAAAGTTACCGCCCTGACGAAGCTGGTCGATGATTTTCTTCGCGTTCTCAGTGACTGCCGGCATCGTTTCCGGCGTTGCGGACAGATATATCTCGCCCAAACGATATTCCGTGGTTCCCTTGGTTGCCTTTATACGCTCGATAATGGCATTCACTTCATCGTCGCTGACATTGGCTGATGGCCGCACATTGCGCGACAAGAGGCGGCTCCAGGAAAGCTCGCCTTTAATCTGGCGCTTCAGCGTCGCTACCGATGAACCGATCGAGATGAGATATTTTTCAACCTCATTCGCGGGCCGATTGAAATTCTGTTGCGCCACGCGATTGAAATACTGATTCACTTCCGCGTCAGTGACTTCAATCTCATTGGCGGCTGCTTCTTGAATTTGAAGCGTCTCATCAATCAGGTTCGTCAAAATCTGTGCACGGAAACGCGCCAATTCTTCGGGGGGCAGCTTGTTGTCATTCGCAGCAACGATCAGCGCGAGGCGATGATCAATGTCCGTGCCTGTAATAATTTCGCCGTTCACCTGCGCCGTCGCACGGCGCACATTCGGGTCGTTTTTGCCAAATAGTTGCTGTCCATCTGGAATGGCCAATGAGGCTTCTGGTGCAGCATCATCGCCGACAGTTTGCGCGATCAGCGGTGTCAGCGCCGTTGCGGAAACGAGCATCGCGACGAGGGACAGGCGCTTGAATAACTTCATTGATTTACATCCAGTACACAGACAGTTCGAGGGGACGGGTAAACAGACACTGCTGAACAGCAGATGAGCAGTATCATCCTTCTCCGCGAATTTATTCCGGATGCTTTACACACCGAGATTGCGAAATGCCAGACGGAACAGAAAGCTGTTCCCACGCTGCGAATCTCCGACAGGCTGATAGTCGCGTCGCCACGCCAGGCTTAACGACAAGCAGTCGTCATCATAGGCAATGCCAAGCCGGTGCCGAATGGGGTCGAAGCCATCGGAAATGCTTGTTGGATCCTCTGCCGTGTCAGTCAAATCAACAATTGTAGATCCAAATACCGACCAAAAACGTGCAACACGCACGCGTCCTGCCAAACGAATTTCTTCGCGGTCAGTGAGGTCTTCGAGGGTCGGGCCAATATTGCGATTGAGCTTCAGATAACCCGCCTGAACATATGTGCCGCGTGATCCTATTGTGGCATCGACCTCATTGCGGCGTATCGACAAATTGTCTTTATCGAGACGGAAGCGGTGTGTGAGTTTAACCAAGTCTTTGAAACGAAATTCCGACCGGCCGACAATATCCGATGCTTTGTCAGATAGGCCCGTTCCATCAGGGAAAATCGACCCTCGGTCAGACAGGCGGTAACTTTGACCCAGGTTGATGTTAGCGGTAAAGTCTGATTTGCGTAATGCCCAGTCGAAACCATATGTGATGCGCAGGTCGTCTTCAAAACGGTCGTAGCCGGGGAATCGGTTCAGCGCGAACAGGTTGCTGTCTTCCAAATCGACGGCGCGCGAATCTTCATTTGGAATGTTCAAATTGGAAATCGACGGTGCTGCGACCATTTGAACGCGGGGCGTAAGAATTTGCGTGCCGCCAAAGGCTTTACCGACAAAAGGCCATTTTATATCAGCCGCAGTGGCGAAAATGGCGCGGTGCTGCCACCCTGAATCGCCGCGGTATATCGCGGTCAGCGTGCTGGCATTTTCGTCGCTATGGTACACATCCCCGCGCGCGAGCGCCGTGAGCGTTAGTTCCTGCCCAAGCGCGGTTATTTTGCGCAGATCCCATTTGGCGGATGAAAATGCCCGCTGCGTGTCTTGCCCCTCGGTCCGGCTGATGGCCAGGCTGTTGGCTTGAAGCTGAATTGTACCGCCGACAATGGGGGCATCCATGCGCAGGCGGTAATCCAGTTCGGGCAGCGCGATTGGCGTTAAACCTTGGCGATCGCTGACGCGCAGGGTCTGCACTGCCCAGCCTGCGAGCGAGAAGTAGCTGTTGTCACCGATCCGTTCGGCAGCAAAGGTGGAGCGGAGCCTGTCATCCCGGCTGATGTCATAACGCCGCAAAAACGTGCGGTCCGACGCATAACGGCCTGATGCCGAAATCGACCAATTGGGATCGAGCTGGAACTTGCCTGCGCCTTCGAGATAGCCGCGGAAAACATCTGCGCCGACTGGTGTCGAAGTGCCGCCTGTATTGATACGATTACTATAGGTCCCGTATGCGCTCAGGTCGATAGCGCCATTTTTTTCGAGCGTCCGAAAATTTAGTCTGCCCAAGGGGGCTGCACCGGAAAAAGCGGTTATCGCTGCAGTAGCATCCCGATTTTCGGATATTCGCCAATAATAGGATTGCTCAAGCTCAGCGCCGTTATTTCGCGAAAAGCCGATGCTGGGTACAAGAAAGCCGCTGCCAGCTTTGGCGTCTACCGGGTGCGACAGAAATGGCAGCGGAATGACGGGCAGGCCAAACAGTTCGATCCGTGCGCCCTTATAGACAACACGTTTTTTGCTGGGGTCGTAAACGACCTTAACCGCTTTCACTTCCCAGCTCGGTTTTTTGGGACAACCGTCGGCGTCTAGTACTTTGCACGCCGTATATGCCGCATAATCAAGCGTATAAATGCCATCTTTCCGTCCACCGCGTTTGGCGGCAAGCCGGCTTTCGTCCGCCAAAACGACAAGCAGATTGTCGATGACGCCGTCTTTTAGTGCGTCGGTGAGCTCAATTTTGTCACCATAGGCAACGTCGCCTTCTGGGCCGATTGCGCGGATGGCGCCTTCAGCGAAAACACGCCCGCTTTTGCGGTCCCAGATGATATTGTCTGCGCGCACCGTATAGCCCGCGCGGCTGACAATTACATTGCCTTTTGCGGTGACGGTTTCGGTGTTGGAGTCATATTCAACGACAGCAGCATCGAAATCGATTTGAGTGCTGGCCATTTGCGGCACTGCCGCTGAGGGCCCCGTTTGGGCCAGTGCGACAGACGACATAGACCCGCATCCGATGAAAATCGGAACAAGCAAAAAGCGCGATAAAAAGGTGCGGGTGGCGGGGATGTTCATAAAAACCGTGCAGTCCTTTATCGCCGCTATCGCATTGGGTCCACCCATCATCCCATTTAACGCTGTATTTGCGATTAACCGTGGGAATTTATCCCCTATCTTTTGCTTTAATCCAAGGGTGAATTAGGCCTATAGACCCGTAAAACCCGTTATCCGCAAAAAGGCATATCATTTCCATGAAGATCAATTTTTCCGATGCACGCCCTCAAGATGCCGACGTTCTCGCGTTCATCGTAACAAAAACTACCTTCGCCGACTTCACATTTCCGTTGGAAAATAGCGACATCGTGCACGCGACCGCAAAATTGGCGCGTTTCGAAGGTGCGGCAGGGCAAAGCTTTCTGCTCATCAACGAAGAGGGCGGGAAGCTTGTTCGGATCATTTTGGTCGGTGTCGCGGATGGTGAAGCCGGCGATTATCAAAAGGCTGGTGGCGACATTGTTGCCAAGGTTCAGACATCGGGCGCGAAGCATATTGCCGTTCATGGCGCGAACCTTAGCGCGAAAGCGGCTGCAGAAGCGGCTTATGGCGCAACATTGCGTAACTGGCGCATGGACAAATACCGCACCAAATTGGCGGAAACGTCAAAGCCGACGGTTGAAACATTGACGGTGGCAAGCGCGCCTGCAGACGCAAGCACCCTGTGGCCGAGCTATCATGCAATCGCTGAAGGCGTTGCCTTGACCAAGGAACTGGTCACCGAACCTGCCAATATCATTTATCCGGAAAGCTTTGTTGAACGCTGTAAACATCTTGCGGAGCTTGGCGTCGAAATCAGCGTGCTTGATGACAAGGACATGGCTGCGCTCGGCATGGGCGCGCTGCTCGGCGTGGCGCAAGGCTCACGTCGTCCGGCTCGTTTGCTGGTGATGAAGTGGGACGGTACCGGCGGTTCGCAAGAACGGCCTGTTGCCTTGGTCGGCAAGGGCGTGACTTTCGATACCGGCGGCATTTCCATCAAGCCAGCCGCGGGCATGGAAGATATGAAGTGGGATATGGGAGGTGCAGGCGCTGTCGCAGGCGCGATGAAGGCGCTCGCTGGCCGTAAGGCAAAGGCGTATGTTGTCGGCGTCTGTGGCCTTGTGGAGAATATGCCTGACGGCAACGCACAACGCCCGGGCGACATTGTGACATCCATGTCCGGCCAAACCATTGAGGTGCTGAATACCGACGCAGAAGGGCGTCTTGTGCTGTGTGATGCGCTGCATTGGGTTCAGGAAAAGTATAACCCTGAATATATTGTCGATCTCGCAACATTGACCGGCGCGATTATCGTATCGCTGGGCAGCGAATATGCTGGCCTGTTCTCGAACAGCGATGAACTCGCTGACAAGTTGACCGCTGCGGGTAAGGCCTCTGGCGACCCGCTGTGGCGCTTCCCGCTTTCGAAGGCCTATGACAAAATGATCGACAGCCCGATTGCCGACATGAAGAATATCGGCGGCAAGGGCGCTGGTTCCATCACCGCAGCACAATTCTTGGGTCGTTTCATCAAGGACGGCGTGAAATGGGCGCATTTGGACATCGCCGGGACCGTATGGGCCGATAAAGCGGGACCCGTGTGGGATAAGGGCGCAACCGGCTTTGGCGTGCGTTTGCTGGACCGGTTTGTCGCGGATAACTTCGAAGGTTGATGTTGCCGCGACATGCAGGTCGATTTTTATCAACTCACACGCGATCCTGCTGAAAAAGTTCTGCCTGCCATTGCCCAGCGAATCTTGGACAATGGCGCGCGATTGCTGATTATCAGTGATGATGCGGGCCAGCTGGATGCGATCTCTGCAGCGTTGTGGACCGCAAGGGCGGACAGCTTTTTGGCGCACGCAAAAGCGGGGGAGGGCGATGATGCACTTCAACCGATATTGTTGTCGCAAGATACGGACGCACCAAATGGCGCCAAATTTGTTGCGCTGGCCGACGGCAATTGGCGAGCGGTGACCGCGGATTTTGAGCGGGTTTTTTATCTTTTCCCGCCGGAACAGACCGACAATGCGCGATCCGCATGGCGCACATTGGGTGATGGGGTAGAGCGCCGCTATTGGAAACAGGACGGTGGCAAATGGGTCCAAGGCCCATAAAGCTTGCACTCAACGTGCAGCGACGTTAGATGCGCGCCAAATTCCCCCTACAAATATGGAGCTTTTCATGTCGGTTACCCGCACTTTTTCGATCATTAAGCCTGACGCAACGCGTCGCAACCTGACTGGTGCAGTCACCAAGATGCTTGAAGAAGCTGGCCTGCGCGTCGTTGCTTCAAAGCGCATCCACATGACCCGCGAACAGGCCGAAGGCTTCTACGCGGTGCACCGTGAGCGCCCATTCTTTGGCGAACTCGTCGATTTCATGATCAGCGGCCCGGTTGTTGTTCAGGTTCTTGAAGGCGAAAACGCCATGCAGCGTAACCGCGACATCATGGGCGCGACCAACCCTGCCAATGCTGAACCCGGCACGATCCGCAAGGAACTGGCGGAAAGCATCGAAGCGAACAGCGTCCACGGTTCGGACAGCGACGAAAACGCAGCGATTGAAATCGCTTACTTCTTCAAGCCAGAAGAAATCGTCGGCTAAACCCGATCAATCTAAGATTAATTGACGCCAAGCGCGTAGCTCGCGCTTGGTGTCAATGTTCCTAACTTGGCGCAGTTGCAATTTTTCTGAAAAGTCGAGATCGACTTCGAAAAAGCCTAAGAGGCCTGCCACCGATCAGGCCGAGCCGAGTATATCCAGAAATTTCGTGAGCTTTTTTGGCGCTACTGCGCGCCAGCTTTTGGCGATCCATTCGCCGATATGGTCCCAATCGGTATCGCCCAGGTCGAGCCGTATGCCTACCCAGCCATCGCCGAAATAAGCGGGGCGATAGTAACGCTCGGCGTCGCTATCGATCAGCATTGCCTGTTCTTCGACGCCGCTGATTTTGACCAAAAGCGCGATTTTCCCGTCGCCATGATGGTCGACGGAAACATAAGCGAATTTCTTGCCGCCGACGATGCCAAAGCACGGCATTCCATGCGACACCACTTCATCGGCCTCTGGCTGGGCCAGCCCGATTTCGCGCACTTTTGATGTCAGATAATCCGGGTTCGTTGCCCGCGAAACATAGTCGGCCAGCGTCCGCGGATATAATTGATGCTCGGCAATCTTGACGCGCTCCGCCAATGAATCAGCGGTGTCATTGGGCAAAATGGCGACCTCCATCTGGCCAAGAAGGGGGCCTTCATCAAGGTCGGCAGTGACAAGGTGTACGCTGCAACCAGCGATACTGTCGCCTGCGTCAATCGCGCGCTGGTGGGTGTGTAGCCCGGTATATTTGGGCAATAGGGATGGGTGGATATTCAGCATCCTGCCGTCCCATTTTTCGACGAAGTTTTCGCTCAATATCCGCATATACCCCGCAAGCACGACATAAGCCGCCCCCGCTTTGGTAATGTGATTATGCATTATTTCGTCATGGTCGGCCCGCTTAAGACCAACGTGCGATTGTGCGAACGTTGCGACGCCTTCGGCTTGTGCAAGCTTCAACCCTCCTGCGTCGGGATTGTTGCTGGCGACCAGAACAACTTCATAGGGGCTGTCTGGGCGTTTTGCGGCATATAACAACGCAGCCATGTTTGTGCCGCCGCCGGAAATAAGGACCGCAACACGCGCCTTAGCCATGATGGGTCGCGGTCCAATCGGCTTTGGCGCTCCAGGTTTCGATGCTGCCCTTGACCGTGCAGCCTTTTTCACCGGCTACAATATGTCCAATGCGGAACACGGTCTCTCCCGCGGCCTCAAGTGCAGCGGTTACGCCCGCGACTTCGGTTTCATCGACAACCACCGCCATGCCGATGCCGCAGTTGAATGTGCGTGCCATTTCCTCTGGCTCGATATGACCTTGCGCTTGCAAGAATGCCATCAAGCGCGGTTGTTGCCATGCGTCTGCATCGACATGTGCGTGCAAACCGTCCGGCAGGATACGCGGGATATTCTCAAGCAAGCCACCGCCGGTGATATGCGCCATCGCGTGGATTTTGCCCGTGCGGACCATCGGCAGCAGCGATTTCACGTAGATGCGGGTCGGCGCCATCAGTGCGTCGATAAGAATGACATTCTGGTCGAAAATGGCAGGGCGATCGAGTTTCCAGCCCTTGTCTGCGGCAAGCCGCCGAACAAGCGAGAAACCGTTGGAATGCACGCCTGATGACGCAAGGCCAAGGATGACGTCGCCCGCCGCGACCTTATCTGCCGTCAGCACCTGGTCGCGCTCCACCGCGCCAACGCAGAAACCGGCAAGGTCATAGTCGCCTTCGGAATACATGCCCGGCATTTCCGCCGTCTCGCCGCCAATCAGCGCGCATCCGGCTTGCTTGCAGCCCTCGGCGATGCTGGCGACAACAGAGGTGGCCACTGCGTTGTCGAGTTTGCCGGTGGCATAATAATCAAGGAAGAAAAGCGGCTCTGCGCCTTGCACGATCAAGTCATTGGCGCACATCGCGACAAGATCAATACCGACACCTTCATGGCGACCGGATTCGATGGCCAGTTTCAGCTTCGTGCCGACGCCATCATTTGCGGCGACCAGAAGGGGATCATTAAAGCCTGCTGCCTTAAGGTCGAAAAACCCGCCAAATCCGCCAAGATCGGCATCCGCGCCAGCACGGCGGGTCGATTTCGCCAGCGGCGCAATCGCGCGCACGAGCGCGTTACCGGTTTCAATGGAAACACCCGCCTTGGCGTAAGTGTAAGATTCGGGCTTCTGTTCTTTTGCGTCCATTTGTCGCCGTTAGCGAGAACAGGGTTGGAATTCCACGTCTATGTCGCCTAAAGGTGCGTTAATGACAAATTCTCGCGGAAAATGGTTTCAAATTGCAGCGATTGGCTTGCCTTTGGCGCTGATCGGTGGCGGAATCGTTGCCGCGCAAATCGAAGGTCCGAAGCGCGGCATTGCGCCAATCGCAAGCGCGGGCGATTTTGAAGTGACCGGCGTCTCTGTGAATGTCGTCGGCAACAACGCGTTTGATGCCCGGCAAAAGGGTTGGGAGCAGGCGCAGCGGATTGCATGGTCGGCATTGTGGCGCAAAACCCATGGAACGGTTGGCGCTGGCCTATCCGATTCGACTTTGGACGGCATCGTCGCCGCAATCGTGGTGGAGCAAGAGCAGATTGGCCCACGCCGTTATGTGGCAAAGTTGGGCGTATTGTTTGACCGCGCGCGTGCCGGCCAATTACTGGGCGTTAGCGGTGTGACGCGTCGTTCTGCGCCGTTGCTGTTGTTACCCGTCACCTATTCGGCTGGCGCGCCGACGGTATTTGAACAGCGCACATCATGGCAGCGCAGCTGGGCCAAATATCGCACCGCTGACAGCACGATAGATTATGTGCGTCCAAGCGGGGCAGGCGGCGAATCGCTTTTGCTGAACGCGGGTCAGAAAGACCGTCGCAGCCGCATTTGGTGGCGCACAATCCTCGACCAGTTCGGTGCTGCTGACGTGATCATCCCGATAGCACGTATCGAACGCCAATGGCCCGGTGGCCCAATTATTGGCCGGTTTTCTGCGCGATACGGACCGGATAACAAATATCTTGGTTCGTTCACCCTGCGTGTTGCCAACAGTGCTGGCATTCCGGGCATGATGGATCAGGCGGTCATTAAGATGGACCAACTGTTCCAATCCGCGCTCGCCTCTGGCCGATTGCGGGCAGATGCCTCGCTCGTCCTTGAACCCGAAGTGGTCGAGGAAGAGGAATTGGAAGGCGAAGTGGAAGACCTGTCGGTTGTCGATGGGGCAGAGCCTGCACGCCAGTCTTTGGATGATGTGGTAAAGTCGGTGTTGCAAGAAGCAGAACCTGCGCGCAATTCTGGTGCGCCCACGCCGCCGTCACCACGGCCATGAGCGCCAGCATCTGACATTATGCGCCAAATTGCTTTGCCATTGGACGAACTGCGCAGCGGCGCATCGTCCAGCCTGATCATTACGCAATCCAATGCGACCGCTTTTGCGGGGCTTTCGAGCGCCGCTGGCTGGGCCAAACGCTGTGCCATTCTAACGGGGCCTGCGCGCTCGGGCAAATCGCTCATGGCGCGCTATTTTTCGGGGCAGAACGGCACAGTCATTGACGACGCAGAGGCTAGTCCGGCAGAAACCCTATTTAACGCATGGAACCGGTCGCAGGAAAGCGGCGTCCCATTGTTGCTTATCTCGCGTTGGCAGCCCGCGGAGTGGAACATTACGC
>NZ_JBIICH010000184.1:0-6104 GCF_044239005.1 Sphingorhabdus sp. | reverse complement strand
GGCCAGCGCGAGCGACAGAACAGCGACCGATAATATCCGTTTCATGGCATTTCCTCTGCTCGGAACCCCCGAACAGCAGATGTGGGCAGCGCGCGTTGCTTTACAAGCGCGCCCCCAATTTAAAACCGCCTTATTTAAACCCAAGGGCCGCGCGCATGATTTGGAATATCGTGTGCTGTTCAATCGTGCCCTTGAACAAATGCGCCTTTGGCCCTGCGGCGCGGGCGACGACATCTTCGCCGCTGTGCGTTTCCGAACCGGTGGGGATCAACGCCTGCTGCCGATAATTCAGCGCCTGCGTATCTTCTTTCAACGGGTCGGCGCGCGGCAATGTTGTGACCGCGCCGGGGCCGTTGATATAGCCCAAGGTTGTGTATCCCTTGCCATCAAAGGCCAAGGTCGATTTGCCTTTCTGGTCGACCACGGGGCCGAGGATCGGGTTGCCGCGTTCGGGATAGCCCGCCATGGTGAAGGTGTGGCTATGGTCCGACGTGACGACGATCAGGGTGTCGCGCAGGTCGACAGCGTCCATCGCCGCTTTCAACGCATCATTCAGCGCCACCGTGTCCTGCAACGCGCGATAGGCGTTGCCGCCATGGTGGCCATGGTCAATCTTGCCCGCTTCCACCATCAGGACATAGCCCTTGCGGTTTTTGGACAGCATCGCGATCGCCTTCGTCGTCATTTCGGCGAGCGAGGGTTCTTTTGATCCGGTCGCCGTGCGGTCGGCGTCAAATTGCATATGCGATTGTTCAAACAGGCCAAGCAGCTTGTCGGTCTTTTGCGCGTCCACCGCGGCAAAGCCTTCGCTGTTCCAGACATAGGCGCCCTTTGGGTTGGCGGCCAACCAGCTGGCGGTCAGGTCCTTGCCATCGGCGCGCTTGCCCTTTTTGGTCGGATATTCGGGGTCAGCTTCGGTGTTGGGCATGAAATGCTGGCGTCCACCGCCCAACATAACCTCAAAACCATCGCCATGCGGCCATTCGACCATTTGGCGGGCGATGTCGGTGCAGCCTTCGGCCTTCGCCGCGGCGGGCATATTCGCGTCCACTTCCCAATCGCGTTGCGCGACATGGGCATAGGTCGATGCGGGCGTCGCGTGGGTGATGGTCGCGGTGGACACGATGCCGGTGGCATATCCCTTGTCCTCGGCCATTTCGAACAGGGATTTGACCTTATACGGCTCGGTCGCCTTGCAATTGTCCTCAACCGCTTGCGGGCCAACGCCCAATACGCCGTTCAGCGTTTTGACGCCGGAGACGATAGCGGTCGCGGTCGGCGCGCTGTCGGGCACCTGGCCATCATGCGAATAGGTTTTGACCAAGGCGGTGTGCGGCAGGCGGTCCATTTGCGCGACATAGGATTCGCCGTCGATGCCCTTTTGCTGCCCTTCAAAAATGCGCGCCGCGGTCAATGTGGTGACGCTCATGCCGTCACCGATGAAGATGATGACATTGCGCGCCGTGCGGTTGTTGGGCGTATCCGCCTCCAACCGTGCAAGCTCGGCTGCGCCAGCCTTCAAATAGCCCTCACTGGTGGTCAGCGGCGGCGTGCCAATGGGCCGCGCGGGGGGCAGGGGAGCCGCCGCCGACGCAGCCGCAGGATCCGGCGTCGCCGCATATTGCGCGACAACCGGCGCGCCGATCAGGCAGGACGCCAACGCCAAAGACACAGGCAGGCCAGCGGACACAAACGGCGACACTTTACGCATTTTACTCTCCAAAAATGTTTCGGACCCACACATCGCAGACGATGATGACTGGCGCAAGACAGTGGCGGTTTAGAGAGGTGATTTTGGCGAGGGGGAGTGGTGGTCGGTTGGGAGGAATTTTGGGAGACAAAAAATAACAGGCCTTACGATCTGCACCTTGTGGGTTCTAAATTAGGTTTATAAAAGAATGGTATGACATTAAATGACCTACTCAACCTTCAGGGCATCGATCCTGCGAATGTGATCGTGCTACGCCACACACTCCAAGGTCCGCTCAGCACGGATTTGTTAGGTCGGCTTGTGGATGTTCGCCCTGCTGCGTTTGAATTATATCAAAGCATACAAGGCGGACCTACGGCAGCGGCAATCAGCAGCCTAGCTGGGCGCGGCTACATCGCATCATTTATCGGGCAGCGTGCGGCGAAAGCCACCTTTGTCGGCCTTTACAAAATTGAGGGTTTTTCGAACGTTACCCCTCAAGATTTGGCCGCCATGCCGGAATGGGCAGCGTTGGCCGATTTGGGCTTCACTCTCCCTGTTATGTTCGGGGCTGACCTCAACGCTAGCCGCATGTTTGATTTGAAAGAGACGCCGGTACTTCAAAGCTGGTCGGGCAAGCTGATCATTGATTGGCCTCCTCCAGCTATCTCTTGGTGGAGGTGGGCGCATCAAAATACTATGCCAGTTTGCGCAATCATCGAGCAATCCAACTTCGTACCACCAATGCCAGATTGGCGAGACTTGATTGTCAAATGGCATGAGATTTCCACGCTGCCGCCGAGTTGGCGCGTTGCACTGTCGTACTGGCGCGGCATCTACTTCATCCACGACCGCAGTGACGGCAAGGGCTATGTTGGTTCGGCTTACGGCCAAGACAACTTAATCGGGCGTTGGGATTACTATGCGCAAACAGGCCATGGAGATGTCGTCGGCTTGCAAGGTAGAAATCCAGCAAACCTTACATTCAGCATATTGGAACGGGTCGCACCTGGCGCCGATGTCGCGGAAGTCGTTGCTATCGAGAATTCATGGAAAAAACGGCTCCACACCTATGTTCCAGATGGAATGAATCTCAATTGATTGCGCGCATAATTCGATATTTCTCGATTCTGCGGGCATGAGCTTCGGCCTTAGTCTTTTTCTTGATCGCTCTTTCTTCGGCAACCCGATTGGGGTCACAACGGTTACGATGAATTTCGCGCTTCTTCTCAACAATAAGATGGGCTTGCCACATCAGGCCGTAATGCAAGCCCGCAGGACTGTTGCCTAAAATTGCGCTCGTCCGCTCGGGCCCCAATGCTTTGGATACAATCAACAGCAACGCTTCCGCGGAACCGCCATGACTAATAGCCTTTAGTGCCGCCATCAAGCCAGCTAGCCGCTCCATGTCAGCCTCGGGATAGGTTGGATATGATTTTTCACAGCCGAGCAGCTTTTCCAATCCTCGCCTGAGGTAAGATGCGGCACATGTTCCGCAGTGCCAATTAGTGCACCAGTCCATGCGATCAGCAATCTCTATTAACGCTGAAACGGAGTCTGTGTTGGACATCGATTAATCATGCCTCATGGCATATAGTGCTGCAGCCTTGTCCTCGATAAGCTCTCTGCGCACGAGTGCATTTAGCCATCTTTCGGGAATAGCATTCACGCCATATTTCGCTCCAGCAATCTGTCCTGCAACTGCTCCGACCGTATCGGCATCATGTCCGAGGTTCACAGCTTTAATGAGTGCGTCCTCGAAACTCGCTGTTGTCCCGACTGCCCAAATTGCAGCTTCAAGCGTATGGACGACATAGCCAGTCGAATGGATTTCATCTTTGGTCTTGGTTGCCCAACATGATTGACCAATCGCCTGTATCTCCTCGGGCCACGTGTCGTTCCAAACGGCACTCAATGCGCGCTGCCAATCTGTGCCAGTAATCAAAGCGCCAATTAGCCACCCAAGCATTTCTGACGCTGCCGACGACAGTTGTGAGCAGTGTGTGGCTTGGCTTTGTTCAATAGCTATCCGCCTTAAAATGTCAGTGTTTCGAAAGTGCATACACGCCACTGGTGCTACGCGCATAATTGCACCATTACCATCCGAGCGCCCGTTAACCGGTGGCGCGACCAGGGCACCTGTTCGACTATAGTTGCCAAGAACTGCAAGAGTGTTCTGGCCAACCCCGATGCAGCGATCTGTGCTAGTATTTTCGTGTTCATTTAGCCACCGCAAGAAGCGATCAAGCAGGTCGGAAACATCCAGATGCGGGTGTGCAATGAGGCTGTCCGCAAGGCATAAGGCCATCGCTGTATCATCTGTCCACGCCCCAGCTGGTAACCGAAAATAGCCGCCACTCTGCATCTCCGTTACATGCGAAAATGTACCTCGGTCCTTAAATTCCACGGGTGCGCCGAGAGCGTCGCCAACGGCGAGACCGATCAATGCTCCTGATGCTTTATCTTTGGCGGTCACTCGAATCGTTCCAAACGAGCACTAACTTGGAATGCCCAATAAAGGTTAAAACTCATCTCGCACAACAACAGTGGGGCGGCAATGGACAAGTTGCCCATTCGAACTACGTATCGCGATGACCAGTCGGGCTGACCCTTCTTCGTGCCTTCGTGCCTTTGTGCGAGATACATTGGCGCAGCTTCTGGCTTTGGCGGGGCGGTGCGCCTGCGCGCTATGGGTGAGGGCCCGCCCTTAGCCCAGTGGAGCCTCTCGGATCAGTCCGGGGGACTGTTCCCTCCACGCGCCTGCGGGAGGGGAATTTTGGTGTGACTTCGCTGTTGCAAGGCCCCTCCGTCAGCCGTTCCGGCTGCCACCTCCCCATCGTAAATCGATAGGGAGGATTTGGGGTGGTTCTCCCACTCTTCGTCATCCTGAACTTGTTTCAGGATAACATGCGACGGTTGTTCGTTATCCTGAAACAAGTTCAGGATGACGAGAGAGGTGTTGGGACGACGGGGCAGTGTCGGGATGAGGGCGGATGCCAAGTATCTTCTTCGCTTCCCAACATTTGCCCCCAAGCCCAAAGCCATCTAACACCACCCCGTCTGCACGGCAGGTGCAATGGCTCGGGGGGGCATCATATGAATGGGTTTGAATATATCTTTACGTTGTTCGGGCTTTTGCTCGGGCTGGCGCTGGCGGAGGGGTTGGGCGGGCTTGCCCGTGTGTTAAAGGCGCGGCATCATGTCCATGTCGGCTGGCCCACCGCGTTGTTGGGGCTGTTTGTGTCCTGCGACCTTGTGACATTCTGGTTATATGGATGGGAATTGCGGGAGGTTATTCCGGTAACATGGCCGGCGATTTTTGGCGGCTTTGTGGTCACCGCCATTTATTATCTCGCGGCCTCGCTCATCTTTCCCGATGGCGACTTTGAGGATTTGGATGCGCATTTCGAACGCCATTATCGCACGGTGCTGGCCGGGGTTTTTGTGTGCAATGCCGCGTTTTTCGGCACGTTGGTGACGCTCACGGATATTCCCGGCCTGTTCACCCTGCGCTTTGCGGTGGTCGGATGGTCAGCGTTCCCGACCTTGCTGCTGGCGATATACACCCGCGACCGCCGCGTGGTGATGGGCTGTCTGGTCTATCTGATTTCGCTTTACCCGTTGTCGGTGGTGTGGGCGTAGCTTAGCTGGCCTGATGCCCACTCGGCTCTCCCACTCTTCGTCATCCTGAACTTGTTTCAGGATAACCTGCGACGGTTGTTCGTTATCCTGAAACAAGTTCAGGATGACGAGAGGGGTGTTGGGATGACGGTGGGGGTTGTCAGGGATCGGAGCGAACTTAGCTGGCCTTTTCCAGCATCGGTTTCAGATAATGGCCGGTGTAGGACGCTGCGACCTTTACCACATCTTCCGGCGTGCCTTCGGCGACAATCTCGCCGCCTTTCACGCCGCCTTCGGGGCCGAGGTCGATGATCCAGTCCGCGGTCTTAATGACGTCGAGATTATGTTCGATGACCACCACGCTGTTGCCCTGTTCCACCAAACGGTGGAGCACTTCGAGGAGTTTGCGGACATCTTCAAAATGCAGGCCGGTGGTGGGCTCGTCCAGAATGTACAAAGTCTGGCCGGTGGAACGGCGGCTGAGTTCCTTGGCGAGTTTGACGCGTTGCGCTTCGCCGCCGGATAGGGTCGTCGCCTGTTGCCCGACCTTGACATAGCCAAGCCCAACCTCCGCCAGCATCGCCATTTTGTCGCGGATCGGGGGGACGGCCTTGAACACCTCCACCGCGTCCTCCACCGTCATGTCGAGCACGTCGGCGATCGACAGGCCCTTCCATTTGACCTCCAGCGTTTCGCGGTTGTAGCGTTTGCCGTTGCATTCCTCGCACGTCACATAGACGTCGGGCAGGAAGTGCATTTCGATCTTGATCAGGCCATCGCCGCTGCATGTTTC
>NZ_JBIICH010000121.1:0-6140 GCF_044239005.1 Sphingorhabdus sp. | reverse complement strand
GCCAACGCCATGATGGACAAGCTGAAGGCATCGCCAACCGACGAGCATGGCCGTGAATTGCCAGTCAACTCGGTGTACATGATGAGCCACTCCGGTGCGCGTGGTTCGCCAGCGCAGATGAAGCAGCTTGCCGGTATGCGCGGTCTGATGGCCAAGCCTTCGGGCGAGATCATCGAAACGCCGATCATTTCGAACTTTAAGGAAGGTCTGACCGTTCTCGAGTATTTCAACTCGACCCACGGTGCCCGTAAGGGTCTGGCCGATACCGCACTGAAGACTGCAAACTCAGGTTACCTGACACGCCGTCTGGTCGACGTATCGCAAGATTGCACCATCGTTGAAGTCGATTGCGGAACCCAGCGCGCGCTGGAAATGCGTTCGATCGTTCAGGGTGGTTCGACCATCGCCTCACTTGGTGAGCGTGTCCTTGGCCGTACCACGGCAGAAGACATCCTTGGCCTTGATGGCAAGGTGCTGATCCCTGCTGGAACTTTGCTCGACGAGGCAATGGTTGCTGCCATGGAAGAAACCGGCCTTCAGGCCCTTAAGATCCGTTCACCGCTGGTGTGCGAATCCAAGGTTGGTGTTTGCGGTACCTGCTACGGTCGTGACCTTGCACGCGGTACGCCAGTCAACATCGGTGAAGCTGTCGGCGTGATCGCGGCACAGTCCATCGGTGAGCCTGGAACCCAGCTGACAATGCGTACCTTCCACATCGGTGGTGCGGCGCAGTTGAACGAACAGTCGAACCTTGATGCAACCGCAGCGGGTAAGGTCATGTATCGCGATCTGCCAACCATCGTCGACAAGCGTAAGAAGCGTCTGGCGATGGCCCGTAACGGTGAACTTGTCATCGTCGACAAGGATGGCCGCGAGATGGAAATTCACCGTCTGCCTTATGGTGCGACGTTGGCATTCCCGGATGGTGCGGAGGTCAATGTTGGTGATCGTCTGGCTGAATGGGATCCATTCACCATGCCCATCATCACCGAAAAGTCGGGTATTGTTAAATATCAGGACCTGATCGATGGCAAGACGCTGACCGAGCAAACCGACGAAGCAACGGGTATCGCCCAGCGCGTCGTTATCGAAGATCGTGCCGGCAGCCGCACCAAGAAGGAAGACCTCCGCCCACGCATTACCTTGCTGGATGACGATAGCGGTGAAGCTGCGCGTTATCTGCTCGGCGTTGGTACGATGCTGTCGGTTGAAGACGGTGCCATGGTTCAGGCAGGCGATGTTATCGCGCGTGTGACCCGTGAATCTGCTAAGACCCGCGACATCACCGGTGGTCTGCCACGCGTTGCCGAATTGTTCGAAGCACGTATTCCGAAGGATAACGCAATCATTGCGAAGATTTCGGGCCGCGTTGAATTCGTCCGTGACTATAAGGCGAAGCGGAAGATCGCGATTGTTCCGGAAGAAGGCGAACGCATTGAGTATCTGATCCAAAAGTCGAAGGTACTTGATGTTCAGGAAGGCGATTTCGTTCGTAAGGGCGATAACCTGATTGCTGGTTCGCCGAACCCGCATGACATCCTTGAAGTCATGGGCATCGAAGCATTGGCTGAATATCTGGTTGCGGAAATTCAGGAAGTGTATCGTTTGCAGGGCGTGAAGATCAACGACAAGCACATCGAAACGATCGTTCGTCAGATGTTGCAAAAGGTTGAAATCACATTCGGTGGCGACACAACCTTGCTTCCCGGTGAACAGGTTGACCGCGAAGAAATGGACGCAATCAATGCGAAGCTATCCAAGGGTCAGGCGCCTGCAACCGGTAACCCCGTATTGCTCGGCATCACCAAGGCTTCGTTGCAGACACGTTCGTTCATCTCGGCAGCTTCCTTCCAAGAAACCACACGCGTCCTCACACAGGCCGCAGTGGAAGGTAAGAAGGACATCCTGACCGGTCTGAAGGAAAACGTCATCGTTGGTCGCCTGATCCCTGCGGGTACTGGTTCTGCCATGAACCGCATGCGGATTGCCGCGACAAGCCGCGACGTTGCGCTTCGTGCCAGCTACAAGAAGCTTCAGGAAAGCCTGATTGCGCCTGAGACAGCGGCTGAAGAGCATGCGGCCGAATTGGCACAGGGTTCTGAAGCAGCCATCGGCGACGATGTGTTGGCAAAGGTGATTTCAGATGATCTGACCACCACTGACGCAGCCATCGATGATGTTGTGGATAGCGGCGAAGAAGAATAAGCTTCGCCTCCTTTAAGGATTAACAAAAGCCCGCTGGAAGCAATTCCGGCGGGCTTTTTGCTGTGTTACATGAATAAATCACTAGCCTAATCATTGCGCACTACATATACAGGGCTAGAAGACAATTGAGGACAGGTCGGATGTTTGAAACAATACGGGCTTGGGTGAAACGGCACCGCGTCTGGTCAGCGATTATCGCGCTTGTACTGCTATTCATTCTCTACCGCATCGTTCGTCCTACCCCGCATGACTATGAATATGTCAGCGAGACCGTCACGCGCGGCGAAGTTCTGCGCAAGGTTTCGGCCAGCGGCAAAATTCGTGCGCTGAACACAATCAAGGTCGGTACCGAGGTGTCGGGCCAAGTCACCAAGGTCTACGTCGATTTCAATTCGCCCGTGAAGGCAGGCCAAGTCCTCGCCGAGATCGATTCAACCCGCGTGCGTGCGCGCGTGCAGCAGTCCGAAGCACAAGTTGCGTTGGCCCGCGCCGGTTTGCAGCAAACGGTTGCCAATGTCGCCCGTGCGCGGTCGGAGCTTGAGATACAAGAACGCGATTTTGCGCGGCAACGGGCGTTGGCCGAGCGCGGCTTTGTTTCAAAGGCAGGCCTCGACATCGCGCAAAGCAAGCTTAACAGCGCGCGCAACGCCTTGCAGGTTGCGCTGGCGCAAACGCAAAGCGGCAATGCGCAGATCAGCCAAGGCACTGCGGAGCTTTCGTCAGCACGGCTCGACCTGAACCGCACCGTGATTGTGGCGCCCGCCAGCGGGGTCATCATCAATAAACTTGTTGAACCGGGCACCACCGTCGCCGCCAGTTTCCAGACGCCAAACCTGTTCGAAATCGCGGCCGACACCACCAAGATGCAGGTCGAAGCATCGGTTGACGAAGCAGACATTGGCCAAATTGTCGAAGGCCAAGATGTGACCTTCACCGTCGACAGTTACCCCAATGATATATTTCGCGCCAAAGTGCGGCAGGTCCGCCAAGCGCCCGTCGAAACGCAGAATGTCGTAAGCTATCTCGTCATCATCGACGTGGACAATAAAGATGGCAAATTGCTGCCCGGAATGACCGCGAATGTAGAAATCATCACTGGCGCAAAGGCCAATGTGTTGCGCGTGCCAACCAACGCGCTTCGCTTCCGTCCCAAATTGGCCGACCGGGGCGAACCGAAAGAAGAAACACCCGGGGCGCCTGCAAAAAAGGAAACACCCCGGCCGACATTGTATCTGGCGGGAACCGATCTGTATCGACCGGTACGGAAACAGGTTCAGATCGGCTTACAAGGCGATGATTATACGGAAGTGACTTCGGGTATCAAAGCGGGCGACAAAGTTCTCATCCGTACAAAATCCCTGAAGCCAAAGGCCCAAACCGACGACAATGCGGACGAAGATGACAGCGCCGCTTCTTGAAACGCATGATCTGGTCAAAGATTATGTGATCGGCGGCGAGGTTCTGCACGCCGTCAACGGCGTTTCGCTGAGCATAAAACGTGGTGAGTTCGTTGCGATTATGGGTGCCAGCGGATCGGGCAAATCGACGTTCATGAATATGATCGGTTGTCTGGATGTCCCAACGTCCGGAACCTTGTTACTCGACGGCATTGATACAAAGACGCTCGACAGCGACGCATTGGCTGAAATCCGCAACCGCAAAATTGGCTTTGTGTTTCAACAGTTCAACCTGCTCGCCCGCACGAGCGCGCTGGACAATGTGGCGGTGCCGCTCATTTACGCTGGCCTTGGCTATACCGAACGCCGGGAGCGTGCGCAGGCGAAGCTTGAGGCGATGGGGCTTGGTAACCGTTTGCAGAACACCCCTGCCAAGCTGTCCGGTGGCCAGCAACAGCGCGTTGCCATCGCCCGTGCGTTGGTCACCGATCCGCTCATGCTGCTTGCTGACGAACCAACAGGCGCGCTGGATACCCAGACATCGCTCGATATCATGGGTATTTTCCAGAAACTGAACGACGAAGGCATCACGCTCATCGTGGTTACCCATGAGCCCGACATTGCCGAATATGCCGAACGGCGGATTGTCTTTCGCGACGGGCGGGTCATTGAAGACGCTGCGGTCAAATCGCGACGCCGCGCGTTTGCCGGATGAATAATCTGCTGAACTCCATCGCTGGCTGGGGCGTCAATATCGCAATTGCGATGACGGCGCTGCGCACCAATTTGATGCGCTCCATCCTCACCACGCTTGGCGTGATGATCGGGGTTTTCTCCGTCATCTTGGCGGTAGCCGTGGGCAATGGTGCACAGGTTTCGGTGACGCAGCAGATCGCAACTTTAGGTTCAAATATGGCCATCGTCGTGCCGCAGCCCGACAGCGGCAGCGGCCCGCCGCGCTCCACAGACCGCGGCCGCTTAACCGAGCGCGATGGGCGCGCCATTTTACGTCAGGTATCGGGCGTGAGCGCTGTTGCACCCCAGATCCGCAGCAGCGTCCAACTGGTCACACCGGGCCGCAGCGCCACCACACAAGCGACTGGTGCCACACCTGAATATGGCATTGTGTCCAACGTCACCGCGTCCGAAGGCCGTTTTCTGACCGATGGCGATGTCGGTGCGGCGGCACGTGTTGTTGTGATCGGACAGACGGTTGCGGACAAGCTGTTCGCAGATGCAAATCCTGTGGGCGAAACCGTGCGCATCAATCGCGTTCCCTTTAAGGTCATCGGTTTGCTCGAAAGCAAGGGCAGCAATTTGGGTAATGACAATGACGACCAAATTGTCGTGCCCATCACGACGCTGCGTCAGCGGCTGCAGACCACGGCGATGCAGGGGCCTGACGATGTGACACTGCTGTTTGTCGGTTTCGAGGACGAAGATTCGCTGCTCGCGGGGCAGCAGGACATCAAACGTATGTTACGCGACCGCTACCGCGTACCCAAAGGAAGAATTAGCCCGTTCACTGTGCGCACAACAACGGAAATCGCCGAGACGACCGGTCAAGTAACCCAGATTTTTCAGGCCGTTTTGGTCGCGATAGCATCCATATCGTTGCTGGTGGGCGGCATCGGTATCATGAACATCATGCTGGTCAGCGTTACCGAACGCACGCGGGAAATTGGCCTTCGCATGGCGCTAGGCGCAAAGCGCAGCGACATCCGTAACCAGTTCCTCGTTGAAGCCGCTGTGCTATGCGTCATTGGCGGCGCTATCGGCCTGACATTGGCGGTCCTCGCTGCAGCCGTTTTTCAGCAAGTGGCCGACTTTCCAGCCCCCGTCGGGTTGGACACGGCATTAATGTCTGTCGCGTTTTCCGCAATCATCGGCATCCTATTCGGCGGCTACCCCGCCATCAGGGCATCGCGTCTTTCGCCGATTGAAGCGTTGCGCAGCGAATAATCAGAATTTCCCGGACAACGTCAATTGAAGCAGCGGGTCGAGGGTGCGTTTCCGGTTCACGATCTGATCGAGCCCTCCCGATGCCCGCGATCCCGCATAAATAAACCGGTCACGATGGAAACCCGCCATGTCGGTCACTTGGAAACGCAGTGTCCCTAGGCTGAACTTGCTATATTCGATAAATAGCGTCGATTGTGTGCCCTCATGCTGGCGTCTGATCTCGTTGAAGAAATAGGCGAAATTCGGTTCCTGAACGCTGAAGGATGCACCGAAGACAAGGCCAAGGTCGGCCATATCATAACGGATATCCCATTGTTGGTGCCACAATGGACGGTGGGACATGCGGCGGTTCAGGCCAGTGACGGGGTCGGTCACTTTGCTACCGTGATAATGGCCAATATATTTCGCTTCGATGCCCGCGAACCCAATGGGGTGCGTCAGCCAATCCAGCGGTAATGTTACCTCCAGCTCGGCATTCCATCGCTCGCTTTTGCCGATGTTCCCGGTGCCATCAAATTGCGCAGTAATCGCTCCATTGCTGTCACGGATAGTGATGGGCACAAGATCCTGGGTATC
>NZ_JBIICH010000120.1:0-6145 GCF_044239005.1 Sphingorhabdus sp. | reverse complement strand
AGCACCCGGGGCCTAAAAACCCCCGGACCTGGCGCCGTCGCCCACATGTCCCTTCATCTAAATATCACAATGTCAAAGAGCCGAACCGGTTTGACCCGGTTACCACCGACAAAAAAGCGGACACCTATGGTTCCCTGATATTTACTACCAGAGGAGTAGGTGACCTATTTGTTGGCGACCGAACCGCGGAAACGCTTGCTTCCCGTCCGGTGAGAGGGCCTCTAAAGCGACTTCAGGATTCGGTCAACAGGCATTTGCAATTTTATTACAAAAAAAATGCAGTCCGCCGGAATATCGCGGTTTTCCGTGGGTTGAGACGGGATAACGGGCGGACGGGGCATAGGTTCCATGGGGCGTAAGTCCCTCGGAAAGCGCAGAATCAGGGAAGAATCGGAGAATCAGGAGCGCTTTATGGCCGATTCTCAAGCTGTGTTTGGCTCCGCACCCAATTGTTACCGCCACATTTGCCTGCAATGAACCTTCCCGAAAGATGATAACGCAGAGGCGCAGAGAGCTCCGAGACACTGCCCAAACCCTCCGCGTGCTGCGCGGCGGTTCGGTGACGGTGAATGGCGGGCCCGATATGCGGATATTGCGCAGCGCGCTGCGGAGCGAAGACAGCCGCAAGGGTCGGACCCCTTTGCCATGAAACATCACCGTAGCCCTGAGCAGCAGTCGCATGGCGACTGCGTCCGTCGGAGCCGAAGGCGATGCAAAGCATCAACGGTGCCTCTCGGCTGTGGCGCCACCCCGAGAGCCGCCCTTCGACAGGCTCAGGGCTTCGGTGATAGCCCAGCCCAATGCCATTGGACTGCTAAATTGACAGACTGGACAGTTACACCCCAGCCTTTGCGTGAAGCTTGTCAATATAACGCAGGGCGGTGGCGATCTTTGGCGGCGACCTTAAGCCTTAAGCAAACCAATCTCGATCAAACGTTCGCGCAGATAATCATCTGCGAGAATTGGCTCGGGGTAGCGATTCGGGTTTTCGGCGCGCACGCATTGCGGCAGCGTGGCGATTGGGAAGTCAGACCGCAGATGCAGGAAGAATGGCATAGAGTAGCGGCTGAACCGCGAACGATCGCCCGTCGGGTTGACCACACGGTGCGTCGTGGACGGCAGCATATGGTTGGTCAGCCGTTGCAACATGTCCCCCACATTGACCGCCAAACCTCCCTGAGGTGGCGACACGTCCATCCAGCTGCCGTCGGGGCGCAAAATCTGCAGCCCGGCCTCTTCGGCACCCAGCAAGAGCGTTATCAGATTGATATCCTCATGCGCGCCGGCGCGGATGCAGCCTTCGGCGTCTCCCGCTATCGGCGGGTAATGCAGCAACCGCAAAATCGAATTGCCATCCTCAATCGTCGGATCGAACCAGTCTGCAGGCAAATCAAGATAACGAGCGATCGAGGACAATATCCGCGCGCCGACCTTGTCCATTTCGGCAAAGAGCAACTGGAACGTCTCTTTGAACTCAGGAACGTCTGGCCAGATATTCGGCAACATCGAACCCGCCAATGGGCTGTCCGGCGCGACATCGCGCCCGACGTGCCAGAATTCCTTCAGATCATGATAGTCCGCGCCCTTGGCGATTTCCGTCTTGAACGGCGTGTAACCGCGCTGGCCCGCAATTGCGGTATCGAACCCCTTCATCTTTTCCGATTCGGACTGTTCGAACAATTGCTTCGTCAGCGCCCAAGCCTTGGCCACCAGATCCGGATCAAGTCCATGATCGACAACGGTCGCAAAGCCATAGGTCTGGAAAGAACTACCAAGCTGCTGGCCAAGCGCGTCGGCATCGCCGCTGCGCAAAGAAATAACGGGCATATGTGTCATGGACAGCGTGTTACTGCCTGCCTTAAAGGCTTTCCAGCGAAAAGGAGTAGCAAGTGGCAAAACAATTTTGGCTGATGAAGTCCGAACCCGACGTTTATAGCTATGATGATTTGGTGGCAGAAGGCGAAGGCACCTGGGACGGCGTGCGCAACCATAGCGCGGCGATTAACCTGCGCACGATGAAGGTCGGCGACCAAGCCTTTTTCTACCACAGCAATATCGGGCTTGAGATTGTTGCCATCATCACGATCAGCCAAGAACATTTCATCGACCCGACCGATGAAAAGGCGCGTTTTGTCGCGGTCAAGGTCAAGCCGTCACGCAAGCTTGCCCAATCGGTGACGCTAAAGGCCATAAAGGCGAACCCAAATCTGGCCGAAATGGAAATGCTGCGGCAATCGCGCCTGTCGGTCGCGCCCGTGCGCGCGACCGAATGGAAAGAGATATTGAAAATGGCGGGTGAATGAGCGTGCCCAAGATCGCGATTCTCGCCCCTGTCCCCGAATATGAAGAAAACTGGTCGCATATAAAGGCGGACTATGCGCGGCTATTGGGCGATCAGGCGACCTTTATCGATTGGACCAAGGCGGACGACTTGAGCGGCTTTGATTTGGTCACGCCCTTATTGGCATGGGGATATCCGCGCGATTGCCCGCGCTGGTTTGCCCTGCTTGACCGGTTTGAGGCAGAGGGCACCCCCGTTTCCAATCCAGTCAGCATCTTGCGGTGGAACAGCGACAAAGCCTATCTGGCAGAATTGGATGCCGCGGGCATATCGTCCGTACCGACTTTAGTAAGTGACGCGCTGGATGCCGCCGCGCTTGACCATGCCCGCGCCAATTTTGCCGTCGACACGCTCGTGGTCAAACCGCCTATTTCCGGCGGGGCCGACGGGACATTCCGGCTGACGCTTGGCGACGGCATTCCCGGCTCGGTCGCCGGGCATCGCATGATGATCCAGCCTTATCTGCCGACGATTGCCGAGGAAGGCGAATATTCGCTCTTCTACTTTGGCGGCAATTTCAGCCACGCCATCATCAAGCGTCCAGCGGCAGGCGATTTCCGCGTGCAGGAACAATATGGCGGCTATGAAGCGGCGGTGACACCGCCTGCCGCAGCGCAAGATCTGGCACAGCGCGCCTTCGCCGCCACCGCATCCATCACGGGCACGGGTACGCTGGCTTATGCCCGGGTCGACATATTGCGCGATAGCGATGGTGTGTTTCGTTTGATGGAGCTGGAGCTGATCGAACCCTCGCTCTTCCTGCGTTTTGCACCCGACCATGGCGCCGCATTCGCCGAAGCGTTGCTGGCAACAGCCTAACGGGGACGACGGCCGGAACCAAAAACGCTTGCGCCGATTTTAACTGATGTACTGGCCAGCAATTTCCGCGCGGCCAGACGACCCAGAAAGGATTTACGCTATGGGCGAAATGACAGACAAGGCCAAAGGCCTGGGCAATGAAATCGTAGGCAACATCAAGCAGGCTGCAGGTAAGGTCACACATAACGAGCACCTGAAAGACGAAGGCATAGCCCAAGAGCACAAGGGCGAAGCCCAAAATCTCAAAGGCTCGATCAAGGGCGTTGCCGGCGAGAAGGTCTAATCCAAATTAGACCGCCAAATAAGGTCGCCCACTTCGGGCGGCCTTTTTTAGGCCTGACGGTAATCGGCGATGATTTCGCCGCAGGCAAGCAATTCCGCTTCATGGCCAGCCTCGCGCCAGCTTTCGGTCAGTGCATCCTTCTCCCACGCAAGCATCGCGGGAAGCCCGAGGATATGGTCCACCCATTCTTGCCCGGCACGGCCAACGTCAAGACCATAAGTGCGCACGCGAAACGCAACTGGCGCAAAAAATGCGTCGACGGCGGTGAAATGCGGTCCGGCCAGAAACGGACCGCCAAAGCTATCAAGACCTTGCGCCCAAAGCTCCGATATCCGCGCGACATCGCGCTCCAAGGCTGCGGACATGGGCTTTGGCTTTACCCGCACCCCGACATTCATCGTGCAATCATTGCGCAACGCAGAAAAGCCGCCGTGCATTTCGGTCACGGCGCATTGCGCCCATGCGCGTGCAGCAGGATCCTGCGGCCAGACACCTTCATGCCGGTCCGCCAAATATAAAGTGATGCCAAGCGAGTCCCAGACAGTCCGCGCGCCGTCCAACAGCACCGGCACTTGGCCCGTCGGCGAAAACGCGCGGAAGGCTTCGTAGTTAATATCAGCCGTAAAAGGCTCGATGCGGTCTTCGAACGTTATGCCCAGCATCGTCATCAACACCCAGGGCCGCAAGCTCCAGCTAGAATAATTGCGATTCGCGGTAATCAGCGTGTAGGTCATTGGAAACGGCCTTTCCCGTAAAAGTGGGTGCTTAGGCGCGCCAGCTAATCATCCAATTCCAACCAACGCGATTCTGTGCGCTGATGATAGCTGTCGAAAACGGCAAAAGGAATGCGGAAGGGCGTGCCCCAGTTGCTGTTCCACATCGCAACAACGCCCGTGCGCGTTGCGGGTTCGAAAATCAGCGTTGCCCGATATCCATCGACCGCGCCCGAATGGCCAACAAATTGGCGTCCATCATAAGTGAAGCTGCGCCAGCCAAGCCCGTAATGGGTATCTGAATTCGCCTGCCGCAGCTCTCCGCCATAGATTGGCGCCGTATTGACGCGCGGGGCCTGCGCCAAGCGAAGCGTTGAAGCAGGCAACACATCAGGGCGCTCGCCCATCGTCGCCTGCAACCAGCGGGAGAAATCAACGATATTGCTTTCTACCCCCGCCGCCGCCGGTACGCGCCAATAGCTTTCCTTTAATGTGCGGACGCTGCGGCCGCTGTGCGGCCGGGCCCAATCCTTCGCGCCCGTCAGTCCCGCCATGCCGAAATTCGCGCTGGTCATGCCCAGCGGCAAAAAGAAACGCTCGCTGACCAGATCGGGATAGGACCGCTTGCCCGCCTTGGCCAATATCTCACTGGCCGTATCGAACGCCAGATTCTGATAGGTGTGGCAGGTACCGGGCGTACATTGCAGCGGCGCTTCTGCCAGACTGGCGCGGATGACGCGCGGGTCCTGCCCATCCTCCAGCCTTTCATCATATGCGTTTTTGGTGAGGCCGGTCTGCTGCGCCAGCAACTGCGCAAAGCTGATCCGCGACTCCGCGCCATCGGGCAAACGCAGCGAGCTATACCAGCTCGACACCGGCTTGTTCAGATCAACCGCGCCTTCGTTCGCCATTGACGCCGCCAGCGTGCCGGCAACCGTTTTGGAGACTGAAGCCCAACGGAACACTGTATTATTGGTAACAGGGACGTCGGTGGAACGGTCAACAACGCCATAGCTATGCACAAAGCGCAGCTCACCATCCTCAACGATTGCTACCGCGAGCCCAGCCATTTCGGAACGCTGCGTCAGTGCGGCAAATTGCTGGTCGAGTTTGCCATAATCGATCCGACCGCGCCATTCGTCCGGCTGGTCGGGCAAATTCGGGGGTGTCTTTACAAGTTTGCGCAGCACCGCCGCGACCTGGCTCGTCGCCGGCGCCGGGTTTAAAGTATACCAGCTGGCTAGCCCCAATGCAGAGGCGGTGATCAAGGATATAATAATAATACGTCGCATCGTACCGATTAAATCGCGACCTCATAATGTGCAGTGGTTTTGCCGGCGACTTCATCAACGGTGATTCCCGGCGCGACTTCAATCAACTTGAACGGGGATGATTTGTCGGGGCGTTGGAACACCGCCAAATCAGTGATGATCATATCGACGACATTTTTACCCGTCAGCGGCAATGTGCATGCGGGGATGAACTTTGGCGAGCCGTCCTTGGCGTTATGCTCCATCACGACGATGATTTTCTTCACGCCAGCGACAAGGTCCATTGCCCCGCCCATGCCCTTGATCATTTTGCCGGGGATCATCCAGTTCGCGATGTCGCCATTCTCGGCGACTTCCATAGCACCCAGTACGGTTAGGTCGATATGCCCGCCGCGGATCATGGCGAAGCTGGCGGCGCTATCGAAATAGGCGGTCTGCGGCAGCTCGCTGATGGTTTGCTTGCCTGCATTGATAAGGTCAGCATCCTCTTCCCCCGTAAAAGGGAACGGGCCAATGCCCAACATGCCATTTTCGGACTGCAGCGTTACTTCAACGCCAGCCGGAATATGATTGGCCACCAGCGTGGGGATACCAATGCCCAGGTTCACATAATATCCGTCGCGCAATTCCTTTGCAGCGCGGGCGGCCATTTCGTCACGGGTCCAGCTCAATGTATCAATCCATCTTCATCGGTTGTGGGGTGTTCAGTCGGCAGATC
>NZ_JBIICH010000119.1:0-6149 GCF_044239005.1 Sphingorhabdus sp. | reverse complement strand
GCTCTTCCCTCTACCTTGGCGTTGCATACGTATGCATTAGCATCCGAAAAAAACGGGGCAAGGCCCCGCATGTCTAAATTATATTCAAAGCATCCACGCCCGGAAGCGGTTTGCCTTCCATCCATTCCAAAAACGCGCCGCCAGCGGTCGAGACAAAGGTGAAATCCTCCGTCACGCCAGCATGGGCGAGCGCGGCAACCGTATCGCCACCACCCGCAACCGAGACGAGCGAGCCTTCACGCGTCAGCGCCGCCGCCGTGCGTGCCAATGAGACCGTCGCCGCGTCAAATGGCTCCATCTCAAATGCGCCGAGCGGTCCGTTCCATACCAAGGTCCGGCACGTTTTCAGGACATCAGCCAGCGCCTCAACCGCCGCAGGGCCAACATCCAGGATCATCTCATCGGCCGCCACTTCATGGACATTCACCGTCCGCACGGGCGGATTTGCGCGAAATTCGACTGACGTCACGACGTCATAGGGCAAATGCACGGTACAGCCTGCGACGTCCGCCGCATCCAATATGGCATTTGCTGTGTCGGCAAGATCATGTTCGCACAGCGACTTGCCAACATTGATCCCGCGGGCAGCGAGAAAGGTGTTCGCCATGCCGCCGCCAATAATCAAATGATCGACCTGCTTGACCAGATTGTTCAGCACGTCGAGCTTGCTCGATACCTTGGCACCGCCAACGACGGCAGCGACGGGGTGCTCCGGCGAACCCAGCGCTGCTTCCAACGCCTTCAGTTCTGCTTCCATTGAACGACCGGCATAGGCGGGCAAAATATGTGCGAGCCCTTCGGTCGACATATGCGCGCGATGTGCCGCCGAAAACGCGTCATTCACGTAATAGTCGCCATTTGCAGCCACGGCGCGTGCAAGTTCGGGGTCGTTTTGCTCCTCACCTGGCCAAAACCGGGTGTTTTCGAGCAAAGCGATGTCGCCGTCAGCCAATATGCCAATCGATTGCGCGACGATGTCTCCTGCAATTTCGGGCACGAACATGACTTCGCGGCCAAGCACCTCTTGCAGCGCGTCCAAAACCATGGAAACCGACATTTCACTATGCTTCGCACCCTTTGGACGCCCGAAATGGGCAAGCAATAGAAGCTTGGCACCCTTGTCAGCGAGTTCGCTGACGGTGGGCAACAACGCCCGCAAACGCGTTTCGTCGGTCACACGCCCGTCGGCCATCGGCACGTTCAAGTCCACGCGCACAAATACGCGCTTTCCTTTTATGTCACCAAGATCGTCGAGCGTGCGAAATGCCATGATTAAAGTAACTTTCCAATGACGCCGGCGGTATCCACCATCCGGTTGGAGAAGCCCCATTCATTGTCATACCAGCTAAGGACACGGACAAGCTTACCGTCGATGACGGCTGTTTCAAGGCTGTCGATCGTCGAGCTGGCTGGGCAGTGATTATAGTCGATCGATACCAATGGTTCGTCGGAATAGGCCAAAACGCCCTTCAAAGCGCCTTCAGACGCAGCCTTTAACAGCGCATTGACCTCTTCCTTCGTGGTATCGCGCGCAGGCGTGAAGGTCAGATCGACGATGCTGACATTGGGTGTCGGTACGCGAATGGCCGATCCATCAAGCTTACCCTTGAGTTCAGGCATAACTTCGCCAACAGCACGCGCTGCGCCCGTTGTTGTCGGAATCATCGACATCGCGGCAGCACGTGCGCGGCGCATGTCATCATGGATTTGGTCGAGAATTTTCTGATCGTTGGTGTAGCTGTGGATCGTGGTCATCAGGCCGCGTTCAATACCAATTGCGTCGTTCAGCACTTTCGCAAGTGGTGCAAGGCAGTTGGTGGTGCAGCTCGCGTTCGAAACGATCACATCGGCGGATGTCAAAACGTCGTGATTGACGCCGAATACCACGGTTTTGTCGACATTTTTACCAGGTGCCGAAATCAAAACGCGCTTTGCGCCCGCAGCAAGATGCTTTTCTGCGCTTGCGCGGTCCGTGAAGAAGCCGGTGCACTCCAATGCGATATCGACGCCATTTGCGGCATGCGGCAAATTGGCTGGATCGCGTTCGGCGGTGACATGAATGCGCTTACCATTGACGATGATGTCATTGCCATCGGCTTCCACTGTTCCGGGGAACGGACCATGCACGCTATCACGCTTGAACAATAATGCGTTCGCCTTGGCTGGCGCGAGATCATTGATCGCCACCAATTCTAAATCATGATCATCACGCTCCAAAATCGCGCGCGCGACCAAGCGACCGATGCGGCCAAATCCGTTAATAGCTACTTTAATAGTCATGCGTGCTCCAATCAGCCAAGTTTAGCGAGAATTTGCGCGGTAATCTTATCGGCAGTCAGGCCGAAATGCTCATAAAGTGCATCAATTGGGCCTGAGGCCCCGAAACTATCGATCCCGATCCGAAGACCGTCACCGACATAACGTTCCCAGCCCATTGTCGTGCCCGCTTCGACAGAAACGCGAAGTGCATCGGATGGCAGAACCTCAGCCTTGTAAGAAGGCGACTGTGCATCGAAGCGTTCCCAGCTGGGCATCGATACGACCTCGGCGCCAATACCCTTTTCCTCAAGCTGCTCCGCGACCGAAACGGCGATAGCGACTTCAGAACCGGTGCCGATCAGCACGACTTTGCGTTCCGCCTTTGCTGAACGGAGGCGATAGCCGCCCTTGGCGGACATATTTTCGCTGATGTCCGTGCGCAGTTGTGGCAAGTTTTGACGCGATAGCGCCAAAACCGACGGTGTATGCGCGCTTTCAATTGCCAGCGCCCAGCATTCTGCGGTTTCGATGGTATCACATGGCCGATACACGTCGAGGTTGGGAATGAGCCGCAGCGACATGATTTGTTCAATCGGCTGGTGGGTCGGGCCATCTTCACCAACACCGATGGAATCATGCGTCATAACATAAGCGACGCGGGTTTCCTGAAGCGCAGACAGACGAATGGCGGCGCGGCAATAATCAGAGAAGATCAGGAACGTTCCGCCATAAGGAATGATGCCGCCATGCAGCGCCATGCCATTCATGGCCGCCGCCATACCGAATTCACGAATACCATAATTGACATATCGGCCGGAATAATCGTTTTTATCCAAGGTATTGGTCGACGCAGTTCGGGTAAAGTTTGAACCCGTCAAATCCGCCGACCCGCCGAGCAGGTCTGGCAACGCGGCAGTTGCCGCCGTCAGTGCAATTTCCGATGCCTTGCGCGTCGCAATATTCTGCGGCGCGGCGATCAGGCTTTCGAGATGCGGCTGTAACCATGCGGAATCAACCTCTCCCGCCATGGTCTTTGTGAAGGTTTCCCCGTGAGTTGACGCCGCAAGCCGCTTTGCCCACTGCGCATGCGCCTCAGCCCCCGCCTGGCCGGTTGCCCGCCACGCGTCCAAAATATCCGCAGGGATTTCAAACGCCGGATAGGGCCAGTTGATGGCAGCCCGCGTCGCGACGATTTCGTCTGCGCCCAATGGGCTACCATGCGGCGCTTTTGTGCCTTCCTTGTTTGGCGAACCTTTACCGATCAGTGTCCGGCAAGCAATCAAGGATGGACGATTATCCGCAAGCGACGCTTTAATTGCGCGCTCTATGTCGTTGAAATCATGACCATCGCATGCCTCAACATGCCATCCGCTCGCACGATAGCGTGCCGCGATGTCTTCACTCGTCGACAAGTCAGTCGCGCCATCGATGGTGATGCGGTTATCGTCCCAGAATACGATCAAACGGCCGAGACCCAAATGTCCGGCAAGCCCGATGGCTTCATGATTGATGCCTTCCATCAGGCAACCATCGCCTGCCACAACCCATGTCCGGTGGTCGACCAAATCGTCGCCAAAGCGGGCATTTAGGTGCCGTTCGGCAACAGCCATGCCCACCGCCATGGCAAGGCCCTGCCCCAGCGGACCTGTGGTGCATTCAACGCCATCAATCAAAAAATTCTCTGGATGGCCAGCACATGGGCTACCCAACTGACGGAAGTTTTTGATGTCATCGATGGTCGGGCTTGCATAGCCGGTCAGATACAAGGTCGCATAAGCGAACATGGACCCATGCCCTGCAGACAGCACGAAACGGTCACGATCGGCCCAATCAGGCGCTTTCGGATCAAATTTTAGGAACTTCGAATAGAGTACCGTTGCGACGTCGGCCATACCCATCGGCATGCCGGGATGGCCGCTATTTGCGGCCTGTACAGCATCCATGGCCAGCGCCCGGATTGCATTGGCCATTTGCTGTTCAGTAACGGTCATGTTCTATCCCCACAAAATACTCCACTTCGGGAGCGGGAGGCGGGCGCATACAACATATGCGATACCGCCGAGTCGTTTGGTGCCAACCCTTTGCGGACGCAAGCGCGCAGCGTCAAGGGACGGGCGCGCATTTCCTGCGGGGAATTTGCCATCCATTGTGCGTTGATGCATTTGCATGACATCTTTAGTCTGTTACACCGTCTCATCAAAAGGATGTAAGCCATGGTAGATGAACGATTAATTGGAGCGATTGGCCGCATAGAACGTGCGCTGTCGCGGGTTGAAAAGCTGGCGACTGTGCCAACCAACCCGCATGATACCGATCTAGCGGATCGCCATGAGCGTCTCAAGAAAGAGACGTTGGACGCTATTCGCGGCATCGACCAGATATTGTCGGGAGCAAATTGATGGCTGAGGTTAAACTTTCCATCGCTGGCCGCCAATATTCGGTGGCGTGCAATGACGGTGAAGAAGCGCGGTTGCTGGCCTTGGGAGCCATGGTTGATGAAAAAGCGCGGGAAGCTGGCGGCGGCTCGGCTGGAATGAATGAAACGCGCAGCCTGTTGTTTTCCGCGCTACTTCTGGCCGACCGCCTGCATGATGTGGCTAGCGGAGTGCCGGTTGCTGCGGATAATCCTCAGACAGAAGCGAAATCGTCACAAATAGCCGAAGCTTTGGAAGGCTTGGCCACCCGATTAGAAAATCTGGCACAAAAGCTTGAGAATTAACTTTAGATGCCTATATCGGATGTGGCGGAACTGCCCGGTACGAGCTGATGAGAACATCCCTGAGGCGATTATCTATCTAAGGGAGCTGTCCCTGCCTGGGCCATTTGGGCAACCTTAAGGTCCAGATCACACGGTGCCCACCTGACGTGCTGGCGTCAGAGGATATTCCGGAAAACGACCCATGGTGGTTCCGCCAACCGATTTCGGGAAATGCTGTGACTTCAATATTAGACAAACCAACACAGCGCGCCGCGTTTCGGCAAATTCGCGATTCGTACGTCAATGGTTTGACGGCACAGGACCAATCGCTTGCCTTTTCTAAAATCCCCAGCCCCTTAGCCAAAGTTTTAATGCCCGGTAAAATCGTGGCGGGCTATGTCGCAAAAGGCTCTGAAGTCGATCCCGCGGCGATCCTTGCGCAAGCGCATGCCTTGGGCTGCGACCTTGCCCTGCCCCATGTAACCAGCAAAAGCGCACCCATGCGGTTTCTACGCTGGTCGCCCGATGACGACCTTGTCCCGGGCGCATTTGGCCTTCTACAGCCTGCTGAGACGGCCCCTGAGTGTAAACCCGATATAGTCCTTGTTCCCATGCTAGCCTATGACGACAGGCTCATCCGGCTTGGCCAGGGTGCCGGTCATTATGATCGCGCACTCAGCGTGCTGGATCATTCCATCGCCATCGGCCTTGCCTGGTCGGTTCAATTCACCCCTGCACTCGCATCGGATATTTGGGACGTCCCGCTCGATGCCGTGCTGACAGAAAAATCCTGGATAACATTATGAATGGACCACAGAAGCAACCAACATGGCGTAAGCCCGCGGGCATGCTGGCGATATTGCTGATTATTCTGGTTTGGTCGGTGCTGATTGTCAGCGCGTCTGAATTCATCGGCCAACTGCACATATTATTGCAGAGCGTCATTTATTTGATCGCAGGCGTGATCTGGATTGCGCCGATGCGGCCGCTGATGATCTGGATGGAAACAGGTTCGTTCCGCGCACCACCTACAACCTGATTTTCAGGGAAGTGGCGCGAGTGACGGGGCTCGAACCCGCGACCTCCGGCGTGACAGGCCGGCGCTCTAACCAACTGAGCTACACCCGCTAACTTGCGGTGGGGGCGCACTATAAGCGACGCAAGATTCTGTCAACGGCATTTGTCATAAAAG
>NZ_JBIICH010000118.1:0-6188 GCF_044239005.1 Sphingorhabdus sp. | reverse complement strand
TTGTTTCATGCATGGCTTTCGCTTAAGCATGTTTGAAGTCGCGGCACCAGCCCTCTCCCCCACCCGACCACCCATAGCGTACAATCGTTGGGTGGCCGGGTGGGGGAGAGGGCTGGTGCCGAAACCGGCGTGAGCCGGACAAGCCAAGGGGAAAAGAGCGATAATGTCGAAAAAGGTGATGATCGTTGAGGATAATGAGCTGAACCTCAAGCTATTCACTGACTTGCTACGCGCACACCAGTTTGTTGTTGAAGGTGTGCGCGACGGGCGGCTGGCGCTGGAACAGGCGCGGACATTTGCGCCGGACCTCATCATCATGGACATTCAACTGCCGCATGTCAGCGGCATCGACCTGATCGAAGCGATGCAAAAGGACGCGGCTTTATCCCTTATCCCCGTGCTCGCCGTGACCGCTTATGCCGGCAAAGGCGACGAAGACCGGATCATGGCCGCAGGCGCAAAAGGCTATCTGTCAAAACCGGTGTCGGTGATGACGTTTCTGGAAGCGGTTCGGGGGATAATTGGATAATCGAACCCAACCGCGTGCGGGCAATCCGTGAATCAAAAAGGGCGCCCGAGGCGCCCTGATCGATAGCTTATTCAAGCAGCGCGTTGGCTTACTTGATTTTGGCTTCCTTGAACTCGACATGCTTGCGCACAACGGGGTCATATTTACGGAACGTCATCTTTTCAGTGATGTTGCGTGGATTTTTCTTGGTCACGTAGAAGAAACCTGTGTCAGCGGTGCTGAGCAGCTTGATCTTGATCGTGGCTGGCTTCGCCATGGCCCATTCCTTTTGTTCAAATAATGTCGCAAAAAACTGCGCAGGGTTTGGCCGCGCTGTTCACAGACGCGGGCCTTTGCTGGTTTGGCGGGTGAAAGTCAAGCCCGTAACCCCAAATCAGACGTCAAAGCGGGCCAATTCCCCCTGAATCGTCACGCTGCACTGGTTTCAGCATCTTCGTTTTGCCGCACCGTCGCGTTTTCGGATGCTGGAGCGCGCTCAACATAGCCCGCTTTGATTGCCAAAACAAAGGCGATTCGCGGCGCAGCTCAGTCCGCCCGCCGCATACATCCTATTTTGATCATGATGTGCTAAGGCAGAAAATATGGACGCTGCTTTTACCACATTCCTGTCTGTTTTCCTCGCCGAGATGGGCGACCGGACACAGATCCTCGCCGCCGTGCTCGCGCTGCGATATCGCAACAACAACGCGATTCTTGGCGGACTCGCTTGTGCCACTTTGCTCAATTGCGGTATTTCGGCGGCAGGCGGATCGCTGATCGACAGCTGGATAAGCGCGCAGTCGGTTCAGATGTTCGCTGGCCTTGCCTATATCTTTGCAGGCGCGGGGATGTTGCTGTGGCGGCGCAATGTCGACCCGTTATTGGGGTGGAAAAGCCCGGCATTTCTGACCGCATTCTTCGGCCTGTTTATCCTGGAATTTGGCGACAAGAGCCAGTTCATCATCGCCGCGCAAAGCGCACGGACGCCTTATTGGGGCATGGCTGCGGTCGGCGGGTTCGTCGGCATCATGGCCGCAACGGTTCCCGCGGTCATCCTGCGCGCGCGGCTGACCCAAATCGTGCCGTTGAAACCGATACGGTGGGTGTCTGGCGCATTGTTGCTGGGATGGGGCTTTGTACTGGCCACGCAGGCCAATGGCATCAGCTGATTGCCGCTGCCGCACGGGCAGGTGCTGTAAATAGCGTGCGTCGTTCCTATATTATATTCTCCCCCACCCCCGAATGATGGAGAACTGCCATGGCACATGGTGACAATAGCAAAAAAGCGCTGGCCGATGCGTTAAATGGCCTGCTGGCCGATTATTATGCGCTCTACCTCAAGACCAAGAATTTTCATTGGCATGTGACCGGTCCGCATTTTCGCGAATATCATCTGCTGTTCGATGAACAGGCGGCCGAATTGATCGCAACGACCGACCTTGTCGCCGAACGCGTGCGCAAGCTGGGTCAGGATACGCTGACGTCCATTGGCGCGATCGCCGCCAAGCAGCGGATCAATGACCATGATTCGACGTCGACCGATGCACCCAAGATGCTGAAGGAACTGCACGCCGACAATGAGACGCTGATTAAGGCATTGAAGGACGCAAAGGATCTTGCGGATAAAGCCGGCGACAATGCGACCGATGGCTTATTGGACGACTGGACGGACCAGGCCGAACAGCGCGCCTGGTTCCTAGCCGCGACAATCGGCAAGGCATGATAGACACAAAAAAGGCGGGCGAAGCGTTGTGCTTCACCCGCCTTTTTGAAATTCTAAAGCGCGCTTATTCGGAAAGCGGGCCCAAGTTGGTGGCCGAATATTTGCCGCGACGATCGATTTCGATGTCAAACGCCAAACGGTCGCCCTGAGTCACTTGACCCATGCCCGAACGCTCAAGCGCAGAAATGTGCACAAACACATCTTCGCCGCCATCATCACGCTGCACAAAACCAAAACCCTTCATGTCGTTGAAGAATTTGACGGTTCCATTGGCACGTTCGCCAGTCGATTCGCGCTGCGGACCACGTGGTGCCGAATCACGGTCACCACCGCGGAAGCCACCACGGTCATCGCCACGCGGAGCGCGGTCACGATCAAATGCTGGACGGTCCGGACGCGGTGCGCGCTCGGTCACTTCCATTGGCTCACCATCGATGACGAGGTCCGTTGCCGAAACCTTGCCGCCACGCTCAACGAGCGAGAATTCGAGCGGCTGGCCTTCAGCAAGACCCGTCAGGCCAGCTTGCTCAACCGCGCTGATGTGTACAAACACATCATCGGGACGACCATCGACCTGAATGAAGCCAAAGCCCTTTTGGCTATTGAAAAACTTAACAATTCCTTTGCCGGAACCGATGACTTGTGCTGGCATTGGTGGGCCGCCTGGGCCACGCCGAGGTGCACCGAAGCCACCGCCGCCGCTATTACCGCCGCCGAAACCGCCGCCCGACCGGCCGCCGCCAAAATCACTTTGGTAGGGGGACGGTGCGCGATAACCGTCGTAGCTTTCATCACCGAAACCATCTCTCTTGTCCCGGCCTTTGCCAGCACGCTTGCGATCAAAACCCATAACTTCTTACTTGCCTTCTCATCGCCCAGAACCACTATGTTATGCAGTCGAGGGCGACTGTACTGCACGTCACAAGCGCAGCCGTTGGTGATTGCGCAAGAATTTTGTATATCGCATTAAAAGGTTACGCGATAGCTAATATTGCGGCCGGAAATCGCAGGGCACCAACTGTAGTTTCATTTGCCTTGCACAGTCGGGTGGGGCAAGGGGCTAGCATGAGCGTATTTTTACACGAAGAAGACCTTCCCGCAGGCGTACTGGCCGATGGCCCCGTCGCCGTAGACACCGAAACTATGGGGCTCATCACCCCGCGTGACAGGCTGTGCTTGCTGCAGATTTCCGACGGACGCGGCGATGAACATCTGGTGCGTTTTGGCCGCAACAGTGACTTTTCTGCACCAAATTTGCGCGCCGTACTGGCCGATCCCGCCCGTTTGAAGCTGTTCCATTATGCCCGATTCGATTTGGCGGCGATTTCGCATTATTTGAACGTCGTCGCGACGCCGTTATTCTGCACCAAAATCGCCTCGCGCCTTGTTCGGACTTACACGGACCGCCACGGGCTGAAGGAACTGGTGAAGGAAATGCTGTCGACAGACATTTCCAAGCAGCAGCAGTCAAGCGACTGGGGCGGTCCCATATTGTCCGAAGCGCAAAAAGATTATGCCGCCAGCGACGTGCGCTATCTGCACCGCTTGCACGCCGAATTTGTCGTGCGTTTGGAACGCGAAGGCCGCACCGACTTGGCGCAGGCGTGCTTTGACTTTCTGCCGCACCGTGCGAACCTTGATCTGTCTGGCTGGCCAGAGACCGATATATTCGGGCACAGTTAAGGTTTAATCGGGTTAGAGACATCACATGTCCGCACAGGCCGATCTTGAACGCAGTTATCGTCAACGCTGGGCATTGCCCGGCGGACGGCATGACCGCCTTATCCGCGCGATGCGGGTTGTCTTGCCGAGCATCATCGGTTTGCTTGTCGCCATATTGGCGTTCAGCCCATTTACCGGACAGCAGGAACTCAGCTTTGTCCTGAACAAAGACGAAGTGAATCTGTCGCGGGAACGGTTGCGCGTTGTTGAGGCCCTGTATCGCGGCGAAGACAGCAAAGGCCGTCCCTTTTCACTGCGCGCCGGCAGCGCTGTCCAGAAGACATCGGCACAACCTGTTCTCGACATGACATCATTGTCGGGCCGAATATCGTTGCAGGACGGCCCAGCATCCATCATCGCACAGCGCGGCAGCTATGACCTTGGCAAGGAAACCATGCGCGTGACGGGCCCATTGGCGGTTGAATCGCCGGGCTATGACATGGTCGCCAGCAATGTGGAGCTGTCGTTGAAAGACCGGACGATGCAAAGCTTTGGGCCGGTGAGCGGCCGCACAAAGGTCGGGACTTTCCATGCCGGACGATTACGCGCTGACCTCGATACGCGCATTATCCGGCTAGATGGCGGCGTTCGTTTGCGTATCAACCAGAATGCGATTAAGTGAGGCCATCATGAGCAAAGCTTCTATCTCCTTTGGACTGGCCGCCGCATTTGCGGGCATCATGATGCTGTCTTCGGCGTCGGCACAAAGCATCCGCAATCATGATAGCAACGCACCGGTCGATTTCGCTGCGGGTTCGATGGAGCTGCAGGATCGCGCAGACCGCGTCGTTCTTGCCGGCGGCGTAACTGCAACGCAGGCGGGGCTGACGCTCAAGGCAAATCGGGTGACGGCCGCCTATTCCAACAATGGCGGCGTGGACGTCAATCGTCTGGACGCCACAGGCGGCGTTACCGTTACTAAGGATGATCTGCGCGCAACCAGCAGCTCGGCCATATATGATCTCGACTCCAGCCTGATCACCCTGATTGGCAATGTGAATCTGGTGCAAGGCAGCAACCGGTTAAACGGCGGCAGGCTTGTCATTGATCTCAATTCCGGCCGATCAACCCTCAATGCCGGTGGTCCAGCCAATACAAGCAATTCGGGCGGCCGCGTTACCGGTTCGTTTAGCGTTCCACAGCGCAAAAATTAGGGGGCAGCCCCAAAGAGCCTCTAAAACGGGGCAGCATAAATCATGCCAATTGCAAAATGGGTCAGCATTCATTAGCTGTCTGTTGGATATCAACGGCAAAATCGCGGGCGAAATTTGGATATGGATAGCATGACTGCAACTTCTCCCGCTGCGGATGCGACGACGCAAGACGGCGTGCAATCCGGACTGGGTGTCGTTTCCATAGCCAAAAGCTATGACAAGCGCGCGGTATTGACCGATGTGTCGCTCTCGGTTGCTAAGGGCGAAGTAGTTGGCCTGCTTGGCCCAAATGGCGCGGGTAAGACCACCTGCTTTTATTCCATCATGGGGCTAGTAAAGCCCGACAGCGGCCGCATCACATTGGATGGTGCGGACATCACCAACCTGCCCATGTATCGCCGCGCGATTTTGGGCTTGGGCTATTTGCCGCAAGAAACATCGATTTTTCGCGGCATGACCGTTGAACAAAATATCAGCGCGGTTCTGGAAATGGCAGAACCCGATGCAGATGCGCGCAACGAGCGGTTGGAAAAATTGCTTGGCGAATTTGGCCTCACCCGGTTGCGCAGTGCACCCGCCATGGCGCTGTCCGGTGGCGAGCGGCGGCGCTGCGAAATTGCCCGAGCGCTGGCGGCCAATCCGTCGATCATGTTGCTCGATGAACCTTTCGCAGGGATCGACCCGATATCCATTTCCGATATTCGCGACCTCGTGAAAGAATTGAAAACCCGCGGTATCGGCGTGCTGATTACCGATCATAATGTGCGCGAAACGCTCGATATCGTTGACCGCGCCTGCATCATTTATGGTGGGCAGGTTCTGTTCGCAGGGTCGCCCGAGGCGTTGGTCGCTGACCCCAATGTGCGCCGCCTGTATCTCGGCGAGAGTTTTGCAATGTGATTTGCGGCGATGACGGAACCATAACGTCATGGCATTAGCACCCCGTCTCGATCTTCGCCAAAGCCAGTCGCTGGTGATGACACCGCAACTGCAGCAGGCGATTAAACTGCTGGCATTGTCGTCGCTCGAAATTGAAGCGTTCATCGCGGAAGAGGTGGAACGTAATCCGGTTTTGGAAACA
>NZ_JBIICH010000017.1:0-24520 GCF_044239005.1 Sphingorhabdus sp. | reverse complement strand
ATAATCAGGCTTCTAACCGCTTCACCGTTGTAGAAGTAAATGCGCTGGACCGGCCGGCATTGCTGAACAATTTGGCATTGGCTTTGTTCGAGTCAAAGGTAACATTGCACAGTGCGCATATCGCAACTTATGGCGAACGCGCAGTAGATACATTCTATGCGACAGATCTTTTCGGTGCAAAAATCGAAAGCAAGACCAAGTTGAAATCACTTGAAACAAGGCTGCTGGAGGCGGCCACTGTCCGTGCCCGGGTAAAAACCAAAGCTGCGTAAGAACGCAGACCTTTCGGCTGCATCAATTAACGACATAAAAAAAGGCCAGTCTTTCGACCGGCCTTTCTTTTAACATATTCGTCCGTTCGGAATTACATTCCCGAATTTGGACCGTAGGTAACTTCAACGCGACGGTTTTGCGGTTCACGCTCACCATCTGCAGTCTGAACCAATGGTGCAGTTTCACCGAATGCTTCGGTTGCAATTGCACCGCCGGCAACGCCCTTGGACTCAAGGTACGCACGCACGGTGGTGTTACGACGCTGCGAGAGACCCACGTTGTACTTTGCGCTACCCGACTTATCGGCGTGACCAGCAAGCATAACCTTCGCAGTGCCACAGTTCGAGTACTGAGCAACAGCGTTGTCCAGAACCGATGCCGCGTCAGGACGCAAGTTCGACTGATCCCAATCGAAGAATACGATATAAGGACCGGTGTTGCACACTGGCGCTGGGGGCGGCGGTGGCGGTGGAGCTGGTGGCGCCACATATGGTGGCGGTGGTGGCGGTGCCGCAACTTCAACTGGTGCAGGTGCACCGCCGAAGTTGTAAACCAGGCTTGCCATGACGCTGTGCGAACGGAAGCGCGTGTCAACAGCACGGCCAAGACGGTCAACAAGACCAACCTTGTTTGCGTTGAAGAAACGGTACTTCAGACCGACGTCCCAGCTATCGCTGAGTGGCGTACGGATGCCCGCAAGAGCCTGCCATGCCAAACCAGTGTCTGAATCGTCGAGGAACGCTGGAGCAGCGACAGAAGCCGACACATCAACACGTGCAACGCCAACGCCGCCGCCGACAAAGCCCTGAAGGCCATCATCGTCGCCGAAATCCAAAAGACCATTGACCATGAAGCTCAATGCGCTTGCATCGCCATCAAGGTTATACGAACCGCTAGGTGCGAGTGCAGATGTTGCGCCGCTCGTAATCTGAGGCGTCTGGCTGCTGAATGCAGTTACATTCGCCTGACGATAGGAAACTTCTGATTCAAGACGGAAACCGCCGAAATCATAGCCGACTAAGCCGCCGAAATCATAACCATTTTTTGTGTCAACCGACGCAGCATTGTCCAATGTGCCGATATCCAAAGCCAAGTCTTCGACTATCATGGCACCGCCATCGACTCCAACATACCACTGGTCGTCGCGGGCCAAAGCCGGTGATGCCAGAGCAGTAGAAGCGAGAACCAAACCTATGGCTAACTTACGCATCAACTTTCCCCTTTTTCTATCTTTAGGAACGGAAACTATAGAATGTAATTCTATCGGTTCTGTTCCATCGAAGCAAGTCGCTATGTCCGCATACTGTTGCTAAAATGTCGCCATTACGCGCATTTCATCCGAATACTGGCCGTGTTTTTGCGATGCGACCGCTCAAGGCGTAAATATGCCTATCAGCCTGAAATACTGTAACATCGCACTGAGTGTCGCACGCGCTTCAGTATCGACCACTGCCCCGCCAGACGGGTTTGCGATAATTGGGCCGCTACGCCAAACGCCGCCGGTATAAATGCTATCACGACCATTGGACCTGTTCCAAAGCCGCATCCCGTCATGGGCAACCAGATAGCGCCAGTCGCCACCTATCCATATCGCAATTTGGCCAGACTTATTGGCCCATAGACCGGTCGCGCCTGAACCGACCAACCAGCATTTGCCAATATCGCTGTCGGTTAAGGCAGGCGCCGTCAATGCGACACCTTCGACTGCCGTATGAAGCAAGGCATCGATGAGAACGAGCGCCTCATTATGGGTGATTTCTTTTTGCGCCTGCGTCACGGCGAGCAGCGGCAAGTTGTGACGGCCTGTTTCCAAAACGGGCATATGTCCTCCTAATGACAAGGTGATGATGTGGAATTTATGCGAGGCCGAACAAAAGCGGCGTGGATTGTGTAAATCGGCCTATCTGCTGGACACTGAAACCTAGTTCGCTGCCTGACGTTATCCCGAGACCGACCTGTTCGTCGGCCGAAATATGCATCGCGTTCTCGAATACCGTCCAATCGCGCAAGATGTTGTCGTCAGCCAACAACCGGACATGATAGGCCTCGCGATCTTCGACCATGAGCTGATCAACCCCATCAACCCACCCAAGGTCTAAGCGCGAACGTCGGACCCAATTGATCTGAATATCTCCATTTGGCTGGCGCCGTGCGCGACCATGGACAGGTGCCAAAGGTGTTATCGCCCGTCCATTGGCCATAGCCGTCGCAACAACCGGGTTGATGTCGCCAAGACCTTGCGCCTCAACCGTTACCGTCTGGCCAATGTGATAGTCTGTTGCCGCAATTATCCGTGTGGAGGCAGGATCCATCCAAACGATCCGGGAGCCAGCGGCATGCGCCGGCGCCGACAGTTGATCCGAAAAACAAGAGCGCGCGAAACGGGACAGGCGATATCGTTTGGCGCCCAACGCAGCCACCCGGCCAACGCGGATAAATTCACCGTCCACATGAAAAACCGGAGCGTCCGATGCCAGAGGGTGCATGTCACGATTGGCAAGCAGCATCGATCCATTGAGCAATTCGATCTCGAGCGATGATTTTTCGTCGATCAATAATCCGTTATGAGACCCAAGCGCGTTCTGCGTTATCCCGATCACAGCCTGTGGCGCAGTTCCGCCAATATCGATCAGCTGGCCCTCATTTTGGATTGCAAGAGCGGCACGCTTCCAGCCCGCCTCCGTCCCCCCGGCAAATACCGCCAAAACAGCTTGGTTTGTATCGCGCTCGGCAATCAGCGGGCAGTCAATAATGGCAATGCGGGTCTGCCCAATGGATTGATCTGCCGACGGAATGTGGCGGCCCGGGGTAGCTATCATTTGGTCAAGCGGTAACGACCCAGCCGCCAATCGTGCTTTAATGTGTGCGGTGCCAAATCCATGTTCGATTTCGTCGATTTGCCATTTTTTCCCATCGGCGGAGAGGAAACAATCGCCCGGCTGCAGCAATTCAGCCGAGGTTACGACCGTTGCACTGAGCGTGCTCCGCGCGTAGCGCGCATGACCCGCTTTCAACTCGACCAAGCGCTTGGCCGAGGATGCACTGAGGACGGCAGGCAACTCCAACCGGGCCTCGCCACGTCCGCCAGATTTGCCGTTGCTGTGTTGAACGCCAGCCTGATAATCACGATCCGGATCATAATAACGCAGCGAGACCGTGCCGGGAATTTGCCCGGCGGGTGCTATCCGGTGACTAAGCGGATCCAGCTTGCGCCGATCTTCTTCGACAGCGACGACAATTTGCGTTGGTTGGTCAGGGTTCGCGCCAACGTCGCGGACGACAAGGTTGCCGTTCCGCGTAATGAGCTCCACTGGAAAGGCATCCAATATCGGCGCAATCGCCTCTCTCATATTCACCCCGCCCGCGGCAAAACCAACGATGGAGTGCGTGCTTTCCGCCAAGAGGTCGCCATCCGACAGCGAATGAAACAATGCCGATAGCGACAATTGCCCGTCGCGTTCGAAAACCTCAAAGGTGAACGATGGAATGCGGTTGCCAAAATCCGCCAGCTGCAAATCTTCAAACACGACATAGGCCATGTCGCGATGTGCGGGGCATTGGCCAACAGCTTCAGCAGATGCCAGCAACGGGTCCGGCTGCTGATCACTGTGCCCCGAATAGAAACGCAATTGGGTGTCGATTTTTAATGCGCCGTCAGACCCGCGGACCAAATTGCCATCCGCCCATATTCTGCCCAATCGGGCTACTGGCCGGCTTGACAGCGCGACCGCTAGGCTGACCCGATAGGCATAGTTGACCGTCGAAGCGCGCCCCTTACCTCCGCCGCTTTTTGCGCGATCTTCGATCAGGTCGGTCGCCCAAATCACCGTTCCTGCAACACGCATCGCTCCAAATATAGCGGGAATTTGCGTGCCGTAGCTCGATGTTTGGACGGCCAACTCCTTCAGTCGGCTTCCTTCACGCGCGGCAGGCGCGAATAATGCGCCGTCGATTTGTTGTCCCAGCGCAGCGCCAATCGCGCCGCCGATCGGCCCGCCAATGGCAGAACCAACAGCCGTTAAAACAAGCGTTGCCATGTCAGTCTCCGATAAGGCGCCATTGCGCGATTGTTGGCCACGGCAGCGGCAAGGGCGTTGCGACCACGCGGCCTAAGCCCAAATGTGCATGGACCGCACCCTTGGGCGTCATAACGGCAAGGTGAATTTGCCGGACGCCCGGTTCCAGCAAGGCAATGTCCCCAGCAACCACTGAACCGTCCGAAACCCGCGAGAAATGCCGCGCATCAAAATATGCGCAGGCGCGCTCGATGTGTTGACCACGCAGCCGATAGTCGGTGGGCACAGCAGCGTCTTTGCCCACAGCAGAAAGGCACAGTCCGGCCAAACCAACACAATCGAGCCCTGCGTCTGCCGAACGCCCATGCAGTAAAAACGGAACGCCAATTAAATCGAGCGCGGTTTGCGCAACCTTGCCTTGCTGGCCCGTGACGGCCGGCGCGATCCTAATTTGCACCGGGATATCGCGTCAGTAAATCATTGCCCGGCAGATAGGGCTCTCCACGGAAATTGATGCCGTTGCCAAACCGCGTTGCGCAGGTTGTCATCAGCTTGTCGCAACCTTCGATCACCTGTATCTTGTCGCCCGCATGTACCGGCGCCTGTGGCATCGTCTGCAGTTCCATCGCCGCCGCGCCATTGTCGACGACGCTGAATTCCAGCCCCGCATTTGGACCCGTCAGCCAACGCACGCTTCCATATGCCAATTGGCCAGGGGTAAATGGCACACCGCCGTTCACCGAAATCACATAGCCCTGGACATGCGATATGGTCGCCAAATGACGAAAGCGTTCGCGGCTTAGCCCGCAGGCTGCATCGCAAAATTGCGCGCGGCACGACGGCGCGGTTTGGAACGCCACGGCTTTATCAAGACGCGATTGGATGCCCAATAGTTCGGCGGCAAATGCATCATCCGCAAAGGAAACCGCACCCAGTTCGCCAGACGCCAACACGCGCTTTCCACGTGCGGGCGCTGACCAGTCAAAAAGAAATATCTCCAAATATGCACCGTCCCATCGGCCGGCCATCAGATCATCCTGCCGGATCAAGTCCGACGTCAGCGCGCCGGAGACATCCAGTCCGTCATTCTCCAACCCAACGCTTTGCACGACCGCCGTGGGCTGCATCCCGGGGCTGGATCTCAGCAAAATGCCATCATGCAGCACGTCGGCATCATGCGAGGTAAAACCCACGGTAACGCCATCGGTCCGTTCCAGCCGCCAGCCATAAGCGACCGTGATAAGCGGCCCATCCATCCACGCGTCCATCAGGTGGCTTCCCGGATTTCAACCAATGCTATCGTCGGCATATCGCCCGCGCCAAAGGTTGCCCGCGCAAAATCCAGCCGGTCCGATGCGAAGCGGACAGGCACATCAAAACGGAAGCCCGCGGTGATAATGGCACCCATAACAGGCGCAGTTTGAAATTCGATTATTCCGCCAGCATTCAGCGACCAGCCTGTTGCCGCCACGTTGTTCACCGCAACCGTCACAGAATTCGGCACGGGCCGGGTGATGCGCCTTACTTGACCGTCGGAACCATAGGTTTTGATGAGCGGAAATGCCGTGCGCACGGCGTCACCTGTCCCCAAGATTTGATCCAACTTGTCGGGCGCACCGGTCATCACATGCGAACTGTTGTCGAACGGATCGGTAAAGCGAAATCCGACCGCTGGCCCGTGCCGCGCCCGAAAGAACGCAAGCAATATGCCAAGATCATTTTCGGACCGAACACCCGGACTAACATCATAACTGAGGCGCGCATTTTCCCAGCTGCTGTTGCGGCGCTCATGCCCCGATAGGGTGGTGACAATATTGGTCGAGAACTCCGTCGTCACTTCCGCCTCGCGGCCAATGTCCAGCGGGAAAAGCACGTAATCAAATTCCTGCACAGCCGCATCCTCCTGTCCAATTTCGAAATAGGTAAATCCGTCACGGGCGACCTGCGGCAGCGCCCAGATAAAGGTATCCGCTGTTCCCCTTGCCCGGCTTGCGCGCGCGGCGATCTCAATGTCCCTCCACTGCGCCTTGTCTTCGGGGCGCAGAACGAAGCCGCTAAAATAATGCTGCGCGTCAACGGGATAGCCAAGCCGCTGAGCCATCAGCGGAACCGCCCGCCGCGTGGCGCCGTGGTTGCCGGATGTGACCCAGTCATAATCTTCCAGCTGAAGCACATCGAACGCGGGCGCGGACCATGCCAATGGAACATTGGCACGCAAAGCTTCGGGGGCGGACGGATCAAGAACCGTTGGCAGATAGACCAACAATAATGTCTCTATGCCAGCCGATCCTGCCTCATCCGTTGCAGCCGCGCAGATGGACGCAGTGGACGCCGCGAGCATCGCACCTGCCCGGTCCAGCATGGCCTTTTGCGCAGCCGACTTTGGACCCTTTATGTCCGATATGCTGACCGACAATGTCCCGAATGCCGCAGTCGCAGCCGCATCATACAGGCAGATGCGGCCGTCGGGCATGATCCACCACCATGGCTCACCAACCTGAAACTTCACCGGCAGTCCGGCTTCTTTCAAGATGAAGACAAAGGCCCGCGCCACCGCCTTGAGATAGTTCATCGCCCCAATATGCGCAGGCGACAGCAACGTGGATGGCGGGACCCATCCAGTTAGTGCGCGGTCACCATTTTCGGCCCGTTGTTTCCAATCATTCCAGCAATGCGAGTCGAACAATTCATAACTGAGCGAGAAAATCAGATCGAAGCCCATCAACTTTGCCTGTGCCGCAAAATTTCGGTGCCACGCCCGGCAGGGCGCGTTGAGCGCACCACCCGCCAAGCTGACATAATGTCCATTACCTGATGGCTCGAGCCGGAAATAATGGCTCATCCCGACATAATGGTTGATCGTTTGCCGGTAACCAAGGGCATGGATTTGGCGCACCAGCCGCGCAGGGGTCTGGTTATAGGCATCGTCATATCCGGTTGCCATTTTCAGGTCATGCTCGGGTATCATGACATCGCCGGTGTCCAGCATGACGCCAGCCCCGTCGCATCTAATCCCCGTCAGTTCCACCCACGCTTCAACAGGCGCAGGCAAATTGCCCGGAAAGCCGGTATATCCCGGCGGGATCAGCGATATGAAAATCTGGTCAATGTCGCCTGCAAAGACGGGGTCTGCCTCTTGTGGTAAAAGAAACCCGCCCTGAAGGTTGCTGAAGTCCAGCACGATTTCGGCATCTTCCGGCGTGCCAACGGCGTAATTCCAAAGACGGATGTACCAGCTTTTGGCCACGCCCGTCGCATCGCGACCGTTGATGGTGAGCGTTGGGCCGTTGACGGCATCAAGCGGCATGATACCCGCCGACCGCCACCGGAATTTCATCGTCAACCGGCGATAATCGCGGTTGGTTTCATAGGCCAATAAGGGGTGATCCCAATGATCGGCGCTGTCCCAGATCAAGCCCGCCAAATCATCGCTGCGGTAAAATATGGCGTCCGCACGCAGGGATTCCGGTCCCGTCGTGACCACCGATGCCATCATCGGGCGCGGGAAATTGACCGTCCAGAAACGCGGGTCAAAGCGCATGACAGGGACAGATTTCTGCTGCCGTCGCTGGTCGCAAAGCCAATATGCCATGGTTCAATTCCGCGCCAATGCTTGCCGGACCGCGCGCGCCACATGCCGCGAAGATCGCTCAAGTGCCGCAGGCGCGCTGCCCTTGCCTGAATCCGACACGTTGATGGTAAGCCGCAGTTGCGTTGGCGCACCCGTAGCCCCACCCGTTTCAATACGCCCGCTGGTCGTTGGGACGAACAGCTCTGGCCCCCGCTCACCCACGCGGTACGCCCTGCCTGGCGACACAGGACCGCCCGTCGCACGTCCCGGTGCGCCAAGTGCAGCACCCAAAAACGTACCCAATGACGCAAGAAGACCCCCCCCGCCAGACGCACCGCCGCTTATGTTATTGAGCCCGGCTTTAATCGCGGAACTAGCGATCTCCGAAAGCACGGACAGTGCAACCCGGCGCAAATCTTCAAAGCCGAACTTCCCGCGCTGGATGGCACCAGTTAGGCCGCGTTCCAATGCGGAGCCCGCGCGTTCAAGCCCATCGGCAAAAGGGCCGTCAAGTTCAGCACGCATCGTCGCGACGTCGCTTGCAAAGGCGCGGGTATCGGCACGGACCGATACGACCAGCCTGTCGATTTCTTCGTCCATCATTGGTCTCCTGCCGCTCCATCTGGAAACTGCGACATCAGTTTTTGAATCTCGTTCGGGTCGGGCGGGGCCGCGTCTTGGCGGTCGGCACCCTGCAAAATGGCGAGCAGCTCCGCAGGGGTCGCATTCCAGAATTCGTCCGGACGCCAGCCCAATTGCAGCGCGCAGACCGCGCTTAACCGCAATGCGGTTGCACCAAATGTCATCGTCCGCTTAAAATCTGCCCGAGCAGAATTTTGAGCGCTGGCGTCATCGCCGCAAGACCCTCTTGCGTCAGGCGCTCGCTAAACTCGGCGCGCGTTACGCCGGCATCGGTGTCGGTTCGGCAATGCCAAAACAGACTGACCATTTCCGACAGCTTCAGTCCCCCCGCAGCCGCACGTTCGACCAAGGCGAAGAGCGGCCCAAGTTCGTCTTCACAGGCCACCAAAGCCGCAAAGGTGGGCCGCAGCAATATATGCCCGCCTTCAACGGCAACCATCGCCTCACCGCGCAGGGCATTGGCTGGCCGGTTCATAAGGATGTCACCTGACCACTGCTTTCAAGCGCCAGCGTATAGGATCGCTCGCCATTGAAATCGCCGGCATAGTCCAGCCGCGCGACAAGGAATTTGCCGCGCAACCGGTCACCGCTTTCAAAGCTCAATTCATAATCGTCGAGCAGGCCGGACAGTGCGTTATTCTTGATCCGCGTCTCTGCGGTCGATCCGGTAAACACGCCAGCGCCGGATACCGAGACCGAACGCACGCCCGCGCCCGAAAGCAGTTCACGCCAAGCGCCGCTGCCTTTATGGGTGATGACAACCGGATCGCCATTGATTGACAGTTGCGTGGTGCGTAGCCCCGCAACCGTTGCGTAAACAGGCGTCGATGTGCCGTCGCCAACCTTCAACAGGAAGGCACTTCCTTTTTCTGCAGGCATAAGCCTTTTCCTTTCGAAAATGCCCCGCCAACCGGCGAGGAGATATATGATTATGCGCCGTTCGCAGGCGTCAGATCGCGAGCAACCGCACGCGGTACTCGACCAGCCCGGCCCATGGCCCGGCCGGGTCGCGCACGACCATCGAACGCAGGAACATAAGGCTCGCGATGCGCCAATCCGGAAGGTCGCGGGGTATGGCCAGAACGGCGTCCTCGACATGCGACATCAGATTCGACAAGCGGGTGGTGGACTCACCATCATCCCACACCGTCAACGCCAGCCGGATTTCGCGGCCCGCAATGGTCTTCGTGCTCCAATCGCTGGCGATCCCGTCGTTGATGGCGACATAAGGAAATGCAGCACGCGGCGGCGGACCGTCATAAACGCCCGTCAGCGCATTCGCCAAAACAGGGTGCGCTGTCAGTGCAGCCACGGCGGCCGCCTGAAGCGTGTGCATGGCGCTGTTCATCGTCCAAAATTCCTTAATTGGGGGTCATCGAGCATGCGTCGCCGCAGGTTTTTGCCGACAAGACAGATGCCATCGCCGCTGCGCTCCACATTGACGCCGGCGGGGCGGGGCGCGCGCATCAGTCGTTCGGAAATGTCGTCTGCGCGGCGTTCCGCCAATGCAGCGGCCTTTGCTGTGATCCGGTCGGTATTCACCGGACCTCCTCACAGGTGAGGCGCATCTGTGCTGGCGTGACGGGATCGCTCAACACCGCGCGCACTGCGAGATATTTGCCGCGCCATGCCAAGCGCGTGGAAAGGCCCACGCCTTCACGCTTGCGCATGGTCACTTGCCAGCGCGGCAAGGCCGACAAAGCATCCGCACGGCTTACATCACCGGGCATCAAGGGCGACACCGCAACCCATGCCTGCCCGTCATAGCGATATTTACCCGATGCCCCCGCCAGACTGTCACGGTCGCCAAGACGGGTTTCGATATCCACGCGTTCACGCAGATTGCCTGCAAATTCGCCGCTCATGCAACGCGTATCCGGCGCCAGGGTTGCAGCAACGCCAACGCAGCCGCTGGCGGGCCAGCGTCGCTGGCGCTGTCGCGATTATTATAAAAATAACCCGCGAGCCGCAGCAGGCCAAGCCGAAGGGACTCCGGCAAGCTTGCCCAATCGGTCGCCAATCCGGCGATCATAGATATCTCCACACGCCCGGCACTTCCGGGTTGAAGCACGCGGAAATAAGCTTCGCCCTGTGATGAGAGTTTCAGCTCCCAAGCCGAGCTGGCAAGCGCAAAACTTGCCCCGTCGGCTGGAATGCCCGTCACATTGGTGATCGCATGGACAGGCAGCGTCTGCAAAACCTGCCATCCGCTGCCCGCGGTGACAATTTCGGTTCCCGCGCGGCGCAAAAGGGCCTGGCGGGTAAACTGTTCCGCGTGACCAATCGCCGCGAGGATCGCCGCCGCCAACGCACTGTCGTCCATGTCCGCATCGACACGCAAATAGGCTCGCACCTCGTCCAGCATTACGCTGTCGAGGCCGAGCGGTTCCATGCTCAGCATATCAATTTCCTTTTTAGATAATCCGGCAGCCCATGGCCGTAAGTCCGGCCTTTAATGTGACTGCTGAACCCGCGATTTCGGACCGGAACAGCAATTGAACTTGCCCTGCCGTCGCACCCACCGACACAATGAAATTGGCCCTGATCGGGATATTTGTGGCGCCAGCGCGCACACCCGTTGTGGCCCCTGTCGTTGTGCCGTCTGCAATTTGTTCGGTACCGGTAAGCATTGTTGCATTTGACGGATGAACCGCCATGCCAGCCACGGTCCCGGACGGGATATCGAGGGCAACCGCAATGCCTGTTGTCGCTATCGCCGACTGAAAGGCCCCGATAAGTTCAACAAGGTACATGGTGTTGGCCGCAGCGGCAAAAGACAGACCCGTCGCAGCGGCAGATGTGACAGTATTATTGGCAACGTCGGCCGCAAGCTTGATCCACGTCCATGGATCGCCACCGCCTTCACCCTGCTTCGCGGCGGGTTGATGCGTGCTTGCGCTTGTTCCGACGGTCAGCCGCGCCTCGTCGGTGATCAGATAGACTTCACCCACGCGCAACGCGTTGGCAGCAGCTGCGGCAGTGATTTGCGCCCGCGTTCCCCGTTTATGGGAAAGGCTGGGCATCAGAATGTTCCACAGTCCACGTCGCCCACCGCCAGCGTGACAAAGGCGTTGGCCGCATCTTTGGTCCACACCATGGAGTTATTCAATCTTATAACTCCATCGGTTCCATTTGTTCCCCAAATATAACCAGATGTGCCACCTGCGACCACCGCCGCTTTTTCATCAAGGTCTGACGCAGGGATGTTCAACGCCGCTTTGAACGCGTTGACCGTAATCTTCGCTTCTTTCTGGCCTACTGCAGATGCGTCATGCAAGATGAGGAAATCCGCTGCGCCATCGACTGATGCGACGGTCGCAAGGTCGTCAATCGCCGGAACCACGGGCAGCCGCGCCGTCGCACCCGTGGCGATGTGCAATGTGCCTCGATCAGTCGTAAAATGCGCCTCACCCGCCAACATCGATGCTGTCGGCAAATTGGCTTTCAAGCCACGCTTTATTTGAATTCTTGGCATATATGATCCTTAATTAAATGTGCCGCCGTCGATGATATCGGCCACAGGGCCGGTTGGCCCAGTTGGTCCCGGCGGCCCGATGATGGTGGGAACCGACCCGATGGATGACGCCGATACGGTCGGTGCAAGCGTGCCATCCGGCCCGCGCCAGCGCGCCAATATGGTTGGCGGCGGCTGTCGCCATTGCAAAAGCATCGTCATGCTGTGACGCTTTCGCGCAACGTGATGCTGATGCTTTCGGTGATGATAACCCCGCCGCCGACCGCAATCCGCGCATCCGCCAGATAATGTCCCGCCGGCAACAGCGCGCTTTGCGCTGCCCCCACCGTCAGGTTCCATCCGGGCGGCACGTCACCCGATGCTGTCCGCGGTATAATGTTAAAGGCAGCAGCCACAGGCGCGGCGGCGCTCACGCTTGTCCGGCCAGGGGCCACTGCCTTCATCGCCGCGCTGATCGCCGTGACGGAAAGGGGGTCACCCGTCACAGCATCAAGCGCGAGCGAAATGGTTTCGCCGCGTTGAAAAACAAATATGGTCATGTCGTTCTCCGAAGGGATCTCCCCACCCATAGGCGGGGAGATTTTCGCGCAATCAGGAAATGGCGAACCTCATCACTTTGATCGCTTCCGAATTGATCAGCGCGCCGCCCAGACGCTTGGTTGCGTAGAAATGGACATAAGGCTTGTTCGAATATGGATCGCGCAGGATGTTGGTTTCGGTGCGCTCGGCAATCAGATAGCCCGCCTTGAAATTGCCAAAGGCAATCGACAGGCTGTTGGCCGCGATATCGGGCATATCTTCGGCTTCGACCACGGGATATCCCAACAGGGTATCGGGCTGCCCCGCGCTTAGGCCCGCCTGCCAAATGAACGCACCATCGGTGGTCTTAAACCTGCGGATCGCCGAAAGCGTAGATGCATTCATGACCCATGTTGCACCCTGACGATAAGGCGCGCGCAAGGCGTGGACCAATTCGACCAGCTTATCCTGCGGGTTTGAAGTGGCAAAGGCGCCCGCTACACCCGATGCAATATGTTGAAGCGTGCCAAATGGACGCGTGGCATCGCCAGTCACCGCGGTTGGCGCGGTCAAAAAGCCCTTGGGCTTATTGCTGCCATTGCCATTCACAAATGCCGCGCCTTCTGCCTTTGCAAATTCGGTTGCGATTTCGCCTGCGAGCCAGCTTTCCACATCAAACGCCGCGTCATCAAGCATCGCCTGCGTCGCGGCTGGATTGGCATAAAGCTCGCCAAAGCTTGGGACGATTTCGTTGAATGTCGGCGTCGCGGTTTCGGGGCGTGTTGCGGTTTCCGAAGCCCAGCCCGACGTCACACCATTTTGCGTCACAAGCTTGCGATAACCAGACGATCCGACGCGGACGACATTGGCAATCGCACGGATAGGCGAGATCCCCTTCAACGTTGAATCGATGATTTCATCAATTTCGCGCGGGACGGCAAATCCGCCATCGGCGGCAACGACGCCCGAAAAGCTTTTCAGCTCCACTTCGGAGCCGAGGCGCAAATAGCCGTCAACAAAGGCCGATTTTGCCGGGTCGGCCGCAGTCGCCCCCGACAAAACGGGCCGGGTCACAGCGGCGGCAGCCACCGCCCCTTCAAAAACCGCGTCAAGCGCGTCAGCTTTGGTTTCATAATCCATATCATTCTCCTTGGGTGATGGATGTTGTGCCCGCCGCTGCGGCCTCGACGGCCAACACGCGGGCGAGCGGTTGCATGGGATGCGTGACGACGCTGACCTCAATGAGATCAAGGTCCGTCAGCTCCCGGTAATCCTGTTTTTTCATGGCCCGGACGCGATAGCCAAAGGACAGGCCCGTGCCGGCCTGCACCGGCGTTTCTTCGTCGTCCAACCGGGCAATGACGCGCAATCCGCGCGCGTCCTCGCTCAGGCTTTCGACATAGCCAATGCGCCGGTTGCGATCATGCTGCCACAGCAATGGAACGCCCGCTTTGGCCGCACGGGCAAAGGCACCCTTGCGCACAATATCGCCGCCCTTGTCGGGTGCATCAAAGATGGCGGCATAGCCAGCCAGCCTCACTGGCTAACCAGCCCCAACAGGCCAAGCTTTACAGCCAGCCCGATGAGCAACAGCGCCAGCACCATGCGCACGACCCAGCCAATCGCCGCCTTGCGCGCCGACCGCTTGGCATCGCGCCAGGCGGACAAAAGCTCACGCAGCTCACTCATATCCTTTGCGGCGCTGGCATCATCCAAACCCAAACGGGCAAGCGCACGCCGGGCACCAGTTTCGGAGGCCTGCTCCAGCAGACCTTGAAGGTTATTTTCGACCATGTTCACTCCATTTTGAAAGCGGTGGCTTAAGCGGGCTAAGGTGCCTCTGACTGCAGGGGAGCGAGCCCCACCGCGGTCCTTTTCTCCTCGGCGGTCAAAAAGTCCGCCGCGCCGACTTGCGCCCATAATCGCTCGCGATCCTCGGCCAATGCCGGGATGGCATCAAGATCAATGTCCAGCTGAAGACCGGCAAAATAGGGGGCAAGGCCTTCGCCAATTGCGGCGAGCATTTTGCGCGCCAAGGGAATGATGCTCTGGTTCCACAGCGCGCGGTTGGCTTCGCGGTAATTGGCGTAGGTCGCATCCCCGGGCAGCCCAAGCAGCACGGGCGGGACGCCGAAGGCGAGCGAAATTTCGCGCGCAGCCGCCTCCTTCAATCCGGCAAAATCCATTTCTGCGGGCGTCAGCGCCATCGCCTGCCATTTCAAGCCGCCCTCCAGCAACATGGGCCGTCCGGCATTGCCTGCGCCTTGAAAGCTGGCGGCGAGTTCTTCTTTCAACCGCGTATATTGTTCGCCGCTTAATGTGCCGCTTTCGCCCATTTCATAGACCAAAGCGCCCGATGGCCGCGCCGCATTATCCAGCAACGCCTTGTTCCAGCGCGTCGCCGCATTGTGCGTCGCCACCGCGCCCGATGCTGCGCCCAGGCAGCCAAGGCCATAATGGTCATCGAGCGGGTGAATGGACCGGATGTGGATGACGCTGTCCGCGGGCAATCGGCTCGCAACATCGCCGGCCTTATAGACATAGGCCACGGGCCAGCCGCGCACATCGGCCTCAACCGTCATCCGTTCGGGGCGCAGCGCGAACAATTCGGCTGGCCGCCCGTCCATGCCCGACAATATTTCAATATAGGCATTGCCATGCAGCAACAAATGCGTCGCCACTGTTTCAATCAACGCCTGCCCGGCCGACGTTGCCTGCACCAGCCGCAATGCTTGCGCATCGGTCGATGTCAGCGGCGCGGACGCCAGCCCTTCGGCAATTAAGCGAACCGCACGCTGGGCGATGGCATTTGAAAGATAGCCCTCGCGCATCTGCGCCTCATAATTTCGCGGCCAATCGCCAAGGCTTGGCACGCCATAGGCGCGGATGCCCGATAGACGATCCTGCTGCACACGCGTTTTTGCCGGACGCAGCAAGCCACGCCCGGTTGATTTCCAACCGAAGATATTCATGTGTTTCAGTCCTTTAAATTACAGCAGCCGAACCCGCGGCGTTCTTTCGGCTTTGCCGAGCATCAGTTCGGTCAAAGCCCACACCAGCGCGTCGGCGCGGTCGGGGGATCGGCCGGGGCCTTCATATCCGCCGCCCGAAACCAGCCCGCACATCTGGTCTTCCATTTCGGGAAAGGCAGTTGTGTGAAACACGCGGCGCGCTTCGTATAATGCGGCGATGGGTTCGGCACGCACTGACTTGCGTTGGCTGGCGTGCACCCGCTTGATCGGCATCGCAAGGTCGGCCGCGCGTAAGACGGTTTCCACCATATTGCCGCCCTGATTGTCTTCGGCGACCACGCGGTCCGCCTGCCACAGGTCGACGGCGGCGGCCACGGCGCGGGCCCAGCGTTCGGGCGATGCGCCCGCTATGCTATGGTCCGCAAGCACATAGGCTTTCTTGTCTTCGCCAATGCCAACCGCGACAATGCCGCAGGCATCGCCATTTTCCGACACGGGCGGATCAACCCCGATGACGATACGTTTCAAATCAGGCGCATAAGACACACGTTGCCGTTCAATCAGGTCGCGGGACCATAATGCCCCCGCCGCATCTTCGATCAGCTCACCATCCAGTTCCTGCCTGCCCCAGCGCGTGCCGGCATAAGCCGCGCGCACGGACGCCAGATATTCTGGCGGCAGGTGCATATCATTATCCGCCGTCCGGCCGCGCGTTATGGCAACGCCCTTTTCCAGCACCAGCCGCCGAAGCAACGGCACAGGACGCGGCGTCGTGGTCGCCATGATCCGGGGATGTTGCCCAAGCCGCAACCCAAGCATCAGATTGTCCCACGCCTTGATCCCGTTGGGCCATTTCGCAATTTCATCGGCCCACGCAAAATCATGCTGCGGCCCGCGCAGGCTTTCGGGCTCTGCTGCCGAAAACAAGGTGGCGGTCGCCCCATTGCGCCATGTCAAACGGCGCAGGCTTGGTTCCCATTCGGGGCGCTCGGCAAAGGGCAGCGCCAATAGGCCGCTTTCACCCTCCACCATCACCTGCCGCGCCTCATTCAACGTCGCGCCGACCAGCGCAAAGCGCGCGCCGGGATATTGGGCGGCAAGCGCGCTGACCCATTCGGCACCCATGCGGGTTTTGCCATAGCCGCGCCCCGCCATCACCAGCCATGTGCGCCAGTCACCCTGCGGTTCGAATTGGTCATTACGTCGCCAGAAACGCCAACTGCGCGATTCCTCCATTTTGTGGCGGTTCCAACTTTTGATGCAGGCAACCATCTGTTCATAGGGCATGGCCATCAGCGCCTGGGCATTAAGCTGCGTCATTCGCCCGCTCCGCACGTTCGCGCATCTGGGTTAACTTCAATATCAATTGCGCCTTTAACGTCGGCAAATCCGCTGACGCAGGCGCAGGCGTGGCCGCACTCGGCGCGCCCTTCACCGCGGCGCGATGTGCGCTCAATAACGCAATCGCCAACCGATGCTTTTGCGCCCGCGCTTTCAACGTGGCTTCCGCCGTTTTGCCATTGGCCGCCAACAAGGCTTCGGCCAACAAATCCGTCTCCAGCCGCGCATAGCCTTCGCCAAGCGCGCGCGCCCAATCATCGCGAAAGCCCGCCGACCGCCGCCGTTCGGCATAGACATTGCTGCTGGCAACACCCGCCGCCCTAGCCGACGCCGCAACATTTGCGGTTTCGGCCAGATGGTTGAGGAAAAGACGCCGGGTGCGCGCATTCAAACGGGTGTCGGGCACGCTGATTTTATCTTTCGTCATCGCCAACCTCCTAATCCCAAAGAAAAAGGGCCGAAGATCGCTCTTCAGCCCGTGATATTTTCGCAAAAACGCCGCAGCGCCGCGAATCGCAATTTTCGACTATGCCCAAAACTAACCAAATAACGTTACGATGTCAATATATATTTACCTATTTGGTTATAATTTGACAGCTATTTGCTTCGGCCTTTGCTTTTTTGGACCCGTTCGAACCATTCATGAATCATTGGATGGTTTTTATTGAAATCGCCCGTTTCATATATCACGCCATCTTTGATCAGGCGACTTAGCGCTCTATTAAGTGAGCTAATTCGGTTCGAAATTGGTCTGCCTAAATCAGCCATAACCGATCTGATTAGGTTAATTTTGGTGGCGGGTATCCGCATTGCTAGCGGCAACCTAACAATCACTGGCACCTTTGAGGGCCTCTTACGCCGCTTCATCCTTAACTTGGCTGCTCGTTTTTTTAGCAGATGGCTGCGGGGCACGAACGAATGGTCATCATTACCACTCCATATACCTCCGTTGTCATATACCTCAACGACGGCACCGGGATCCGGCATCCGGATATTAACCTTTGTCCAGTCGCGACGCGTCACTCTGGCTTATCCGCCGGTTTGTGTTTCACAACCTTCTTTACCACCGCTTTTCACCAGTGTCGCAATCAAGATCGCGGGCGGCTTCTTTTAACCTGCCTACCAACGTTTGTTCCGGTTTTGATCCGTTCATCTGAATTTTAACTCCATTTGCCCCACTTTGTTATCGGCTAATTGATAGCCAGATAGCGTTCTGCTATCAAGATGCCGTGCCCGCATGGCGGAATGGTAGACGCAGCGGTCTTTAAAACTGAAATCCTTCGCGGGAAGTGTGGGTTCAACTCCCACTGCGGGCACCAAGTCAGTCATTTCCAAGGAGTGTAACATGGCTAGAGGAAAACATGAAATGAGCGTGATCAAACAGCAGTTGGAAGCTGTTCGTAGTCAGATCGAACGCTTACAGGTCAAGGAAGAAACTCTGGTGGAGCTTCTCCGAGAGCTCTCGGGAGAACCTGCCCTCGTCGAGCGGACAGTCCGAAAACGTTCTCCGGCGGTTAAGCCACTTGTGCTTGACTACATGCGCGAAGTTGCAGGCAGAGGCGCGACAACGAAAGAAGTTGATGAGGCCGTAAAAATTACCATTCCAACGGTCGCTCCGGACACCGTAGGTTCTGTTCTGTCTAGGCTTAAGGCAGATGGGGCGTTGCAATATGTTGGCGAGCGTTATTACGAAAAGAGATTTGCGCCGCAGCAACAACCGAGCCCTTTTGACCCGCAACTAAGGGTTATCATCTGAAAAACGCCGGAAGCTGGTTAGAGCTTCCGGCGTTTTGTTCTGTGGCCCCTGTAGCTCAATTGGATAGAGCAACGGTCTGCTAAACTGAAGGTTGCTGGTTCGAATCCAGTCAGGGGCACAAAACGGAATGATAGAAACCTTCGCGGGAATATCTGCCATTTCCATATACCCTCTTAAACACCTTCAATAAAAAAACCCATCAATCCTGTCGATTTTTGATTGATTGATTCTGCAATCAATTTTTCAGTCAATTTTTCCACAGTTTTTTCATGTTAAATTCGTCCTATTTTTCCGCCTACTTTTTGCAGGAAATTTACCATGAAATTTTCATCTCCAACATGGGCGGATTTTCCGAGATCGTTTTCTATCAAATTGCTTGCTGTCAACGATGACAATCTATTGGCGATAGGTGAGCGGTTTGCCGCTGATGCGCTTCACCTCTTCAACCGACCACAGCACGTGCTCAAAGCCGGTGGCAGCGCGATTGCCGCAGCAAAAATCGAATTCTGCAGAATAACGCTGCAAGTGTTTCTCGCTGCAAAGCTGCTACTCGCCGCGAATCGCAATTTTCGACTATGTCCAACACTAACCAAATAACGTTACGATGTCAAGATATATTTACCTATTTGGTTATAATTTTACGCGCCGAGAAGATGATTTCCCCTTTTCCGGCGGCTTCGCTATGGGTTGGGAATGTCGCGCGTCATTCTGTTCAACAAACCTTTTGGCGTCTTGCCGCAATTTACCGACAAGGGCACCGCCGGTTCGCCGCGTCCGACCTTGTCCAACTTTATCGACGTGCCCGGGGTCTATCCCGCTGGCCGGTTGGATATGGACAGCGAAGGGCTGATGATCCTGACCGACGACGGCCGGTTGCAGGCGCGCATTTCCGATCCGCGGTACAAGCTGCCCAAAATCTACCGCGTTCAGGTTGAGGGCACGGTTTCCGATGATGCGCTCGGCCAATTGCGGCGCGGTGTGCAGTTGAAGGACGGGGTGACCTTGCCGGCCGAGGCAGAGCGCATTGCCGACCCGCAGCTTTGGCCGCGCGATCCGCCCATCCGCGTCCGCCAGACGGTACCCGACAGCTGGATACAGCTTATCATCCGCGAAGGCCGCAACCGGCAAGTGCGCCGCATGACCGCCGCGGTTGGCCACCCGACATTGCGGCTGGTGCGCCACGGCGTTGGCGATTGGACGCTGGATGATCTTGCCCCCGGCAGCTGGCGTGAGGTCTGACGCAGCCGCCTAGGCTCGGGACCTAGTCCGCCGGTCGCGGCACGCGCTTGCCCTTGGTCCGGCTCGTCAGATGATATTGGCCACATCGGTCGCAGCGATAATGGCGCAGCGTGATTGTCGCCGCCGTCATGGCGGCAATGGCATCGGCCTCCGCCGCGTAACCCACCTTTCTTCGGCAAATGCTCAGCCGCGTGCGCAAATCAATCTTCGCCTTCGAACGCGATGCACCCCATGTTGCACAGCTGCGTCAGCAGGTCGATTGCGGCGTCCACTGACGCAAGAGCAGCGTCGAGGACCAGAGCATCTTGCGCGCACAGCTGCCGCGCCAGATCCGCGGTCTCCGCACCGCAGTCAAAGCATGCGCCATCGGCAAAGAACATCACGGCATTTGCGCCATCGCCCACAAATGCCAACCGGCTTGCCGGATTGCGCGACAGCAGTGCCTGATCGGCAACAAATTGTCGTACGTCGTCCGCTGCAATGGGGGTTTCCGGTTGCCAGTCCATTTCGGCATATTTGGGCGTGCTGTTGAACATGCCGAACCAGCGGGCAAAGGCCCGCGGATCGGCAAGCGAGTCCAGCGTCATCCGGTGCAAGCGCGCCAAGGCGTCGGGCATAATCTCACCCGGGTTAGCCTGCCCTGCCAAATCCGGATCGCGGTACAAATCATCCTCGGGAATCTGCTCAAGCATATCATCGACAAAGTGCCCCAGCAGGTCGGCGCGCGACGGCGCACGAAAACCAACCGAATAGGTCATGCAGTCCGAACCCACCGCAACGCCATTATGTGCGATGCCCGGCGGGACATACAGGATATCGCCGGGTTCAAGCACCCATTCTTCGGTCGCTTCAAATTCTGCGAGCAGCTTAAGGTCTTCATGCGGCACCAGCGGGCTATCGGCGTCGCAATGCGGGCCAATCTGCCAACGGCGGCGACCGTGGCCCTGAATCAGGAAAACATCATATTGGTCGAAATGCGGGCCGACCCCGCCTTGGTCCGCGGCAAGGCTGACCATGACATCGTCAATCCGCCAGTTGGGGATGAACCGGAACGGCGCGATGAGGTCCGCCACCATCGGCACATGGTGATCGACCGCCTGCACCAGCAACGTCCAATGCGATTCACCAAGGCGGCCCAAGCGATCCTCATGCTGCGGCCCCTGCTCCATCTCCCATCCCTTGGCGGTCTGGCAAATCAGGCGCGACTCCACTTCTTCTTCGCAGGCGAGACCGGCAAGCTCATCGGGCTCAAGCGGGTTTTGCCAATTGCGCCACGGATTGCGGATAAGCAGCGGCTTTTTCTGCCAATAATCGCGCAAGAACGCGTCTGTATCGAAGTTTTCCAATTCCATTCCCACCCGCTGTGCATTCGCGCGACAGAAAGCAAGTGTTGTTGCTGCATAAGTGGCCAAGGAAAACATAATCGGCCGATTGCGGAACATATGCGGCGCGCTGGGGTTTTGCTGGCCAAGGAGTATTCGATGGCCAATATTCTCGACATATCTGGAAAACCATTGCCACCACGCAGACGGTCGAAACGGCGATTGCGCGCGCAGGATATGCATGACCTGTTAAAAGTCCTGATCGTGCTGATGATGGTCGTCGCCGGATATTTCATGTTCGCGCCCGCCAGCGAAGCCACGCGGGGATCGGACGCGGGTATCGAACGGAATATGCCTGCAGGTTAAAGCTTGCACTTGCTGCGGTTCGTGGCTTAACCCCGCAGACAATGTTGAAACGCCTATATGATTGGATGATGGAAAAGGCTGGGCACGCCCATGCCGAACGCTGGTTGTTCCTGTTTTCCTTCATCGAAAGCTCATTCTTCCCCATACCGCCGCATCCCCTGCTTGGGTTGATGTGTTTGGCGCGCCCGGACAAGGCGTTGCGCTATGGGGCGATTTGTACTTTGGCCTCCGTCATGGGCGGGCTCTTTGGCTATGCCATTGGCTATTTTGCGTATGAAACCATAGGCACGGCGCTGTTAAAGGCGCTTGGGCTATGGGACAGCTTTCCTACCGCCGCATGCTATCTGCGCGAATTTGGCGCGGAGATTATTTTAATCAAGGGCGCGACCCCCATTCCGTTCAAGCTGCTGACCTTGACCGCAGGGTTCATCAAAATGGATCTGTTCACCTTCATCTGGGCCAGCGTGTTGAGCCGGGCATTCCAGTTCATGCTGGTCGGATTTTTGTTCTGGAAATTCGGACGCCCGATCAAGGCATTTATCGACAAATATCTGGCGTGGGTCACCGCCGCATTTCTGGTGGCGGTCGTCGGCGGATTTTTTGCGTTCACGATGCTGGCTGGCAATGGGGCGAGCAAGAGTGATGCCTGCTCGAACGTCAAAACCATCCAATCACGTTAGCACCGCCACACGGGCGTTATTTACAATATCGGAAAGCAGACATGGACAGCAGTTCACGCAAAATCGTCACCTTCATCGCGGTCGTCACCATCATTGTCATGGCCGCTATGGCCACGCGCTCTTATCTCGACGCTGACCAAAGCACGACTGCCGCGCCGGCTGGGGCGACCGAAGATAGCGCTCCGGAAGCACCAAAGCGGCAGCCTACTGAAAATGTGCCCAACCCAAGCGACGAAATGCCCGTTGCCGCTCCAGAAATCGAAGACATTCCGGCCATCACTGGCGAACCGTCAATGACGTTTGAAAATGAAAACAGCGAGACGCGTGAATCAGCTTCGCCGGAAAATGACGAATAAGGTCCGTTAACGCGCGAACAGATTTGCGTCGTCGGCGAATGCCTTGAATTCCAGCGCATTGCCGCTCGGGTCGCAGAAGAACATCGTCGCCTGTTCGCCAATTTCGCCTTTAAAGCGGACATGGGGTTCAATACCAAAGCTGACGCCAGCGGCCGCGACGCGTGCGGCCAGCAATTCCCATTGCTCCATCGTTAGCACTACACCAAAATGCGGCACGGGAACGTCATGGCCATCCACCGGATTATGCGTCGACACGGATCGCGCATTGGCATCGAGATGCGCAACGATCTGATGTCCGAAAAAATCGAAGTCGACCCAATGATCGGATGCGCGCCCTTCGGGGCACCCCATAATGTCGCCGTAAAAGCGCCGCGCTTCGGATAGATCACGGACGGGAAAGGCCAAGTGGAAGGGGCGTAAGCTCATTTTGATGTCACCGGTTTTAGAAGGGGTTGATCGGAAATATCGGCCGTAGCGAGTTCCTGCGACATTTGCATCGCGCATTTGTGGATTGTTGCCGGATCGCTTGGGCGCTGAAATTCGGCTTTCGCCGCTTCGGCCATGGCAACAGCAATCAACTCACGGGGTTGGCCGCTTTGTTCGGTGATGCGGCTGCCGACGATGCCGGCCCACCGTTTTCCCGATTGCCCGACATTGGGTGTATCGGACGGTGCGGTGCCAAGCCGCTGTCGCTCCGCCAAGGTCGCAAGGGTCGCAACACAGGCGATATCCGACTGATGCGTTTCCGTCAGGGCGGATGGCGCCGAAAGCGCGAGCGCATACACAAAAATAATCATGCCGATGAATTAGCAGCGAAAGCCTGAACCGCAAGCAACGACCATTTTTGCGCGATTGCAATTGTCATATATGGTGGGCAAAAGCGCGCCATGCAGAAATTATCGGCTTTGCTCGGAAAGTTTCCCCGCTGGACGGCGCTCGTGGCGGGTGCTGCGTCCGCTTATGGTTTTGAACCATGGGGGCTGTGGCCGTTAACGCTGATCTGTTTCGCGCTGCTCATCCAGCTGATAAGCCGATCGACGAGTACCAAAGGCGCGTTCATGCTCGGCTGGCTTTTCGGGGTCGGGCATTTCACCTTTGGCAATCAATGGATTGCCGTCGCCTTCACTTTTCAGGCGGCGATGCCGATCTGGCTTGGTTACGTCGCGGTATTCGGGCTGGCGCTATATTTGGCGGTGTATCCCGCCTTGGCCGCGGCTGGCGCCCATTGGATCAATCACCGCACGACGAACGCCCTTCGTGATTCCGGCGGAGATGACGAGAAGCCAAGGCCCACAGCCACCCTCCACCTCATCCTGGCCTTTGCGGGCTTGTGGATCATCACCGAATGGCTGCGCAGCTGGGTGTTCACTGGCTATGTCTGGAACCCGCTCAGCGTGGTTACCCTGTCCATTCCATATCTTTCGCAGCCTGCGACCGCCTTGGGAACCTATGGCCTTTCGGGGTTCATGCTTCTTGTTGTTGGAATGATCCTAAAGTTCGTGACTTTGTGGACTTCGGTATCTGGCGTTGAACGCGGCGATGGCGGGCGGACCGACTATTTTCTTGGCGGTTTAATATTATTTGCGCTCGCAGCAGTCGCTATCACTGGGCGAAGCTCCTTCGATCAAAGCGCACCAGATAGGACGCCCGTCGCACTGACCATCGCGCAACCCAATATCAGCCAAGCCGACAAATATGCGCCGGGCTATGACGCGATCAACTTTGCCAAGCTGGCGATGAACAGCCGCCCGATGCCCGATCAAGGCGCGCGGCTGATTTTATGGCCAGAGGCCGCAATTCCCGATTATTTGGAAGAGGGCTATCCCTATCGTTATTATCAGGGCCAGCCAGACGAAAGCGCGTTCGGCGCGCGGGCGCGGCTGACGACGCTGATGGGTGACGGCGATGTTTTGGTCACCGGCGCAAACCGGCTGGTGATTGAAAAGGGCCAATTGGTCGCGGCGCGCAACAGCGTTTCGGCGATGGACGCGA
>NZ_JBIICH010000117.1:0-6293 GCF_044239005.1 Sphingorhabdus sp. | reverse complement strand
CCTGCTCGTCGAACAATGTGCCGCGGTTGGTCAGCGTGCCGAAATTCGCATGCAGCCGGGCTATGATCACAGCTATTATTTCATCTCGACCTTCATGGCCGAACATCTCGCTTGGCATGCGGAACGGTTAAACGGCTAAAGCCTTGGGCATTGCCGATTCTGCTGCGCATATGAAGATCCCGACAGATCGCCCTTATGTGCTGCTCGACGATGCCCGCATGCACGGTGCGTCGCCGGCACGGCTATATACCGACCCGGTTGAAATATGGACCGCCAACAGCTTTGATGAAGTCGACGCTGTGCTTGATGCCCTGCGTGACGCGCAGCGCGGCGGGCTTCATGCCGCGGGGTTTTTGGGCTATGAATGTGGGCAGCATTTCCTGCCAAATCTTGGGCAAGAACGCAGCGGACCACTGGCGTGGTTCGGCTTGTTTCCCAGCTACAGCACAATCTCGGCTGACGTCGTGCCGTCATATCTGCCCGATCCGGCGGGGGCATGGGTGTCGGAATTGCGCCCCGCGATTTCGCGTGCAGAATATGGCGATGCCTTTGCGGCGGTGCAGGATTTTATCCACGCCGGGGACATTTATCAGGCCAATCTGACCTTTCCGCTTTCGGCCGATTATGCGGGCGATCCGCTGGCCTTATATGCGGCGCTGCGCGGCCGCGCGAAGGCGGGCTATGGCGGTGTCATCTATACAGGGGACGCGCATTATCTGTCCTTTTCACCCGAGCTGTTTTTCGCGCTCAAGGACCAGCGCGTGACGACAAAACCGATGAAAGGCACGGCACAAAGGCAAGCCGACCCGCAACGGGATAGCGATGTCGCGGAGCGCTTGCGCACCGACCCGAAGCAACGGGCTGAAAATTTGATGATCGTCGATCTCCTCCGCAATGATCTGTCCCGTGTGTGTGCCGCGGGCAGTGTCGCCGTGCCGGAATTGTTTCATGTCGAAAGCTATCCCACGGTTCATCAGATGACCTCGACCGTTACGGGTGTGCTGAATGAGGGTGTGGATGCGGTTGACGTCATAACGGCATTATTTCCATGTGGATCGATTACGGGCGCGCCGAAAATTCGCGCAATGCAGGTCGTTGAAGACGTGGAAACCGCGCCACGCGGAATATATTGTGGCTCCATCGGGCGTATTGATGCCAATGGCGATGCCGCCTTCAACGTTGCCATTCGTACTTTTACCTTGTGCGATACCACAAAGACGCTTTCACTTGGGCTAGGATCAGGCGTTGTCGCCGATTCCCACGAAGCAGATGAATGGGCAGAATGTTTGGCTAAGGGGGATTTTGCCAAGGTGGACGATACCGGATTTGACCTGATCGAAACCATGCGTTTTGAACCGATGACCGGTATCCTTCGGCTGGAGTTGCATCTGGAGCGCATGAAGACCAGCGCGCAGTTGTTCGGATTTGAATTTGACCGGCACGCATTGCGCAACCGCCTACACGCCAGCATTTTCCATCTCGATCAGCTTTCGAAAATCCGGCTGATGGTTTCCCGGCATGGTGCCGTCGCGATTGAGATCAGCCCGCTGCAGGATGTTGCCGACTGGCGCGTTGCCGTTGTCCCGCTTCCTGTCGCCGCCCAAGATTTCCGGCTTCGGCACAAGATGAGCGATCGGGCTTTTTACGACAACGCGCGAAAAGCGCGGACGGATTGTGACGAAGTTATCTTCGTCGGTGCCGATGGCCGTTTAACAGAAGGTAGCATCACGGCCTTGTTTGTTGAACGGGACGGTGTTCTGCTGACGCCACGGCTTGAGACCGGGCTTCTGCCATCTGTGCTTCGCCGCGCGCTTATTGACGCTGGCGAAGCCCAAGAGGCGGACCTGACCACCACCGATTTGGCGGGTGGTTTTTTTGTCGGGAACAGCGCACGTGGATTAATAAGAGCGCATAGGGTTGCGTAACTTTTAGCGAGGCTTTAGGGGCAAGCGCGCAACTTCTGTTCAATTTTGCCCGAAAGTTTTGATGATGATTGACCGTCTGTCGGCCGCGCTCGGCCGGATTGCCCCTTCAGCGACGCTGGCCATGTCGGGACGTGTGATTGATCTTAAATCACAGGGCATTGATGTCATTGGACTGTCGGCGGGTGAGCCCGATTTTGACACGCCAGAATTCGTCAAAGATGCCGCCATTCAGGCCATTCGTGACGGCATGACTAAATATACTGCGGTGGACGGTATCGCCCCGCTCAAGCAGGCGATCATTGCAAAATTCAAGCGCGACAATGGCATTGAATATACGCCAAAGCAGATCACGGTAAACTCAGGCGGGAAGCACACATTGTTTAACGCCCTGGTCGCAACGATTGATGCGGGCGATGAAGTCATCATCCCCGCACCTTATTGGGTGAGCTATCCCGATATTGTTCAATTCGCCGGCGGAACGCCCGTGATCGTTATGGCGACTGCGGCGCAAAATTATAAAATCACGCCAGAGCAACTGGAGGCAGCCATCACGCCGAAGACGCGCTGGTTGATCCTGAATTCACCGTCCAACCCGACCGGCGCCGCTTATGATGCGGCTGAGTTGAAAGAATTGGGTGCCGTGCTGCTGCGCCACCCGCACGTCATGCTGCTGTCCGACGATATGTACGAACATATCTGGTATGCGCAGGCGCCCTTTGCGACGATGCTTCAGGTGTGCCCCGAACTATATGATCGCACCCTCACCATGAACGGCGCGTCGAAGGCCTATGCCATGACCGGTTGGCGCATCGGCTATGCTGGTGGCCCGGCATGGTTGATTAAGGCGATGGCGGATTTGCAATCGCAATCGACCAGCAACCCTTGTTCCATCTCACAATATGCCGTGCTTGCTGCGCTTAACGGACCACAGGATTTCTTGCGGGAACGCAATATCGCTTTCCGCGAACGCCGCGACCTTGTCGTTGCTATGCTGAACGACGCACCGGGGCTTAGCTGCCCGACGCCAGAAGGCGCATTTTATGTCTATCCCGATGCAACCGGCGTGATGGGCAAGACGACGCCCAAGGGTAAGAAGATTGAAACCGATGCCGATCTCATCGATTATTTCCTGGATGATTATCGCGTGGCTGCGGTGCATGGCGGGGCGTTCGGTCTGTCGCCAGGCTTCCGGATTTCCTATGCAACATCGTCGGATATCCTCAAGGAAGCGTGCACGCGTATCCAAGCAGCCTGCGCCGCACTCACATGACCGCAATATGTGCATCACGCTGAACGGCGTTCATGCACGTTTAATGTGCTTTCTGGTGAAGCCTTCCAAAGCCGATGCACATAGCTGTTTCGGCGCCCATCTGTGCACTATGTCAGAGATAAAATATGGACCGTCTTTATAACTTTGTGCGATCGGATCTTTTCCTCAGTCTGGCCGGCGGATTTGCGCTCGGTTTGGCTGGGCTGGCGATCATCAAACCTGCGAGTGCGAATGATCAAAACGCAGAAGCAACGCGGTCTGTGTCCGTTGGAGGTCCATCATATGAAGCGGCTGCCCCGAACCCCTAAATACGTTATCCGCGCGGTACATGTCGCGCTGCTGTTTGGTTTGGTGACAGGGTGCGGTTCCGACTTTGGATCCGCCGTTGGCACTGCGCATGCCGAAGAGGGCATTCGGATCGCCGCTCCCTTTACGAAAATGGTTGAACCAAAGGGCATGCAGACCGCTGTTTTTGCCGGCGGTTGCTTCTGGGGTGTGGAGGCTGTGTTTGAACGCGTGAAGGGCGTGACGCGCGTGGAGTCGGGTTATTCCGGCGGGACGCGGTCAACGGCTGACTATGATCTCGTCAGTTCGGGCGTCACGCGGCATGCTGAATCGGTTCGCATCCAATATAACCCTGCGGTGGTGAGCTATGGCGAACTGCTGCACATATTCTTTTCGGTGGTGCATGATCCGACCCAATTGAACCGTCAGGGTCCGGACCGCGGCAAGCAATATCGATCCGCGATATTCCCCGCAAACGCAGCACAGCAAAAGGCGGCGCGTGCCTATATGGCGCAACTGGACAGGGCGGGATATTGGAAGAAACCCATTGTGACGACGCTGGAGCCCATCAGTTTCTTTCCTGCCGAAAGTTACCATCAGGACTTCATGGCGAGAAACCCAAGGCACCCCTACATCGTGCAATGGGACAAACCCAAAATTGCGAATTTGAATAAGCTTTTCCCGAACCGCGTTCGGTAATTAGGTCCTGACCCTAGCCCCGATAGGCGGGGATCGCCCAGCCTTTCCAAATCGCCATTGCCCGCAGGGCAAAACCGGCAGTCGCGCTGAAAATCGCGGCGGGCAGAACGGGTAGCCCAACAAATAACAACAGGCCAAAAAGGCCTGATGCCAGCGCCGCAGCTGTTACATAGATTTCGGGCTTAAGCAGGATCGACGGCTCACCGGCCAGCACATCGCGAATGATGCCGCCGACGCAGGCGGTGATGACGCCCATCATCATGGCCGGTAGCAATGGAACGCCAAGCGTAAGTGATTTCCACGTGCCGAACACCGCGTAAATGGCAATGCCCACCGCATCGAACCAGTCAAGCGCACGCGGCTTCCAAAGATGCTGTGGCGTCACCCACACCAGCCCCGCGGTCACAAGACAGGTTGCTGCAAAACGCCAATCCTGAACCCAGAAAACGGGCGCACCGATAAGCAGATCACGAACCGTGCCGCCACCCGCGCCGGTAACCAGCGCAAAGAAGGAGAAGGTGACGAGCGTTTGTTTGCGTTGCGCCGCGGCGAGAGCGCCCGATGCCGCGAATACAGCGATCCCAAATAGGTCCAGCCATGAAATCATGGCCGGGGCTATTTGGGCCGCTTGGGTAATCATCACATGTGGATCGGTTTGCCGGTCACGGCCATGGCCGCTTCCTTTAAGGCTTCGGCATGGGTCGGGTGGGCATGGCAGGTATATGCAATATCTTCCGACGTTGCACCGAATTCCATAGCCACGGCTGCTTCGGCGATCATGCTTCCGGCGATGGATGCGATGATATGCACGCCAAGCACGCGGTCGGTTTTTGCATCGGCAATGACTTTGACGAAACCGTCTGTCGTGCGATTTGTTTTCGCACGGCTGTTGGCCATCATCGGGAATTTTCCGACCTTGATCTCGCTACCCGAAGCCGAAGCATGTTCGTTCGCTTCTTCCTCGGTCAGGCCAACGCTGGCAATCTCAGGGTAGGTGTAGACGACGCCCGGGATGACGTCATGGTTGACGATGCCCGTTAGGCCCGCAACAAATTCAGCCGCGGCAATGCCTTCGTCTTCTGCCTTATGCGCCAGCATTGGACCGGGGCAAACGTCGCCGATCGCGTAGATGCCGGGGACATTGGTCTGGAAATCATGGCCGATTTCAATCTGCCCGCGCGCATTGACCGCGAGGCCCGCTTTTTCCATTGCAAGGCCATCGGTGTTTGCGCGGCGGCCAATCGCCACAAGTACGCAATCCGCTTCAATCGTTTCGCTTGCACCGCCGGCTGATGGTTCAACGGTCAGCGTGGCCATGCCGCCCTTTACCGTTGCGCCGGTAACCTTTGTGCCCATGCGCAGGTTGAAGCCCTGTTTCTTGAAGATCTTGGCGGCTTCCTTGCGGACTTCGCCGTCCATGCCGGGCAGGATCTGGTCAAGATATTCGACCACAGTCACTTGCGCGCCAAGACGTAACCACACGCTTCCAAGCTCAAGTCCAATAACACCGCCGCCGATGACCACCATGTGCTTTGGCACCTTTGGCAATGCCAGCGCGCCTGTGGAATCGACGATAACCTTTTGGTCTATTTCGACACCGGGCAATGGCGTTACCGATGATCCTGTCGCGACCATGATGTTTTGGGCGGTGTAATTTTTGCCGGCCACATCAATGCTGTTGGCTGATGTGAATGCGGCGCGACCCTTGAGCCAATCAACCTTGTTCTTTTTAAACAGAAACTCGATGCCGCCGGTCAATTCGGTCACAGCCTTCGCTTTTTCGGCGTGCATTTGATCGAGGTTGAGCGAGACGCTTTTAAAATCGATACCGAATTTCGCCAGCGAACCCGATTGTGCCTCATGGTACATTTCGGACGCATGCAGCAAAGCTTTCGACGGAATGCAGCCGACGTTGAGGCAGGTGCCGCCCAATGTCTCGCGGCTTTCGACGCAGGCTGTTTTCAGGCCGAGTTGTGCGGCGCGGATGGCGGCAACATAACCGCCCGGACCTGCACCGATAACGATCAGGTCATAATCATGTTCTGCCATTGCTCAGCTCCTTAAAGGTCGATCAACAACCGGGTCGGGTCTTCAATCGCCTCTTTGACGATTTT
>NZ_JBIICH010000116.1:0-6373 GCF_044239005.1 Sphingorhabdus sp. | reverse complement strand
GCAATATCGCCGCCGATCAACTGCGTCTTTTCATTGAACGCATTGAGCGTCTGGAAGAAGAGAAAAAGGGCATCGCCGACGACATTCGTGACGTTTACAGCGAAGCCAAGAGCCAAGGCTATGACGCAAAAATCATGCGTCAGATCGTACGCCTGCGTAAAATGAGCCAGGACGACCGCCAAGAAATGGAAGCCATTTTGGATACTTACAAATCGGCGCTTGGTCTGGCATAATTTCCGCTTGGCTTCATTGCCGAAAAGACCCGTCATCCTGGACATGTTTCAGGATGACATTGTGTCGGGGACTGCGGTTCAGTTGCGCTGAAGCAGATGTCTTGCCCAATGGCGCGTGCCTGATGTAAGGGCGCGGCTTCATATCCTTTAGCCAGAGAAGAGCAGAGCCATGGCAGGCCATAGCAAATTCAAGAATATCCAACATCGTAAGGGCGCGCAGGACAAGAAGCGTTCGGCGCAATTTTCGAAGCTGTCGCGCGAAATTACCGTGGCGGCGAAAATGGGCATGCCCGATCCCGACATGAACCCGCGCCTTCGCCTTGCGGTGAATGCGGCCAAGGCACAATCGATGCCTAAGGATAATATCCAGCGCGCAATCGATAAGGCAATCGGCGGCGATGCGGAAAGCTATGATGAAATGCGCTATGAAGGCTATGGCCCCGGCGGCGTTGCCATTATCGTTGAGGCATTGACCGACAACCGCAACCGCACCGCGACAAATGTGCGCACGGCATTCAGCAAAAATGGCGGCAATCTTGGCGCATCCGGCGCGGTGAGCCACGGGTTCGACCGCATGGGCCTGATCACGTACCCCATCAGCGCAGGCGACGCCGACAGCGTCTTTGAAGCGGCACTGGAAGCGGGCGCAGAAGATGTGGAATCGAGCGAAGACGAACACAGCATCTGGACCGCGATGGACAGCCTGCATGAAGTCGCCAAGGCGCTCGAAGCGACACTTGGCGAGGCAGAAAGCGCCAAGCTCGCATGGAAACCGCAGGTTTTGGTCGAAGTCGACGAAGCCAATGCCGCGACCTTGCTCAAGATGATCGATGCCTTGGAAGATGATGACGACGTGCAGACCGTCTGGGGCAATTATGACGTTTCCGACGAGGTGATGGCGAAGCTGGGATGATTATTCTCGGTCTCGACCCCGGCTTGGGCACGACCGGCTGGGGCGTCATCCGCAAGGAAGGCAACCGCCTTTCGCATATCGACAATGGCGAGATTACAACCGATGCCAAGCTGCCCTTGGCGAACCGTCTCGTAATTTTGGACGAGAAACTGAGCGCTGTACTCGATCACTTCCGGCCCGATTATGCGGCGGTCGAAGAAGTGTTCGTTAACAAAAACCCGCAATCGACGCTGAAGCTTGGGCAAGCACGCGGCGTCGTCCTTTTGGGCGCTGCGCGCAACCGCACGCCCGTGACTGAATATGCCACGCGGCTCGTAAAAAAATCGGTCGTTGGCACGGGCAAGGCCGAAAAAGAACAGGTGCAAGCGATGCTCCGCATCCTGCTGCCGGGGCTGAAGCTGGCGGGGCCAGATGCAGCTGATGCGCTCGCGGTTGCGATCACCCACGCGCATCACTTTAGGGGTTGATGGGTTCCCGCAGAGGCGCAGAGAGCGCAGAGTTTCTAGCCCATAAAGTTATATATTATAATCTCTGCGTCCTCCGCGCCTTTGCGGGAAACAAAGTTTCTGTTCCCACGATGTTCTCTTTTGCTTGCCGATTTTGTAACGAACAGCTAACCCGCGATAATGATTGCAAAGCTATATGGCCGCATTGATGAAACGGGCGTCGACCATCTGGTAATCGACGTCAACGGCGTCGGCTATCTGGTGCAGGCGAGCGCGCGGACGCTATCGGCCTTGGGCAAGACGGATGATTTCGCCACCGTATTCACCGAAATGCAGGTGTCGGAAAACGACATGCGCCTCATCGGCTTTGCCACGCGCGAAGAACGCGACTGGTTCCGGTTGCTGACGGGCGTGCAAGGCGTTGGCGGCAAGGTTGGCTTGGCCATCCTCTCTGCCATCGAACCCGCCGACCTCGCGCTCGCCATCGGCAGCGGCGACGCGGCTATGGTGGCGCGCGCAAACGGTGTTGGCCCCAAGCTTGCGAGCCGCATCGTCAATGAATTGCAGGACAAGGTCGGCGCGCTCGCCGGCATCGGCGGCGGAGCGAAACTGATGCCCACGGGCGCAGCGGCCGGCAACCATGCACAGGACGCCATGTCCGCACTTGCCAATCTGGGCTTCAAACCCGGTGAGGCCGGAAATGCCGTGGCGCAGGCAGTCGAAGAACTCGGCCCCGATGCGACGCTCGATGCACTGGTCCGGCTTGCGTTGAAGCGGGCTTCGCGGTGACCCGCACCGCTGCATTTCTCATCCGTCACCCTGAACTTGTTTCAGGGTCCATCGGGCAACTATTCCTGCGCTATCGGCGGCAAACCCAACCCAACCGCCAGATCCACCCAATGCGGATTCCCGTCATTAATCAGGTTAATCTTCCAAGCGCGGCGCCAATTTTTCAGCTGCTTCTCGCGCGCAATCGCCGTCTCCATCGTGCCAAAAACTTCAAAATGCACCAGCCGGTAAATGGCATATTTGGAAGCATGTCCCGGCGTCATACCGCCGCGATGCTGCGAAAGCCGCTTCAGCAGGTCGGACGTGACGCCAATGTACAGCGATCCATAATGCTTGCTCGCAACTATGTATACGCAAGGCGTTTTTTCATCTCTCACGCGCTGGAAAGTGCTGCAAAATGGACCCTGAAACAAGTTCAGGGTGACGTAAATTTTGGTAAAATGTTTCACATGAATTCAAACCCCCACGCCGTCACCCTGAACGTGTTTCAGGGGCTATCGCGCAATAGCAAAGTGGGGTCCGCGCAGTGACCCGCACAGCCACCGGCGCATTTGCAGGCACGGACTTCCCAGCCGCGTTATTCGGTCTGGGAAGGGCGCAAGCACCCTTGGGTGACAATCAAGGGCGACGGTATCAAACTCATGACTGACGACGACCGCCTCACCACGCCGGACAAACGACCGGAAGATATCGACGCCGCGCTGCGTCCCAAAACGCTCGCCGAGTTCATCGGACAAGCGGCCGCGCGGGACAATTTGCGCGTATTTATTGAGGCGGCAAAGGGACGCGGGCAGCCGTTGGACCATGTGCTGTTCTTTGGCCCGCCCGGACTTGGCAAGACGACATTGGCGCAGATTGTGGCCAAGGAAATGGGCGTTGGTTTCCGCGCCACATCGGGTCCGGTCATCGCCAAATCGGGCGATCTGGCGGCGTTGCTCACCAATTTGGAAGATGGCGACGTCCTGTTCATTGACGAAATCCACCGGCTCAGCCCCGTGGTTGAGGAAATCCTCTACCCCGCGATGGAAGACCGTGCGCTGGATATCATGATTGGCGAAGGGCCATCGGCGCGTTCGGTGCGGATTGATTTGCCTGCGTTTACGCTGGTCGGTGCAACCACGCGGCAGGGTTTGCTGACCACGCCCTTGCGTGACCGCTTTGGCATTCCGGTGCGGCTCAATTTCTACACGCATAGCGAGCTTGAGCTGGTCGTAACCCGCGCCGCGCGCTTGCTTGACCTTGGCATTGCGCCCGATGGCGCGAACGAGATTGCCAAACGCGCACGCGGCACGCCGCGGATCGCGGGTCGCTTGCTGCGCCGCGTCCGTGACTTTGCCAATGTCGCAGGCGAACCCGTCGTCACCGCAAAAATCGCCGATAGCGCGCTCAACCGGTTGGAGGTTGATGCCCTCGGTCTTGATGCCATGGACCGGCGCTATCTGCACATGATCGCCGACATTTATCGCGGTGGCCCCGTCGGCGTCGAAGCATTGGCCGCTGGTCTGTCCGAACCGCGCGACACCATTGAGGATGTCGTTGAGCCTTATTTGCTGCAACTTGGCCTTATCGCCCGCACAGCGCGTGGCCGTTGCCTCAACGCCCCTGGTTGGAAACATCTTGGCCTCAACCCGCCCGCAGGATCGCAGGACGGATTATTTGATACATAGCGATGTGCCGAGTCCCTAAGGCGACCAATTGCGGATACGTTCTTTAAAAAGCCTTCCCGCCGGACTCTAAAGTGGTTAACAAAATTCATGATGCCCATGCCCACCCCCTATCACGGCCATTTCGACGGCACGCAGCACCTGTTTGCCGTGCGGGTCTATTTTGAGGACACCGATTTTTCGGGTGTGGTCTATCATGCGCGCTATCTGCATTTCATGGAGCGCGCCCGTTCGGACATGCTGGCCTGTGTCGGCATTGACCAGCGAAGCGTGCATGCGGACGGCCAAGGCGCCTATGCAGTCACCGAAATGAACATCACATATCGACGCCCCGCCCATTTTGACGATGCCTTGGTTGTTGTCAGCACCGTTGAGGCTGTGCGCGCGGCAAGTTGTGATATTCATCAAACAGTCATGCGCGGCGATGAAATACTGACCACGGCGCGGGTGACCGCTGCCTTTGTTTCACCCGACGGCAAGCCACGCCGACAACCCGCGCATTGGGTTGCGGCGTTTCAGCCCATCTTAAACCGACACGCAGAATAGGAAGATAATGGACCTGCTCATCGCGACCCAAAATATGGGTTTTTCACCGATTAAACTGTTTCTCGACGCTGATCTTGTGGTCAAGGCCGTGATCATCGGCCTCGCGCTGTCCAGCATTTGGGTGTGGACAATCATCTTCAGCTTCATGATCAAAATGTCGGGCATCAGCCGCCAGAGCGAGACGTTTGAAAGCGAATTTTGGGAAAGCAATGACATCGCGGCTTTCGCCAAAACATATAGCAAGAGCGCATTGCCCGTCGCCAAGGTATTTGCCGCAGGCATGACGGAATGGCGGCGTTCGACCAACGGCAAAACAATTGACCGTGCCGGAACGCGCGAGCGGCTCTCAACAACGATGGACGCAATGATTGCGGCAGAGACCGACCGTTTGGCCAACCGTTTGAACTTTCTGGCGACCACAGGATCGGTCGCACCCTTTATTGGCCTGTTCGGAACCGTCTGGGGCATCATGCGCAGCTTTGCCGCGATTGCCGCCGAACAAAATTCAAGCCTGGCCGTCGTCGCGCCCGGCATTGCCGAGGCGCTTTTCGCGACCGCCATTGGTCTGTTCGCCGCCATTCCGGCGGTCATCGCCTATAACCGATTTTCGCACCGGCTGAACCAATATGAAGCCCGTATGGGCCGTTTTGCCGACGGTTTCCACGGAACGCTGTCGCGTGAGTTGGAGCATGAGGTTTAACGATGGCCATGAACATATCTTCGGGCCGAAGCGGTGGCCGCGGCAGGCGTCGCGGCGGACGGCGCGCGCCCATGGCGGACATCAACGTCACGCCCTTTGTCGATGTCATGCTCGTTCTGTTGATCATCTTCATGGTTACTGCGCCCATGCTCGTCACCGGCGTTCCGGTTGAGCTTCCCGAAAGCCGCGCCAACGCGCTTGAGCAGCCGGAGGAGCCCATCGAAATCGCCATCGATCAATCCGGCACAACCTATATCGATGGCACACTGGTAGCCCCCAGTGAACTGCCCGCACGGCTGGAAGAAATCGCCGGCGCACAAGACGCGGCAAAGCCACGCCCGATCATGCTGCGCGGGGATACATCGATTAGCTACGGGCAAATGATGCGCGTGATGGGCGAGCTGAACCGTGTTGGACTGAATAGCGTGAGCTTGGTCACCACTGGTTCATCTGGCGAAAACTAACGATATGGCGATGGATCGGGTCGAGAAAGTCGGACTGGGCGCTGCGATTGGCGGCCATGTCATATTGCTGGGCGCATTTGGCCTAGGTCTTTTGGCATCCGCGGACACCATCAAAAAGCCAGAATCGATTTCGGTTTCGCTGGTGGGTGAAATTGCCGATGTCTCGACTGCGCCCGACGCCATTCAGGAAGAATCCGCACCGCCAGCCGCTGGGGACACCGCGCCGAGCGAACCGCCCCCTGCCCCAACCCCGGTGATACAAATCGAAAAGCCGGTGGCCAAGCCGGTGCAGAAGCCCGCAAAGCCCGACACTGCGCCGCCCCTTGCGAAGGTTGCGGCCAAGAAAGAGCCGGTGAAGACCGCTGCCACGCCGCCGAAAACGGTGAAAGCAGCCGCCACCAGCGGCAAAGGGTCAACGCCAGCCAAGCCCGGCGGGCTCAGCCGCAATTTCGAAGACAGCATCAACAATATCGGCAAGGCCCCTGGCGCTGGCAAAGCCGTTGGCACGCCTGCTGCAAAGACCGCGCCCGAAGTGCGCCGGTCAGTCGGCATCAGCATCGCTGGCCAAATCCGCAGCCGCGTTCGGGCATGCGCGCCGTCGGGTATCGACATCAACAA
>NZ_JBIICH010000115.1:0-6516 GCF_044239005.1 Sphingorhabdus sp. | reverse complement strand
ACCGAGTCGTCGGCAAGTGCCAGCTCAAAACCGTCTTTCAGCCCCTGCCGGACATGCCATGACAGCGCATTAACGGGCGGGTTATCGACAAGAACAACAAGGATATCATCGATTTTCTGCGTGGTGACTGACTGCACGGTAAGCTCCTCAATATCAGCGCAGGCCGTGTTTGATCTGCTCGCTGGGTAAAATTGAATGTCTCGGTGGTTCTAGAATGTTTTGTGTCGCGCTGGCAATCCCGCTGCGTCATCAAAGCGCAGCGCGCAGATGTTTGGCGTTAGTTTTTCAGGCTTTGAATGATCGCCGAAAAATCCATGCCGCCTTTTCCAGCCGCATCAAATTGCGCGTATAGTTCGGCCGCCCGCGTGCCCATGGGCACATCGGCGTTGACGGACTGCGCAGCTTCCATCGCCAGCTTAAGGTCCTTCAGCATCAGTGCGGTCGCAAATCCGCCCTGATATTCATTATCCGCAGGCGATGTCGGTCCGACGCCGGGAACGGGGCAATAGCTGGTCATCGACCAGTTCTGGCCAGAGGCTTTCGACGAAATGTCGTAAAAGGTTTGAAGGTCGAGCCCGAGCTTTTCCGCCATGGCAAAAGTTTCGCAGGTCGCAATCATCGATGCACCCAGCAGCATGTTGTTGCATATCTTTGCCGCCTGACCCGCCCCTGATCCGCCAGCATGAATGACAGCCTTACCCATCGCCGACAGGATCGGCTCTGCCCGCGCAAAGGCGGTATCGGTGCCACCCACCATGAAGGTCAACGTGCCCCCATTGGCGGCCGCAATGCCGCCCGATACCGGCGCATCAACCATGTCATAGCCGCCGGCGACAGCATCCGCCGTCACCTTGCGCGCGGTATCAACATCAATCGTCGAACAATCGAGCAATATCGCGCCCTTGGGGGCATGGCCCAAAACATCTGCTGCAAATACGCTATCGACGATACTGCCATTGGGCAGCATCGATACGACAGCATCAACACCATCGACCGCGTCGCGCACGGAGGTAAATGTGGCGCAGCCATTTTCCTGCGCCCGCGCCAATGCCTCGGCCGACAGATCAAACGCATTTACCTTGTGCCCTGCCTTAACGAGGTTGGCGGCCATGCCGCCGCCCATGTTGCCCAGACCGATAAATGCGATTTTCATGTGATTTACCCCATGGTGGGAATGACGAACGCGTTGCCACCGTCGGGAGATCCATCTGGCCAACGCTGGGTGATGGTCTTGACCTTGGTCCAAAACTTCACGCCTTCCATACCGTGCTGGTTGGTGTCGCCAAAGGCAGAGCGTTTCCAGCCGCCAAAGCTGTGATAGGCAACGGGAACGGGGATCGGCACGTTAATGCCGACCATGCCGACATTGACGCGCGCTGCAAATTCACGGGCGGCGTGGCCATTGCGCGTAAAGATCGCGACGCCATTGCCATATTGGTGCTTTGAAGGAAGCGCCAAGGCCTCTTCAAAGTTGGCCGCGCGGACGATCTGCAGCACTGGGCCGAAGATTTCTTCCTTATAGCTTTCCATGTCCGTCGTCACATGGTCGAACAAGGTTGGCCCAATGAAGTAACCTTCTTCATGTCCCTGAAGCTTGAACCCGCGTCCATCGACAATCAGCTCGCCGCCTTCATCAACGCAGGTCTGGATCCAGCCCTCAACCTTTGCCTTATGCTGCGCGGTTACAACCGGACCATAATGCGCTTCGGCATCGGTGGAGACGCCAACGCGTAGTGCTTGTATCGCCGGAATGAGCTTCGCCTTCAGGCGTTCTGCGGTGTCGTCGCCAACGGGCACGACGACAGGAAGCGCCATGCAGCGTTCACCGGCTGAACCAAAGGCCGCGCCCGCAAGGTCATTAACGACTTGGTCGAGGTCCGCATCGGGCATGACGATGCCATGGTTCTTCGCGCCGCCCATGGCCTGCACGCGCTTGCCATTGGCAACGCCGCGATTGTAGACATAATGCGCGATGTCGGACGAGCCGACAAAGCTCACCGCACCAATGGCGGGGTGGTCCAGAATGGCGTCGACCATTTCCTTGTCGCCATGCACGACCTGACAAATGCCTTCGGGTAAGCCAGCTTCGATAAACAGTTCCGCCAAGCGCACAGGAACACTGGGGTCACGCTCGCTTGGCTTGATGATGAAGGCATTGCCCGTCGCAATCGCGGGGCCGCACATCCACAAGGGGATCATACCGGGGAAGTTGAACGGGGTAATACCTGCACCAACGCCGATTGGCTGGCGCATCGAATATACGTCAATGCCGGGGCCAGCGCCTTGGCTATATTCGCCCTTCAGTACATGCGGGATGCCACAGCAAAATTCGATGACTTCCAACCCGCGCTGAATGTCGCCCTTACTGTCGGCAATGACCTTGCCATGTTCGGACGACAGCATATGCGCGAGATCGTCCATATTGGCCTCAACCAGACGCTTGAATTCGAACATCACGCGCGCACGGCGCTGTGGGTTGGTCGTCGCCCACGCCGGTTGCGCGGCCAATGCTGCCTGCACCGCGCGTTCCAACACAGCGGCATCGCCCAATGCAACGCGGGCCTGAACGCCGCCATTGTTTGGATCCATTATGTCGCCAAAACGCGATGCGCTGGCACCCGTGCCACCGCTAATGAAATGATCGATTTGACGCATAGCTTTTCTCCTAATTCCGTGCGCCGCCAATGCCCGTGTCAGACCATTAATGCAACCTCGGTATATTATGGTTCAAAAATTGTTGACGGTGCATATATGGGCTTCAGAACGCCGCAATATCCTTATCCTTCATTTTTTCGGGAACCTGCATGATCACGCTATTGGCTCGGACCTCGCTACTGGCGTTCGTCATCGGTGCGCCTGCCGCTTATGCGCAGGAGAGCGCCGAGCCGATTATCATTGTCACCGGAAAAGGGCTCGACCAGACGAAGGGGGACCCCGCTTATGGCTCGGTGGAAATCGACCGCACGCGCCTAAGCAGCGAAGCGTCTGGCCGGATTGAAAATATCCTCGCCGATGTTGCCGGATTTCAACAGTTCCGGCGTTCGGACAGCCGTTCAGCCAATCCATCGGCGCAAGGTGCCACTTTGCGCGCGCTTGGCGGCAATGCTTCAAGCCGCACTTTGGTGCTCCTTGATGGCGTGCCTCAGGCCGACCCGTTTTTCGGCTACATCCCCTTTAGCGCAATCACCCCCGAACGTTTATCATCCATTCGCGTCACGCGCGGCGGCGGCAATGGTGCCTTTGGTGCAGGGGCCGTCGCAGGGACCATCGAACTGAACAGCGCGGGGCGGGCCGACCTGCCCGACGCGGCATTGTCGGCCTTTTACGGCAGCGGCAACGCCAGCGAATTGTCCGCTGGCCTCGCGACTGATCTCGGTGCCGGATTTGTCAGCATATCGGGTCGGTGGGATCGCGGCGACGGGTTTTACACCGCGCCAAGCGCCACCCGCCAGCCCACCGACGTCCGCGCAGCCTATGACAGCTGGTCAACCGGATTGCGCGCTGTTGCGCCATTGGCCGACGGCGTTGAACTGCAGTTCCGTGGACTGATTTTTCAGGACAGCCGCACCTTACGCTTTGCAGGCGCAGACAGCAGCTCCGAAGGACAAGACGCAAGCATTCGCATCGTGTCGCAGGGGCGCTGGCAAGTCGACGCGCTGGCCTATGTTCAGGCGCGCAATTTTACCAACAATGTGATCAGCGCGACGTCGTTCCGCAAAACGCTCGACCAAAGAAACACGCCATCCACTGGGGTCGGCGGCAAAATTGAGGTCAGGCCACCCGTTGGCGGCGATCATCAATTGCGCATGGGCGTCGATGCGCGGCTATCCGAAGGCGAGCTATTTGAAGATGTCTATAGCGGCGTCACCGGCCTCATCACCGCACGGCGCAACGCCGGTGGCAACAGCGCGACATTCGGTGTTTTCGCCGAGAATGATTGGACGCTTGGCGATCTGACGCTGACCGGCGGCATCCGCGCAGATCGCTGGACGATCACCAACGGCTTTTTTGCAGAGCGCGCCACCAACGGAACCGTCGTGCGCGATGATGTCTTTGCCGATCGTGCACGTTGGCAGTCCAGCGCACGCGTTGGCGCACTCTATGCGCCGACCGATGGCGTTGCGCTGCGTGCCGCGGCCTATACCGGCTTTCGTTTGCCCACGCTGAATGAACTCTACCGCCCGTTCACCGTCTTCCCCGTCGCAACGCGCGCCAATGAAGCGTTGGACGTGGAAAAGCTGCGCGGTGTCGAGGCGGGGTTTGATGTCCGACCAGCCACCGGCGTGACCCTTGGCGCAACATTATTCTACAACAGGCTCAACGACGCCATCGCCAACGTCACGATTGGCACTAATCTGCGCCGACGCGACAATGTCGATGCTGTCATTGCCAAGGGCGTCGAGCTCAGCGGCGAAGCGCAATTTGGTGCGGTCAGCATTGCCGCATCTTACGCATTCAGCCACAGCAAAGTGCGCGCATCGGGCATCGCCAGCGGCCTCAACGGGCTCACCCCGGCACAAAGCCCCCGCCATGCGGCAAATGCGACCGTGCGGTGGACGCCAAGCGCCGGCAATATATTGTCGGCAACAGCCCGTTATGTCGGCGCACAATTCGAAGATGATCTTGAGGCGAATATTTTGCCATCGGCGCTTACCTTTGACGGCTTTGCACAAATCCCCCTCACCCGGAAGATCGCATTGACCGGCCGGGTTGAGAATATCCTCAATGAAGAGGTTGTGACCCGCAAAGTGGGAACGTCGATAGACCTTGGAACACCCCGGATATTTTGGATCGGGCTGAAATTTTCGGCCCGATAGCCGCGGCGCGATACTGTTCGGGGTTTCCCGACAAAAGCTTGACGGTTTCGATTGCGTCATCGGGCGAACGGCCAGTGACGTGAATTCATCTGCGCTGATCAATCGCGGGCATCGTTTCGCGGCATTAAAATCGCTTCACATGACTGGCGCACAGGCATACGGTCCAAGCCAAATATATGGAGAGTTTATGAAAAGCATTTTGAAAATGGGCATAGCAGCCGTGTGTGCCAACCTGATTTTTCCAGCTAGCTTTGTATATGCCCAAACCCCGGCCACGTCAGTCGGAATGGCCAGCGAAGATGCGCGGCTAACCGCATTTCTGGATGCGGAATTCAGCGAATATCTCAAGCAACAGCCCCAAGTGGCAACGCGCCTTGGCCTGAAAGACGGCGGCGACCGCTGGAATGATATCAGCGACAATGCGGCAGCAGAACAGGTCAAATGGCGTCAGGCAAGCGTCGCCCGCATGAAGGCCGCATTCAACCGTGCCAACCTGTCGCCCGAAGCACAGGTGAATTTCGACATCTGGGCGTTGGAAGCCGACCGCGCTGTCATAAGCGAAGCGAACCGGATGTACCGCCCGCCTTTCTACTCGCGTCTATATTCGGTGCACAGCCAGCTGGCAGATTTTTTGGTCAACACCCATGGGGTCGCCGACGTCACGGACCTAAAGAATTACATCGCCCGGCTGCGCGGCATGCCTGCGGTGCTGGACATGGCGATTGAGCGCACGCAAGCGAGCGAACGCGCTGGCATTCGCGCACCGAAATTTCAGGTCGAGTCCGTCATTTCCGGCAGCGAGAAGCTCACCAGCGGCGCGCCATTCACGACCGGACCGGACTCGGCGCTTTGGGCAGATGTTCAGGCCAAGACCGAAGCATTGGTCACCGCGGGCAAAATCTCGCGCGGCGATGCGGACGCCATGCGCGCCGAAGCGCGCGCGGCCATACTTGATCTGAAGCCTGCTTATGGTCGCGTGATTGCGTGGGGCAAGGCAAGCTTGCCAGCTGCGCCAAGCGGCCGCGTTGGTGCCATTTCGCTTCCCGGCGGTGCGGACTATTACGCCAACGAACTGAAGCTCAATACGACAACGGACTATACCGCGGACCAAATTCACAAAATTGGTCTTCAGGAAGTGGCCCGCATTGAAGCGGAACAGGACGCGCTTGCGCAAAAGGCAGGGTTCAAGGACCGCAGCGCTTTTTACGCCGGGCGCGCCAAGCTGTATCCGCCAAAGCCTTTTGACGACGCCGCACGTGCCGAATATCTCGCCACCGCAAATGCCTTTGTCGCCAAAACGCGCACGCTGTTGCCAGCCTATTTCGGCATGACGCCAGCTTTCGGCATTGAAGTGGTGCGCGAACCGGCGTTCAGCGAAGTCGCCGGCGGTGCCGCGCACGCGTCTGCGCCAAGCCCCGATGGCAAGCGCCCCGCCCGCACCTATGTGCATCTTGTGGGTATGACCCCCGATCCGGCGGCGCTGTACACGCTGATGTGTCATGAAGCGGTTCCCGGCCACAACACCCAGGGCGACATTCAGGTGCGGCAGCAAGGCGGACCCAAATTCCGTTCGGTCACTGGCTATGTCGCATTTGGCGAAGGCTGGGCGCTATATGCCGAAGCCTTGTGCAAGGAAATGAATGCGTTTCCGGACATTGCCGCTGATTTCATGCGGCTGGATGCAGAGCTGTTCCGTGCA
>NZ_JBIICH010000114.1:0-6570 GCF_044239005.1 Sphingorhabdus sp. | reverse complement strand
TCGCCTGATCGATATACGGCGTGCGGTCCGCGGCCAGTTCGATCAACCAACGCTGGTCGATTTCAAAGCTGGTCTTGAACGTGTCCTTTTCCTCAGCCGTCAAGAAATCGAGATGTTGGACAGAGCCGCCCTTTTCAAGGATGCTGTTCCACACATTGGTCGAATCCTTCGCCTTTTCCTGCAACAGCTTTTCCAGATACGGATTCTTCACGATGAAGCTGCCCGAAAGCGTCTTGTGCGTGTAAATATTCGCCGGAATCGGCTCAATACACGCGCTGGTGCCGCCGCAAATGATCGAAATCGACGCGGTCGGCGCAATCGCCATTTTGCAGGAAAAGCGCTCCATAACGCCCATTTCCTCAGCATCAGGGCAGGCCCCCCGCTCATTGGCCAGCATCATCGACGCCTCATCAACCTGCGCCCGGATATGCTTGAAGAACTTCATGTTCCAAGATTTGGCAAGCGCGCTTTCAAAGCCAACGCCGCGTGACTGCAGGAAGCTGTGATAGCCCATGACGCCCAAACCAACCGAACGTTCGCGGCTGGCCGAATATTTGGCACGCGACATTTCGTCCGGCGCGCGGTCGATGAAGTCCTGAAGCACGTTGTCGAGCATGCGCATGACGTCTTCGATGAAGACCTTGTCGCCGTTCCACTCATCCCAAGTTTCAAGATTGAGCGACGACAGGCAGCAGACCGCAGTACGGTCATTACCCAAATGGTCGTGACCCGTGGGCAAAGTGATTTCGCTGCAAAGGTTGGACGTTGACACTTTCAGCCCAAGATCGCGGTGATGCTTGGGCATCGCGTTGTTCACGGTGTCGCTGAAGATGATATAAGGCTCACCCGTTGCAAGGCGGGTTTCCACCAGCTTTTGGAACAGCGAGCGCGCATCAACCGTGCTGCGCACTTCGCCGGTTTTGGGCGAACGCAGGTTGAATTCTTCACCAGCGCGGACGGCTTCCATGAATTCATCCGACAGCAACACGCCATGGTGCAAGTTCAGCGCCTTACGATTGAAGTCGCCCGATGGCTTGCGGATTTCAAGGAACTCTTCGATTTCAGGATGGCTGACATCGAGATAGCACGCGGCCGAACCACGACGCAGCGAACCTTGCGAGATGGCGAGTGTCAGGCTGTCCATAACGCGGACAAACGGAATGATGCCGCTGGTCTTGCCGTTGAGGCCAACAGGCTCGCCAATGCCGCGCACATTGCCCCAATAGGTCCCAATGCCGCCGCCGCGTGATGCGAGCCAGACGTTCTCGTTCCATGTGTTGACGATGCCTTCCAAGCTATCATCGACGCTGTTCAGATAGCAGCTGATAGGAAGACCACGGCCCGTTCCGCCGTTTGACAGCACTGGCGTTGCCGGCATGAACCAAAGCCGCGAGATATAGTCATAGAGCCGCTGGGCATGATCCTGATCATCCGCATATGCCGACGCAACGCGGGCAAACAGGTCCTGATAGCTTTCGCCCGGCAACAAATAACGATCCTGCAGCGTGTCCTTACCAAATTCGGTCAGCAGGGCATCGCGCGACGAATCCGTCACAACGCTGAAACGGCGCTCGTCAACGGATTTGCTCGACGCAGCTTTCTTGTCGTCAGCCGGCTTGGCCTCGGCCTCAACCTTCACAGCTTCAGTAGCAACTTTTTCAAGCATATCAGTCATCATTGCGGTCATATCGTCGGCCCCTTGGCCTGTATCCCTGAAATCCATTTAACCCGTTGCTCCATTCATTGCGGCGACCCAAAACTGGATGCCGGTTTTCCGGCGGCCAGCGACCAGTTCAAATATCTGTCGGGAACGCGTGTTCCCATATTGTTCGACTCAGGGCGCGAAATTCCCTCTTAGCATTTTTTGACCACGGCGGGGGTTATATTTTCACTTGTCCCCAGCTTATCGACGGGAAAAATCCCCCGAACAACAGAATCACTATCTGAAGCTGCAAGCACAATTTGTGGTAATGCCCCCTATGGCCAACCGCTACCTATAGTGCCTTATTCATTTTAAGACGCAAGGGGGTAAATCGAAAATTAACCATTCAATTCGTCGCTATTCTGATTCCATTCATCGCAGTTGTCGGCGGGCAAAAGGTAGCGACGCGTGGACGTTCTAAGTGTTGTTGAAGGCGCAAGATGGAAAATGAGGAATTGAAAATAATTCTGTTGTCAAAATGAACCCAATCTTGCGCGCCGCATTTTGTAGACAGAAACTGGGTCACCGCATCATCCAGACGGGACAAATGTGACCGGCGCATCGGTCGTTCGCTAATATTGATTCAGCCGGTCAGAATGATGCTTGTATCAGTCACACGGGGCGTTAATGGCGTGGGGGTTCTATCCAGTCCGGGGCCTTATATGACCGTCACCATCCGCAATTCCGATTTGATCGACAGCGTCGCCGACGCGCTGCAATATATCAGCTATTTTCACCCGATGGATTATATCCGGGCATTGGGTGATGCATATACCGCCGAACAGTCGCCTGCGGCAAAGGATGCCATCGCGCAAATTCTGACCAACAGCCGGATGTGCGCAGAGGGCCATCGACCCATTTGTCAGGACACGGGCATCGTCAATGTCTTCGTCAAATGGGGGATGGATTGCCGGCTTGAGGACACGTCGGCGTCGCTGCAGGAGGTCATCGACGAAGGCGTGCGCCGTGCATATCTGCACCCTGACAACAAACTGCGCGCCTCGGTATTGGCCGACCCTGCTTTCACGCGGCGTAACACCAAAGATAACACGCCGTGCGTCCTGCATGTCGAAATGGTCGCCGGTTCAAAAGTTTCGGTGGATGTTGCGGCAAAGGGCGGCGGCAGCGAGAACAAGTCAAAGTTCAAGATGATGAACCCGTCAGACAATATCGTCGACTGGGTCGTTGAAATGTTGCCGCAAATGGGTGCTGGCTGGTGCCCGCCCGGAATGTTGGGCATTGGTATCGGCGGGACCGCGGAACATTGTGTCTTGCTGGCCAAGCAAGCGTTGATGGAGCCTATCGACATGGGGCCGCTAAAAGCACGCGGTCCGCAAAATGATATTGAGGCGATGCGCATTGAGATTTTTGACAAGGTCAATGCGTTGGGTATCGGCGCGCAGGGGCTTGGCGGGCTTTCCACGATCCTTGACGTGAAAATCATGGATGCGCCATGTCATGCTGCGGGCAAGCCAGTTGCGATGATTCCCAACTGTGCGGCGACGCGTCATGCACATTTCACGCTGAACGGGTCGGGCCCTGCCTATCTGGAGGCGCCGAAGCTGGACGAATGGCCAAAGGTAGACTGGAAGCCTGATACAGCCGCGATCCGTGTAGATTTGGACGCACTGACCCCCGAAACCGTTGCCAGCTGGAAACAGGGCGACCGTCTGTTGCTAAACGGCAAGATGCTGACCGGACGAGATGCCGCACATAAACGTATCGCCGACATGCTGGCTAAGGGCGAAGAACTTCCCGTCAGCTTTAAAGGGCGGATGATTTATTATGTTGGCCCGGTCGATCCGGTGGGTGAGGAGATTGTTGGGCCCGCTGGGCCGACGACGGCTACGCGCATGGACAAGTTCATGGACATGATGCTTGAGCAGGGCTTGCTGGCATGCGTTGGTAAAGCGGAGCGTGGTCCGGCGGCAACACAAGCCATCGCCAAGCATAAGAGCGCATATCTCATGGCCGTTGGCGGCGCCGCCTATTTGGTGGCGCGCGCGATCAAGGGCAGCAAGGTCGTAGGTTTCGAAGATCTGGGCATGGAAGCAATCTACGAATTTGAAGTGCAGGATTTCCCTGTCACCGTCGCGGTCGACAGCGATGGCAACAATGTCCATCAACTGGCACCGGCCTTTTGGCAGAAGCGGATCAAAGACGAGGGATTGCTTGAAAACGCGGGCTAGCTTTTCAGCAGCGTTCAACTTTCCGCATCATATAGCGTTGTTGACATTGACGTCATGTAGGCCTGTTATCGTCAGCAATGCAAACCGACAAAAAACCGAGCACAAGCTTCCTCTCGCGCCTCGGTCCCGGCCTGGTAACTGGCGCTGCGGATGACGATCCATCGGGAATCGGCACGCACAGCCAAGTTGGCGCGCAATTTGGCTATGGGTTGAGCTGGACGTTTTTGTTCAGCTTCCCGTTGATGGTCGCCATTCAAGAAGTCGCGGCTGAAATCGGGCGCGTTACGGGTGCAGGCATCGCGCGCAATATGCGCCGACATTACCCCCGGCCCTTGCTGGTGCTCATGGTCGGGCTGCTGCTGATTGCCAATATCGTTAATTTGGGAGCTGATCTGGCCGCGATGGGGGCTGCTGTGGGGCTGCTGATCGGTGGGCCGATAGGTTTGTATACGTTATTGTTCGGGCTCTTCTGCATCATTGTTGAAGTGGCGCTTTCCTATGAGCGCTATGCGTCGGTGCTCAAATGGGCGACGCTATCGCTCTTCGCTTATGTTGCTGTCGTCGTTGTGGCGCAGGTTCCTTGGGGAGAGGCGCTGACCTCGCTGGTTGTTCCGCGCATTGAATGGACCGGCGCATACGCCACTGCCGTCGTCGCGATATTGGGGACCACTATTAGCCCTTATTTGTTTTTCTGGCAGGCGGGGCAAGAGATTGAGGAGCAGAAGCGGCATAAGGTGAAGCCGCTGTGCATTACGCCCAAGGAGGCAGGACCTGAATTAAAACGCATCCGGATCGATACGCTGACCGGCATGGCGTTCAGCTCGATCGTGTCGCTGGCCATCGTATTTGCAACTGCCGCGACGCTGCATGCCAATGGCATCCGCGATATCGAAACGTCGGCGCAGGCGGCTGAAGCATTGCGGCCCATTGCCGGGAATTTCGCCTTTGCGTTATTCGCGCTGGGTATCATCGGGACCGGCTTACTTGCGGTGCCGGTGCTTGCAGGGTCGGCGGCTTATGCGGTGACGGAAATGTTCGGCAAGGCAGGAAGCCTTGATGCCAAGCCAACGAAGGCACGCCTGTTTTACGGAACAATAGCTGGAACAACCTTGCTAGGCGTGTCGTTGCAATATGTCGGCATTGACCCCGCGCGTGCGTTGTATTGGGCCGCTGTCGTCAATGGTGTGCTTGCCGCGCCGTTAATGGTCATGATGATGCTCATCGTACGCAACCCGCGCGCGATGGGACGGCTGACATTGGGACGCCGCGCGACCATCACCGGCTGGATCGCGACGGGGGTTATGGCAGTGGCAACGATCGTGTTTTTCGCGACGCTCTAGAGTGGCGATGCCGCGGCGCTTATTATTGGGGTTTTGGGGCGGGCGGCTGTTTGGTCGGCGCTGGTAGCGAATCTAGAAACTCTAGTTCGTTGAGGTCTATGTTCGCGTCGGATCTTTTGCCTTTCAGAACATCAATCTCTGCCCGGCGTTTCATCAGATAATATTCGCGCATTGCCGCGTACGGGTTCCCGCTTTCCTGTACCCGAGTCAAAATCACATCATTTTCGACACGATCGTCAATCGACGAAAGCACGCCTTTGGTTCCCGAGACAATGGGATTGGTGAACGGCTTACCGACGGCTGCAGGTAAAAGCGAAAGATCAACTACGCGCCCGAGGAGATCACGAACCGTCGTGGATCCGAATACAGGCAAAAATAAATAGGGCCCCGGACCGACGCCATAATATCCCAATGTGTCTGCAAGGCCATTAGAACGGCGGGGCAGGTTGATTGGATGCTTTTTGGCGAAATCAAAAATCCCGGCAACGCCAATGGTTGAGTTGATAGCAAATCGACCAACGGTTTCGGCCGCTTTGCCGATCTTGAGCTGCAGCAGAAAATTCAGAAAGACGATGGGTTCATCCAAATTATTCAGAACATTATGCATGCCGTCGCGGATCGGGGCGGGTAATCCATCTCGATACCCGTACGCGATCGGTGCGATAATGGCTTTATCGACCGACTGTACCGCGCCGAACGAGACTTCGTTCACGACCGCAATCGGGTCGCCTTTCGGGGGTCCCTGATTTGCGGTAACAACGATTATGGCCTTTTCGGCAGCAACCGGTGTAACGGGTCCGACGGTCGTTTGTGTGTCCGGAGATTGCGACGGGACCTCTATTCCATCTGTGGATGGCGGCACAGTGGCTTGGGTACCCTGCTCAGGCGCTGGTGTGGGTGCGCCAGCAGTTTCCAATACAATAACGGGCTCTACCACAGGCGGAAGCTGCGGGGTCCCCGATAAAAGGGCGATCGCGATAATACTGGTGATGCTCAACGTTGGAACTTTCCGGTCATAACCGATTGCAAACGACATCCTAAGGGCTGGCTGCCAAGCTGACAACTGCCATTCAAGGATTTCAGTTCACGCTTAATCGCGCGCTATATTAGGCATTTCCCGAAAGCATCCGCAGCTATTGGACGCTTTCGGGACGGCATTATTGCCCCTGTTGGGCCCGCATCTGGGCATCAATTTGTGCCTGGATTTCCGGTGGTAGGCCCTGCGGTGCGCCGCTGGCCTGTCCACCTTGCTGCTGTTGCATTTCCTGCATTTGCTTTTGCATGGCTTCGATTTCTGCGCGTGATTTGAACTCTAACAGTTCGACATCAAAGGTCAGCT
>NZ_JBIICH010000113.1:0-6580 GCF_044239005.1 Sphingorhabdus sp. | reverse complement strand
GAACATGGAACCGGCCAACCGGCGCGAGATTGTACATGGTGTAGAAGGTCGCGACTTCATAAGCGCGCATATATGGCATGCCGAGATAGCTTGCGACATATTCGATAACAGGAACCGGCAACCAGCCCTGTGTCTGCGTTTCTTCGCCAACCTGACGTTGCGCCAAATCAAGCAGAGCCATCACCGCAGACTGCTGACGCCCGGCAGGATAGCGTCCGACATACATGTCGGCGGTCTTCTTGTTTTCAGCAGAAAACGCAAAAGCGCCAAATTGGGCGCGTGCATCCGCTTCGTTTGGAGTGTGTGCTGCATCAGCCATGTGCTTCGTTCCGTCCCCAAATACGTCCCAAATATGCGCCAAACATCATGGCAGCAGCGGTCGAACCAACTTCCTTGACCGAGACTTCGCCATGGAACAGCCACAGATACGCCGCGACCATCGCGATGGAACCCAATGCAGCGCTCGCTAGAAAAAGCACTTCCCGCGTCATTACCGGTCACACTCCCCAAACACGATGTCGAGCGCACCCAAGATCGCGGTGGTGTCCGCAAGCATATGCCCACGGCTCATGAAATCCATTGCCTGCAAATGCGAAAATGCCGTCGGACGGATCTTGCAACGATATGGCTTGTTGGTGCCGTCAGAGACCAAATAGACGCCGAATTCGCCCTTGGGGCTCTCGGTCGCGACATAGACGCTGCCGGCAGGGACCTTGAAGCCTTCAGTGTAGAGTTTGAAATGATGGATCAACGCTTCCATCGACTGCTTCATTTCCGCGCGCTTTGGTGGCGAAACCTTGCGGTCGTCGCTGCAGACGGGGCCTTCGGGCATCTGCTGAAGACATTGCTTCATAATGCGGACGGACTGACGCACTTCTTCAACGCGGACCATGAACCGGTCATAGCAATCGCCGCGCGTGCCGACAGGAATGTCAAAATCCATTTTGGCATATGCGTCATATGGCTGGCTCTTGCGGATATCCCACGGGATGCCTGCGCCACGGATCATTGGACCTGAAAAGCCCCATTTGATCGCGTCTTCTTTGGAAACAATCGCGATATCCACGTTACGCTGTTTGAAAATACGGTTATCGACAACCAATGACATCGCGTCTTCAAACAGACGCGGCATACGGTCATCGAGCCATTCGGCGATATCGGTCAAAAGCTTTAACGGCACATCCTGATGCACGCCACCGGGGCGGAACCACGCGGCATGCATACGCGCGCCACTTGCCCGCTCATAAAACGCCATGCAATCTTCGCGGATTTCGTAAAGCCACAAAGGCGGCGTCATCGCACCAACATCGATAATGTGGTGCGCGATGTTCAGCGTATGGTTTTTGATACGCGTCAATTCGGCAAACAATACACGCAGATATTGCGCGCGGATGGGCACTTCGAGATCGAGCAACTTTTCGACCGCCAGAACATAGCTATGCTCCATCGCCATTGGCGACGCATAATCCAACCGATCAAAATACGGCAAAGCCTGCAGATAGGTTTTATACTCGATCAGCTTTTCCGTGCCGCGGTGCAACAGGCCGATATGCGGGTCCAGACGCTCAACGATTTCACCATCGAGCTCCATGACCAGACGCAGAACGCCGTGCGCGGCAGGGTGCTGCGGACCAAAGTTGATCGTATAATTCTGGATGACTTCATCGCCAGTTGTCGGGGCGAGATCTTGCTGCATGCTCATGCTTTGTCTCCCGTCGCCTTTGGCTTGCGCGCTGTCCGCTTAACCGCTTCCTTGTTCGCAGTTTTATCTGCGCCCGCTGGCGCAGCTGAGCCTTCGCCGGTTTTTTCGTCGCCGGGCAGAACATAATCTGCGCCTTCCCATGGCGAGAGGAAGTCGAAGTTGCGGAAATCTTGCGCCAGTTGGACCGGCTCATATTTCACGCGCTTTTCTTCTTCGGAATAACGCAGCTCAACATAGCCCGACAGCGGGAAGTCCTTACGCTGTGGATGCCCGGAAAAACCATAATCAGTCAAAATCCGGCGCAGATCGGAATTGCCCGAAAACAGCACGCCGTACATGTCGAACACTTCGCGCTCCAACCATCCGGCGACAGGCCAAATGCCAGTAACCGAAGGCACGGGATGATCTTCATTCGTTGCCAAATGCACGCGAATACGGTGGTTCTTGGTCAGGCTGAGCAAGCAATAGACGACTTCAAACCGTGGATCACGATCAGGCCAATCAACGCCGGCCATTTCCATCAACTGCTGATACGCGCATTCGTCGCGCAGCTTGATCATGCATTCGACGAGCGAGTCCCGGTGGATGTGCACCGCAACTTCGCCATTGGCTTCCTCAATGGATACCAAATTGGCGCCAAGCGCTTTGGTGATGGCTGCAATCGTGCCATCGGGCGTGTGAATAAGGGGCGCGGAATGGCTCACCGTTCGATTGTCCCTACGCGACGGATTTTGCGCTGAAGCTGCATAATGCCGTACAACAATGCCTCTGCTGTTGGCGGGCATCCCGGTACATAAATGTCCACAGGGACAACACGGTCGCACCCACGCACAACACTATAGCTATAATGGTAATAGCCACCGCCATTGGCGCAGCTGCCCATGGAAATGACATATTTCGGTTCCGACATCTGGTCGTATACCTTGCGTAGCGCCGGGGCCATTTTGTTGCACAAGGTGCCAGCCACAATCATAACGTCCGATTGGCGCGGTGACGCGCGCGGTGCGATACCGAACCGTTCAAAGTCATAACGCGGCATATAGCCGTGGATCATTTCGACCGCACAGCATGCCAGACCAAAAGTCATTGGCCACAAAGAACCGGTGCGCGCCCAGTTGAATAGGTCCTCGGTCGACGAAACGACAAAGCCCTTGTCGTTCACTTCGCTCTCAATATCCTTGAAGAACGCTGCATCGGGCGCTTGCGCGTCCGTCAGTGCAGGTGTGATTACTCCCATTCGAGTGCTCCCACTTTCCATGCGTAAATGAAGCCAATGACCAGTTCGAACAGGAACAGCATCATGGTGCCCCAACCAATCCAGCCCGTTTCACCCAAGCTAACGGCCCAAGGAAACAAAAATGCGGCTTCAAGGTCGAAAATAATGAACAAGATCGCGACGAGGTAAAAGCGGACATCAAACTGGCTGCGCGAATCTTCAAATGCGGGGAAGCCACATTCATATTCGGTGAGCTTTGCCTCGGTCGGTTTATGTGTGCCCGTCAGGCGCGATACGCCCATAGGCAAAAACACAAACGCTGACGACAGCGCGAGCGCGACCACCAGAAAAAGCAGAATGGGCAAATATTGCGACAAATCAGTCATATCAGACTCGCTTCCGGACCCCGTAAGTTGCGGCGCTTTTAGGCATAAGAATCTCGCCCCGCAAGGCCAAGACTCGGCATTTTTTCAGCCAATTTAGTGCTTTATTTTATCGCCCCAACAAGCAGCTTGTGTAGCTTACTGTGCAAGATGTCATTTGCCGCCAAAACCTGCGCGTCCGCGATATGCGGGCTACGTCCGCGATAGTCGGTCACAAAGCCGCCCGCTTCACGCACCAGCAAGCATCCCGCAGCTGTGTCCCAAGGCGACAAACCGCTTTCCCAAAAGCCGTCATAGCGCCCTGCGGCAAGCCATGCGAGATCGAGGCTGGCCGCGCCAAAGCGGCGAATTCCGGCGACCGATGGACCGATAGCAGCAAAAATTTTGCCCCATTCGTCAAAATCGCCATGCCCCTTATACGGTGTGCCCGTGGAGATAAGTGCTTCATTCAACTGGCGACGCGCCGATACGCGCAGACGGCGGTTACCAAGCCAGGCGCCCTTGCCGCGCTCCGCCCAAAAGCTTTCGTCGGTGATCGGGTTATAGACCAAGCCAGCGAATATATCGCCCCAGCCCGAACCATCGGGCTTTGGATCCTGCACCGCGATCGAAATCGCAAAATGCGGAATACCGTGCAGAAAGTTGCTGGTGCCATCAAGCGGGTCGACGATGAAGCGCGGTTTGCCCTCCGCCCCTGCGATTTCGCCGCCTTCTTCCATCAGGAAGCCCCAATCGGGACGCGCGATTTCCAGTTCACGGAAGATCGTATCTTCTGCGCGCTCGTCCGCCTTCGACACGAAGTCTGCCGGTCCCTTTTGCGAAACCTGCAAATGTTCGATTTCGCCAAAGTCGCGGCGCAATTTGCCACCCGCTTTACGGGCAGCTTTTTCCATTATGGTCAACAGACCGGTAAGCGCTGGCATTAGTCGGCCTTCCGGACATATTCCCGTTCGTAAACGTCGACGACAATGCGTGTCCCCGCACTGATAAATGGCGGCACCATAACGCGCACGCCGTTATCCAGGATCGCTGGCTTGTAGCTTGACGACGCCGTCTGTCCTTTAACAACCGCGTCAGCCTCGACAATTGTCGCTTCGATCTGGTCTGGCAATGCAACCGACAATGCTTCGTCGTCATACATTTCCATGACAACGTCCATGCCGTCCTGAAGGAATGCCGCAGCATCACCCAACAGGTCCGTCGGAAGCGTTACCTGATCATAGGTTTCCTTATCCATGAACACCAGATTGTCGCCCTCGGCATACAAAAACTGGAAGTCTTTCTGGTCAAGACGGACCTTTTCGACGCTTTCGGCCGAACGGAAACGGATGTTGTTCTTACGACCATCGCGCAGGTTTTTAAGCTCAACCTGCATATAAGCGCCACCCTTGCCCGGCTGGGTATGCGCGGTTTTCACCACGCGCCACAGACCGTTTTCATATTCCAGAATATTACCCGGCTTGATTTCAACCGCGTTGATTTTCATGAGAGCACTCGCTTAACAGATGGAAAGAGCAGGCACGCAAATACGTGCCGTTGGACGCGGCCTTTAACGACGACAGCGCAATTAGGCAAGCAGTGCGTTGAACGCCTTTACCGCTTCGGCAGCACCTTGCGGATGGTTCCACACAGCACCGCTGACAGCAAGGAAATCCGCGCCCGCATCAATCAGCGGTTTGGCGTTGTCGGGCGTGATGCCGCCAATCGCAACGCAAGGGACCTCGGTGATAAACGCCCATTTCTGTACGGTGTCGAGTTCGGCGACATGATCGACCTCTTTGGTGGTCGTCGGGAAGAACGCGCCAAAGGCGACATAATCCGCGCCAGCCTCTGCTGCTTCCATCGCAAGATGCCGACTGTTGTGGCAGGTAACACCAATCTGCGCGTCAGGACCAAGCGTTTCGCGGGCTTCACGAACGTCGCCATCCCCCTGCCCCAGATGCACGCCATCGGCCTTCAACCGTTTGGCGAGAGCAACGCTGTCATTGACGATGAAGGCCACATCATGCGCAGCGCATATCGCTTGCAATGGTTCGGCTAAGGCTGCTGCCTCATGCTGGTCCACATCCTTGACGCGAAACTGGAACGCCGCGACGGGGCCGGCGGACAGCGCGGATTCAAGGATTTGCGGGAAATCTCCGCCAACATCGGTCGGCGAGATCAGGTATAACTGGCAGGGAAATTCTTTCATGCCGCGCTCTTAGCGGGGCTTAAGGCCGGCGGCAAACATCTTGCGCATCTGCCGCCGGCCCCTCTCCAAACTTATGTCGCCGACGCGGCGTGGATTTCGTCAATTGCACCACCGAGCGCGGCATCAAATTCTGCCGGTGTCATCTGGTGCCGCAAATCTTCCAACAATGCGCGGGAGAAGCTGGCGATCATGCCTTTGTTTTTGGCAAGCTCTGCGCAAGCCTCAGGCCTTGCAAATCCGCCGGACAAGGCAACGACGCGCAGCACGCGCGGGTGGCTCACCAGCGCATCAAAGGTGCCCGCCTCAGCAGGGATTGACAGTTTCAACATCACCTTATTGTCGCCCGAAACGGTGTCCAGCGCCTTGAGTATTTCGTCGCGCAGGATGACATCGCTTTGCGCACGGTCGGCGCTTTTGATGTTAATTTCAGGCTCAATAATCGGCATCAGGCCGTGGGCAAGGATTTGCTCCGCCACTTCAAATTGTTGCTGCACGATTGCGGCAATGCCCGATGGCGAGGCCTTGTTAATAACCGAACGCTTTTTCGTTCCGAACACGCCCTTTGCTTTGGCCCGCGCGAGCAGCGCATCCAAATCTGGCATTGGCTTCATCATCTGAACGCCGTCCGCTTCGTCCTCAAGGCCCTTGTCGACCTTCAAAAAGGGCACAACGCCGCGATCACGCAGTGCGTCTGGCACTGGCTTGCCGTCCGCATGGCCGTCCATTGTGCGCTCAAACAAGATGGCACCCAAGACCTTGTCGCCGGAAAAGCTTGGCGATGTGATGATGCGCGAACGCATGTCATGGATGAGGCCGAACATTTCTTCTTCGGTCGAATACGCATCTTCTTCGATGCCATAACCACGAAGGGCCTTCGGCGTTGAACCGCCACTTTGGTCAAGCGCAGCAATAAAACCCGTTGCCGTCGCTACTTTTTCGAACATCTCTTGGTCGTTCATCCGCTCTTCCCTCTACCTTGGCGTTGCATACGTATGCATTAGCATCCGAAAAAAACGGGGCAAGGCCCCGCATGTCTAAATTATATTCAAAGCATCCACGCCCGGAAGCGGTTTGCCTTCCATCCATTC
>NZ_JBIICH010000112.1:0-6715 GCF_044239005.1 Sphingorhabdus sp. | reverse complement strand
AAGTTCAGCATGACGGAAGCCTTCGGGTTCGCTAGTTAGCCAGCATGCAAACGCAAATCAAAATCTGTGGTCTAAAAGACGAAGCAAGCATTGACGCTGCGGCAAAAGCTGGCGCCACGCATGTTGGCCTTGTCCATTTCGAAAAAAGCCCGCGCCATGTCGCGCTTGACCAAGCCGCTGCGTTGCGGATGCGCGCGCCCGCCAGTGTAAAGGTCGTCCTGCTGCTGGTGAACGCCGAGCCCGGCTTTACCGCCAAGGCTATCGAAGTGGTCAAACCCGATATCGTGCAATTTCACGGATCGGAAACGCACCAATGGTTGCGCGTTTTAAAAAGCGCGGTCGAGATTGAAATCTGGAAAGCCTTCGGCGTGAAAGATACGGCAACGCTCAAAAACGCTGACCAATATGAAGGCGCAGCAGACCTCATCCTGTTTGATGCGCCGGCTCAAGCATTGCCCGGCGGCACGGGTACGCGGTTCGACTGGTCGTTGCTAACACAGCACAAGCACAAGCTGCCTTGGGGGCTTGCCGGTGGCCTGAACCCTGACAATGTAGGCGAAGCCCTGCGGCAAACACGCGCGATATTGGTCGATACCTCATCTGGCGTTGAATCCGCGCCGGGCATCAAGGATATGGACAAGATTGCGGCCTTCTGCCAAGCGGTGCGCAACCATGACCACAGCTGAACTCACACCAAACTCCTTCCGCAACCAACCCGACGATCGCGGCCATTTCGGCCAGTTCGGCGGGCGCTATGTCGCCGAAACGCTTATGCCGCTCGTGCTGGATCTGGAACGCGAATATCGCGCCGCGAAACAGGACCCTGCTTTTGCAGCGCAGTTTGATGATTTGCTGGAGCATTATGTCGGTCGTCCGTCGCCGCTTTATTATGCCGAGCGCCTCACCGAGGAAGTCCGTAAAAACGCACCTGCAGGCAAAGGCGCGCAAATCTGGTTCAAACGTGACGAGCTAAATCACACCGGCGCGCACAAGATCAACAACTGCATTGGCCAGATATTGCTCGCAATTCGCATGGGTAAGACGCGGATTATCGCAGAAACCGGCGCTGGCCAGCATGGCGTTGCCACGGCAACCGTCTGCGCACGTTTTGGCTTGCCTTGCTTCATCTACATGGGCGCCAAGGACATTGAACGGCAGCAGCCCAATGTGTTCCGCATGCGCTTATTGGGTGCGGAGGTCATTCCCGTCACTAGCGGCGCTGGCACGTTGAAAGACGCGATGAACGAAGGACTTCGCGATTGGGTCGCCAATGTCCACGACACATTCTACATCATCGGCACGGCCGCTGGCCCGCATCCGTACCCTGAGTTGGTCCGCGATTTCCAAAGCGTCATCGGTAAGGAAGCGCGCGCACAAATGCTGTCGCGCATCAACCGCCTGCCCGATTTGTTGGTCGCTGCCATTGGCGGCGGATCGAACGCCATTGGCCTGTTCCATCCGTTTTTGGACGACAAAGACGTCGAAATGCTTGGCATTGAAGCGGCGGGCCATGGCCTTGAGAAAGAACATGCCGCGAGCCTTGCAGGCGGCCGCCCCGGCATCTTGCACGGCAACAAAACCTATTTGCTTCAGGATGACGATGGCCAAATCGCCGAAGCGCATTCGATTTCGGCTGGCCTCGATTATCCCGGCATTGGCCCAGAGCATAGCTGGCTCAAGGAAATCGGTCGCGTCCGTTATGACAGCGTGACCGACACCGAAGCGCTTGCCGCGTTCCAGTTGCTTTGCCGCACCGAAGGCATCATCCCCGCGCTGGAGCCTGCCCACGCAATTGCGGCGGTGGAACGCGAAGCGAAGAAGATGGACCGTGATCAGATCATCCTCGCGAACCTCTGCGGCCGCGGTGACAAGGATATCTTCACCGTCGCTGAGGCTTTGGGGACTTCGATATGAACGGCTCGACTTTGGTTATCCTGAAACCAGTTCAGGATGACGAGAGGTTGGTTGCATGACCCGCCTCTCCACCGCCTTTGCCAAAGCCCACCCCGCGCTCGTCGCCTTCATCACTGCAGGCGATGGCGACACCGCAGCCAATCTCGATGCACTCGTCGCGGGCGGCGCGGACGTTATCGAACTTGGTATGCCATTCACCGACCCGATGGCCGACGGCCCTGTTATTCAGGAAGCAAACATCCGCAGCCTGAACGCTGGCACCACCACGGCGGATATCTTCGCCCTCGCCTCAGCCTTCCGCAAACGCCATCCAGACACGCCATTGGTGCTGATGGGTTATGCCAACCCGATGACGATCCGTGGCGGCGATTGGTTCGCGTCCGAATGCAACAAAGCGGGTGTCGATGGCGTCATCTGCGTCGACATTCCGCCCGAGGAAGACCCTGAGCTTGGCCCTGCCTTGCGCAGCGCGGGCATTGACCTCATCCGCCTCGCCACGCCCACCACAGACACCGCCCGCTTGCCCGCCGTCCTGAATGGCGCATCTGGCTTCCTATATTATGTGTCGGTCGCCGGTATCACCGGCCTGCAAGTCGCGGCGCAGACCAGCATTGATGAGGCGGTGGCGCGGCTAAAGGCCCATACCGATCTGCCCATCGCGGTTGGCTTTGGCGTCCGCACACCTGAACAAGCCGCCAACATTGCACGCGTTGCCGATGGCGTTGTCGTTGGTTCCGCAATCGTCGAACTCGTCGCCAAGCATGGCGTCAACGCCGCTGGTCCGGTCCGCGATTATGTGGCATCCCTGAAGCAAGCAATCGTCACAGCCAGAAAGGCCTCCGCATGAACTGGGTCACCCGCGTCCGCAACGCCATTCCCTTCATCGCCAAGCGCGAAACGGCGGAAACACTCTGGCACAAGTGCAAGGGCTGTCAGGCGATGATCTTCCTCAAGGAATTTGAGGAAAACCAGTCTGTCTGTCCAAAATGTGACCATCATGGCCGCATTGGCCCCGCTGAGCGCTTTGCCGCATTGTTTGATGACGACAGCTACGATGTGCTTAAGCCGCCCGTTGTCGGCGAAGACCCGTTGAAGTTCAAAGATACAAAGAAATATATCGACCGCATCAAAGCCGCCCGCCTTGCAACGGGTGAGCAAGACGCGATGATGAGCGCACGTGGCGAAATCAACGGCCAAGCTGTTGTTGTCAGTGTTCAGGATTTCGCCTTCATGGGCGGTTCCATGGGCATGGCGGTTGGAGAGGCATTTATTGACGCTATAAAGGCCGCGATCCGCGCGAAATGCCCCTACATCATCTTCACAGCCGCAGGCGGCGCACGCATGCAGGAAGGCATATTGAGCCTAATGCAGATGCCGCGTTCAACGGTCGCCATTCAGATGCTGCATGATGCCGGACTGCCCTATATCGTGGTGCTTACAGACCCCACCACCGGCGGTGTCACCGCGTCTTACGCGATGCTGGGCGATGTCCAGATTGCCGAACCCGGCGCGCTCATCGGTTTTGCCGGACAGCGGGTGATCGAGCAGACAATTCGTGAGAAACTGCCCGAAGGATTCCAGCGCGCCGAATATCTTTTGGAGCATGGCATGATCGACATGGTCACCCACCGCCACGACCTGCGCGGCGTATTGTCGCAGCTCGTCGGATACCTCGCGCCAGAGAAGAAGGCGGCATAAGTAAACGACAACCAATCTATATTGTCATTCCCGCATGCCTGACCACGCCATTTCCTCTGACCCTGCTGTACAGGCGCAATTGGACCGGCTGACCATGTTGTCGCCTGGCAAGGATGTCTTGGGGCTGACGCGTATTGCGGCGTTGCTGGAACGCCTCGGTAATCCGCACCTCAATCTTCCGCCGGTATTCCATGTCTCTGGCACCAACGGCAAAGGTTCGACCTGCGCGTTTTTGCGCGGGGCGATTGAGGCAGCGGGCATGACGACGCATGTCTATTCAAGCCCGCATCTGGTGCGTTTCAATGAGCGGATCCGCGTTGCGGGCAAGTTGATTGATGACGCAACTCTCTCCGCGCTGCTTTCGGAGGTTTTGGACCATGCCGAGGGGCTGGAAGCGAGCTTCTTTGAAGTCACCACCGCAGTTGCCTTTTGCGCCTTTGCGCGGAAGCCAGCCGATGCGTGCATCGTCGAAGTCGGATTGGGTGGCCGGTTAGATGCAACCAACGTACTCACCCAGCCGGTGGCGTGCGGAATAGCATCCTTGGGATTGGATCATGAAGCTTTCTTGCTGGCGGCGGAGGATGGTGTTCCCGATATGCCGCCGCTTGACCGCATCGCCTTTGAAAAGGCGGGAATTGCAAAGTCCGGATCGCCTCTGCTTACGCAAAAATATTCAGCATCGATGGCCAACACCGTTGCCACGCAAGCCACTTTGCACAACGCACCGTTGCACGCGCGCGGCGACAGCTGGGATGCGGCGGTCTATGATGGCCGTCTGCATTACCGCGACGCCGCCGGAAAGCTCAACCTGCCCCTTCCCCGCATGACAGGCGCACATCAGGCCGACAATGCGGCTTTGGCCATTGCAATGCTGCGCCATCAAAACGCCATCCATATTCCAGAGGCAGCGCTGTCTGCCGCGATGGAGTGGACACGCTGGCCGGCACGGATGCAAACATTGTCTGCAGGGCCGCTGACTGACCAACTGCCGACGGGTTCAACCGTCTGGCTCGACGGCGGGCACAACCCCGATGCCGGGGCGGCGATTGCCAAAACGCTTGAAGACGGCGCGCCCGTTCACGTCATCATCGGGATGTTGATGAACAAGGACGCACTTGGTTTCCTGACGCCGTTCGCACACAAAATTGCATCACTATACGCCGTGCCGATAGCGGGCCATGAACATCATGATCCGTTGGATTTGTGCCGGATAGCGAAAGACCAAATTGGTGTCGCATTGGCCGCCCCTGTGGGCGACGTTGACGCAGCGATGGAACGCATTGCAAGCCATCGCCAGCCATCGAATGTGTTAATCTGCGGCTCGCTCTATCTCGCCGGTGAAGTGTTACGCGCGAACGACCAAAGTCCAGACTGACTTTAAGGCTGCGTCACCTTCTTAGGCTGCCCCTTCCATGCCAGCAATCCACCCGCCACTAACAGCACAGCAAATCCCAAAGTAAGGTTCGCCGCGAATTCCAGCGGCTGCGACAGCAATAGCCCGATGAGGCCCGCCACCACGAGCAAGAATCCGAAGATACGCAATGGCCCGACCGGTTCCTTCAAAGCCTTCTCGTCCACCGCCTCAACCTGATGAATGCTTTGGACGACATAGCCTTTGCTCCACAACAGCCAGAGCAAGACCATACCCGGAATGGCTGCGACGACGGTAAAGCCCCAGAAGCCCACCCAGCCGATATTCTCCGCAACAATCCCCGCAGGACCGGCCATGAACGTACGGCCAACGCCCGCAAAGGACGACAGCAGCGCAAATTGCGTTGCGGTATAGGCTATGCTCGATAGTCCGGACAAATAGGTCGCAAATACCGTCAGGCCGATACCGCTGGTCAAATTCTCGGTGCAGATGGCCGCAACCATCATCCAATAATTGTTACCCGTCGCCGCCAAGATCATGAACATGACGTTGGAGAACATCATCAACAGACCAGAAATCAGCAGCGCGCGGCCCATGCCAAGCCACAGGATGAATGGCGCACCGATCGCGGAGCCGACAATCAGCGCCCCAAAGCCCCATAATTTGTTCGCCGAAATGTAATCCAGATCGGAAAAGCCAAGGTCCACGATCATAGGGCTTAGCATTGCCTGCCCCATCGCATCGCCAACCTTGTAGACCAGCACAAAACCAAGAATGAGGAACGCGCCGTGCCGGGTGAGAAACTCACGGAACGGGTTCACCACAGCCTCTGTCAGCCATTGCTTTGGCTTCATGCCCTCCACATGGGCAAAGCGGTCAACAAACTTGCCTGGCCCGGCCCACAGCGCGCCAATGATGGCAGGGATGATGCAGAAGGCCGTCAGACCATAAGCGGTTGCCCAGCCAAGCCCCAGGCCTTCCTGAGAGGCAAAATAGATCGTGCCTGCGCCAGCGATCAGATTGCCGGTGCGATAGCCAAACTGGTTGGTTGCGGTGCCATGGGCGAATTCTTCTTCTTCCAATATCTCGATACGATAGGCGTCGATGACAATGTCCTGTGTTGCAGACAAAAACGCCGTTATCAGTGCCCAAATCGCGAAAAGGCCCATCTCGCCCGGCTGCGGGTTGCTGGCGCCGAGTTGCCAGATCGACACAAACAGCAACGCCTGAATGAAGAACAACCAGCTGCGGCGTTGCCCGAATATCTTGGTAAGCACTGGCAAGTGCAGCTTATCCACCAATGGCGCCCACAGGAATTTGATCGTGTAGGGAATGCCCAAGGCCACGGCAAAACCAATGGTCGCGGTATCGATCCCGACCTTCGCCAGCCAGAATGTCATTGTCGCCACCAGCAACGTCAACGGAAAGCCGCTCGAAATGCCCAGCAGGAACGTAATCACCGGGTTTTTGCGCATATAGGGCCGAAAGGCCGGAACCAGCATTGCGATAACCGGCAATGCGATCAAAATCGTGGCAAAAATGATAAAACGTTGCAAATCAACTGACATGCGGACCCCTCTGAGCGTGTTGCGCAAATGACTAACGGCATTTTCCTGAATGGCCAGTGACTTTTGAAGCAACATGCGTCAAAGGCGCTTTATGGTAAAACCTCCTTCAAAAGCCCCTGCCCGTCCAGCCAAGCCACCGCGCCTGCGTTGGGACAGCAAACCC
>NZ_JBIICH010000016.1:0-26363 GCF_044239005.1 Sphingorhabdus sp. | reverse complement strand
GCACCGCATGGCTATTTGGACGGTCGCTTCCTTGCGCTGACGTTCAACATGCTGCGCGGCAAGGACCTGATTTGGTCGACGGTCGTCAAAAATTATTTGCTGGGTGAAGATTACCCCGCGTTCGATCTGCTGCACTGGAATGGCGACGTCACCAATCTTCCCGCAAAATGGCACAAAGCCTATCTGGCGGACCTCTATCGCGATAACCGTCTGGTTGAGCCGGATAGCCTATCTGCGCTGGGTACGCCGATTGATTTGCGTCGCGTGCAAACGCCTTCTTATATTCAGGCCGGACGTGAAGACCACATTGCGCCTGCCGAAAGCGTTCGGAAGCTGCAGGATCACTTTAGCGGCCCTGTCAAATTCCTGTTGGCGGGCAGCGGACATATTGCGGGCGTGGTGAACCCTCCAGCGCAAAACAAATATCAATATTGGACGAACGAAGGCAACGCAGGCTCGCTCGCAGAATTCATCGACGGCGCCACCGAAACCAAGGGCAGCTGGTGGCCGGATTGGCTTGTTTGGCTGCTGGACAAGGGTGACGATAAAGTCCCTGCCACGGGCGCCCGCATACCCGGCGAAGGCACGTTGAAGGCACTGGAATCTGCCCCGGGTAGCTATGTAAAAGCGCGATGAGATTCAGTTGACGTTTACGTAAACGTTCACTAGTTCTGATTCAGCTATTTTTAGGAGAATCGTGATGCAACTGGAATTCAGTCCCGAAGAAATCGCCTTCCAGCAGGAAGTGCGCACATTCATCGCCGAAAATTATCCCGAGAATCTCCGTTCGGTGCAAGACGAAGGGCATGATCTTTCGAAAGAAGATTTTCTGTCATGGCATCGCATTCTTGCGAAAAAAGGCTGGATCGCGCCAGCATGGCCTGTCGAATATGGCGGCACTGGCTGGACCGCAACGCAACGTTTCATCTGGTCCGAAGAACTCGCCGCGGCGGATTGCGTCGGCACCATGCCCTTTGGCCTATCGATGGTAGGACCTGTCATCTACACCTTCGGCACGCCGGAACAAAAAGCACAATTCCTGCCCGGCATCTTGTCCGGCGACGATTGGTGGTGCCAAGGGTATTCGGAACCTGGCGCAGGTTCTGACCTTGCTTCGCTGCGCACAAAGGCCGTCCGCGATGGCGACCATTATGTCGTGAACGGTCAAAAGACATGGACCACGATGGCGCAATATGCAGACTGGGGCTTCTTCCTCGTCCGCACCGATTCCGATGCCAAGGCGCAGGAAGGCATTAGCTTCCTTCTCATCAACATGAAGACGCCCGGCGTAACCGTTCGCCCGATCATCACTTTGGGCGGCGAACATGAAGTCAACGAAGTATGGTTGGAAGACGTCCGCGTACCCGTTGCCAATCGCATTTATGAAGAAAACAAGGGCTGGACCTGCGCCAAGTTCTTGCTGGCGCATGAGCGTACCGGCATCGCCGCCGTTGCCCGTTCGAAGCGTGGCGTTGAGAAGATCAAATCCATTGCCCGCACAGAGCAGGACGGTGACCGTCCATTGATCGCCAACCCATTTTTCAAGCGCAAGATTTCGGAACTTGAAATCGATCTGACCGCATTGGAATTCACCGAACTACGTAGCCTTGCCGGCGAAGCAGCGGGCAAGGGCCCTGGCCCAGAATCCAGCCTGCTGAAAATCAAGGGCTCTGAAATCCAGCAGCGGATTACCGAACTCGCATTGGAAGCGGTCGGCCATTATGGCGCGCCCTATTTCCGCGGATTTGGCGAAGGCGACAACGAACATCCAATTGGTCCGGATTACGCGCATCGCGCTGCTCCGACCTATTTCAACACCCGCAAGACGACGATTTACGGTGGTTCCAACGAGATCCAACGCAACATCATCGCCAAGATGGTGCTGGGTATTTAATCTAAAATTTTGCCGTCACCCTGAACGCGTTTCAGGGTCTTAATGCGCAACGTTGACATTAAGATGCTGAAACAAGTTCAGCATGACGGACCACTGGACAGGATAATTATAATGGATTTCAGCTACACCGAAACGCAGGACATGATCCGCGAAACCCTGAGCCGCTTTCTGGCGGACACGTATGACTTTGACAGCCGCAACAAGATGATTGCCAGCGGCAGCGGACGTGACGCCGGCATCTGGAAGGCACTGGCGCAAGATCTCGGCATGCTCGGCGCATCATTTAGCGAAGCCCATGGCGGACTTGGCGGCGGTCACCTCGAAAATGCTTTGATCATGGAAGAATTGGGCAAGGTCATCGCGATCGAGCCCTATTTGCAGACCGTCGTTCTTGGCGGTGGTGCGTTGAAGGCTGTTGGCGGCGCGATTGCCGATGCCGTCATTCCAGAAATCATTGGCGGCAACGTCATCATCGCATTTGCCTATGCGGAACCACAGGGTCGCTATAATCTTGCGAACATTCGCACGACAGCGAAGAAAGACGGCGCAGGCTATGTGCTGAACGGCCATAAGGGTGTGGTTTACGCGGCCCCTTGGGCAACGCATTTGCTGGTCACCGCCCGTACCGGCGGTTCAGGCAGCGAAGCCAATGGCGTATCGCTGTTCCTGATTGACGCAAATACCGCTGGCATCGTGCGCCGCGACTATCCAACCGTCGATGGTTTCCAGGCTTCTGAAGTCTATTTCGAAAATGTTGCGATCCCCGGTGACGCGCTGTTGGGTGATGAGGGCGCTGGCCTTCCGCTGATCGAACGCATTGTCGACGAAGCAACTGTTGCCGTCTGTGCAGAAGCCTGCGGTGTCACCGCCAAGCTGCATTCGGGCACGCTCGAATATGCGCGGCAGCGTAACCAGTTCGGCCAGCCCATTTCGCGCTTCCAAGTGTTGCAGCACCGCATGGTCGATATGTTCATGGAAGTTGAACAGTCAAAATCCATGACGACAATGGCGACCTTGAAGCTCGATTTGCCGGCGGCAGAGCGTATGGCTGCGGTATCGGCATGTAAGGCGAAGGTATCGCGCGCAGCGAAGTTCGTGGGCCAAAGCGCCATTCAAACGCATGGCGGCATCGGCATCACGCAGGAACTGGCCATCGGTCATTTCTTCAAACGCGCAACGATGATCGAAAGCCAATTTGGTTCTGCTGACCATCATTATGAGCGTTTTGAACGCCTGACATTGGCGGATTAACGCGCCAATTCAAATTATTGTGCAGTGCAACATTTTTGTTGACAGTGCGTGCACGAATCTTTATTGTGCACTGCAACACAACAGAAATGGTGCACGCCATGGTACGCAAATTAGCAGCTACGTCTTCGACTGAAACCGTTGAACCAACGGCGTCGAAGGCTGCGCCTGCGAAAGCTACACCAAGCACCGTTGCAAAGAAGAAGGTTGCGAAACCTGCTGCTTTACCGGCGAAGAAAGCCGTGTCTGTTGGATCTGAACCGATTGCTCAAGGAGTGACGAATATGACTGACACTGTAAAAGCCACCGCTGAAAAAGCGACCGAGTTTTTCGCTGACGTGCGCGAAAAGGCAAGCGAAGCGACTGAAAAAGGCAAGAAGTTCGCGGCTGAAGCCGTTGAATTCAACAAAGCCAACGTCGAAGCCATCGTTGAAGCTGGCAAGATCGTTGCCAAGGGCGCTCAGGAAATGGGCAAGACCAACATCGAATTCGCCAAGAAGAACTTCGAAGACGTTCAGGTTGCGGTAAAAGAATTGACTGCCGTCAAATCGCCAACCGATTTCGTTAAGTTGCAGGGTGAACTGGCGCGCAAGGGCTTTGACACTGCAGTAGCGCAGGGTTCGAAGAACACCGAAGCGATGGTCAAGCTGGTAAACGAAATGTTCCAGCCGATTTCGAACCGCATCGCGGTAACGACTGAGCTTTTCAAGAAAGCTGCATAAGTTTTCTGAGGTCATTGCGCTGGCGCATTTCGCGCCTGCTGCCCTCTCTCTCCTCCTTATGGTGGTGGGCAACCGAGAAACGCTAGCGCAATCATAAAAGAGCCGTCCTTTCCCCTGCGGAAAGGGCGGTTTCTTTTTGGCCAAACGAAATTGATATGGAACAGGGGTTGCACAGTCACCCTACCCTGACCTATTTTAGAGTGATGCAGATCCATATGGCACAAGATGACGACGACAAACCAGGCGGCACACCCGGCGTCGGCCTTGCCACGCGTACACGGCCAAAGACTCAAAAGCCCAGCCTGTATAAAGTCCTGCTACTCAACGACGATTATACGCCGATGGAGTTCGTCGTTCATGTGCTGAAGGCATTTTTTCAGATGGACACAGATCAGGCAACGCGCGTGATGCTACATGTCCACCAAAAGGGCGTCGGCGTGTGCGGCATCTTCACTTATGAAGTTGCCGAAACCAAGGTGACGCAGGTCATGGACTTCGCCCAAAAAAATCAGCACCCGCTGCAATGTACGTTGGAAAAAGACTAAGGTCAGGACCTATGGTTCGCGCGGCGAACCCAACGACCCATATATTGTTTTGCCATCTTTAATCGTCGCAACCACTTTGATGCTGTATATGTTGGCCGCGTTCACCGTCAGCGGGTTTCCGTCCAGAATGACAAGATCCGCGCGCTTACCCGCCGCTAGACTGCCTTTGTCCCCGTCCTCTCCAATTTGCCACGCGGCATTGATCGTCACTTGTTGCAATGCGCGATAGGGCGATATCCGCTCAATTGGCCCCAATATGTCGCCGCTTTGCGTCAGCCTGTTCACCGATGACCAGACCAGCCGCATCATGTCGGGCGGTACAACCGGAGAGTCATTATGCGCCGTCGGGCGCAGCCCCAGTGCCCAGCCCGTTGCCTGTGGCGAGATAAAATCGGCGCGCTTGGGCCCAAGCGCTACGTCGCGGTGCCAGTCGCCCCAATAATAAGTATGGTTGGCAAAAAAGCTGGGCTGGATATCCAGCGCCTTCATGTCCTTTAGCTGATCGAGTTGAACCACTTGATTGTGGATGGCGATGGTGCGCTTACCCGCCAGACCATTATCCCGGACCCCGTCGATCAGGGCCTGCGCCGCGGCGTCGCCGTTGACATGGACAAAAACCTGCCAGCCATTTTGTGCGGCATCCGCCAATTTGCCATTGAACAATTTCAGATCAATCGCGGGGTAACCGGCATAGCCCTCTTTCTGGCCATGTGGCGGGATGGGTATCGGGTCTTTCAACCACGCCGTGCGTCCCTGCGGCGAACCATCAAGCGTCAGTTTAATGCCGCCAATGCGCAAATGCCCGCCCGCTGGATAAGTCTTTCCAATTCGCGCACGTACCGCCGCGGGCCAGTCACGTTCAAAAGAGGTCAGCGCCACGACATCAATCGGGAATAGCCCGCGCTTGTCCGCTTCCTCCATCGCTGCCCAGCTTTCCGGCATGATCCGTCCGTCCTGCCCGGTGGTGATACCGTTGGCGGCATAGATTTTGGCACCCGTCACCAGCGGCGCAATGCTGGCATCCAGGCTGGGCGGTGTCAGCACTTTCAACACGGGATACAGCGCCGTTTCCTCCAGCACGCCATTGGGCGTTTTGCCATCGCCCTCACGCCGGATCACCCCGCCCATGGGATCGGGCGTCTCTGGCGTATAGCCGACCAGTTTCAGCATCGCCGAATTCATCGCCGCAAAATGCCCGCTGACATGCAGTATCAAAATCGGAACGTTGCTTGAAACCGCATCCAGATCCGCCCGTGTCGGATGGCGCCGCTCGGCGAGTTGCGAGTCGTCATAGCCATTGCCGATAATCAGCGGCATGCCTTCGGGGCGTGGATATTGGCGCAGCACGTCCTGCAACTCTGCAATTGATTTAACGGTCCCAACGGGCGGTGGTTGCAATTGCGCCATCGACGCATTCTGCCCGACATAGCCCATATGCCCGTGCGCATCGATAAACCCGGGCAGAACGGTGCGCCCTTTCAGGTCGACCAATTCGACCTTTTTGGCGGCAGCTTTTTTGACCGAGGCGAGCGTGCCAAGAGCGGCGATTTTACCGTTGCGCAGCAATATGGCCTCAACAAACTCCGGCTGATCGCCAGCCATGGTGAGTATCGATCCGCCCGTTAGAATGATGTCCGTCGTTTGCGCTGGCGCCGCAGCCAATAGCAACGGTGCAAATGCGCAAAGCAGGCCATATTTCAAACGCATTACTCTCTCCCAAGACTTTATCGACCGACTATCGGTTGCAAATTCCGGGCTGGCAAGTCATCCCGTCGTGCAAGGAGAAATAATATGGCAGCAGCATTGATCGTTGGCGCAGGTGACGCAACTGGCGGCGCGATTGCAAAGGCTTTTGCCCGCGAAGGCTACACCGCTTGTGTCAACCGACGTGCGCGTAACGCCGATGAATTGGACGCGCTGGTAAAATCCATTCATGCCGAGGGCTATGCTGCCCGCGCCTATCCAGCAGACGCGCGCATTGAGGAAGAAGTCGTGGCAATGGTCGACGCGATTGAGCGCGATGTGGGCCCGATTGAGGTTGCCGTGTTCAACATCGGCGCCAATGTGAACTTCTCAATTCTGGATATGACTTCCCAAGTCTATCGCAAGGTTTGGGAAATGGCGGCCTTTGCGGGTTTCCTCATGGGACGAGAGGCGGCGCGCCGGATGGTCGAGCGCCAGTCGGGAACAATCATTTTCACTGGCGCGACCGCAAGCATCCGCGGCGGAAGCGGCTTTTCGGCCTTTTCCGGTGCAAAAGGCGCGCTGCGCATGCTGGCGCAGTCAATGGCGCGCGAACTTGGACCAAAGAATATTCACGTGGCGCATGTCATCATTGATGGCGGCATCGACACCGCCTTTATCAGGGGCATTCACCCCAATTTCGAAGCGGCCAAGGCGGCGGACGGCGTGTTGTCACCTGATGCGATTGCCCTGCAATATGTGGCATTACACAAACAACACCGCAGTGCGTGGACGCATGAGATGGATTTACGGCCATGGACGGAGAATTTTTGATGACCAAAAGCTTCCAATTTCTTTTCGATTTCGGCGGGCCCAACAGCTATCTCGCGCACAAGATGCTGCCCGATATCTGCGCACGTACGGGCGCGGAAGCCGTCTATATCCCTATCTCGCTGGGGGGACTGTTCAAGCTGACGAACAACCAAGCACCGTTCATGCGCTATGCGGAGACGCCTGCAAAACGCAATTATGAGATGCTGGAATTCGACCGCTTCGTCAAAGCACATGCACTGCCGTTCAAAATGAACCCGCGCTTCCCCATCAATTCCCTGCAGCTGATGCGCGGCGCGGTTGCCGCCCAACATCTCGGCTGCTTTGCGCCTTATGTGGACGCAGTGATGGCGGCGATGTGGGAAGATGGCGCGGACATGGGCGATGCACAGCTTGTCGCGACGGTTCTAGACGCAGCTGGCCTCGACAGTGCAGCATTGCTCGCCAAGGCCGAGGATCCGTCCGTGAAAGCGGAATTGATCGCGAATACCGAAGATGCCGCGAAACGCGGGGCATTTGGCGTCCCGACATTTTTTGTGGGCGACGACATATATTGGGGCAAAGAACGATTGGGTCAGCTTGAGATTGCACTCACCACGTCGTGACTTCCAATTCCTAAGTTGCGCCGCAATCGATTCCCGCTAAATACCCTGCAATGGATAAGATAATCGTACGCGGCGGCAATACGCTCAAGGGCAAGATCCCTATTTCAGGTGCGAAGAACAGCGCATTGACGCTGATACCCTGCGCACTGCTGACCGACGAGCCGCTGACCTTGCGCAATTTGCCACGCTTGGCCGACATTGACGGTTTTCAGCATTTGATGAACCAGTTCGGTATTTCCACAACGGTTGCCGGATCGCGTCCTGAAGATTTCGGCCGCGTAATGACGCTCGAAGCGACGCGTATCACCACAAACATCGCACCCTATGACCTTGTCCGCAAAATGCGCGCGTCGATTCTGGTCTTGGGCCCCATGCTTGCCCGTGCGGGCGAAGCGACCGTGTCGCTGCCGGGCGGATGCGCCATCGGCAACCGGCCAATCGACCTTCACCTAAAAGCGCTCGAGGCATTCGGTGTCGAAATTGAAGTTGCCGCAGGATATGTGAAGGCGGTCGCCAAAAAAGGGATTCCCGGCGGGACCTACACCTTCCCCGTGGTTTCCGTGGGCGCGACCGAAAATGCCCTGATGGCGGCCAGCCTCGCGAAGGGCACATGTGTTCTGCACAATGCCGCGCGCGAACCGGAAATCGTCGATCTGTGCAACTTGCTTGTCGCGATGGGCGCGCAGATTGAAGGCATCGGCACATCCGACCTGATCATTCATGGCAAAGACCGTCTGCATGGCGCCACATACCGCGTTATGAGCGACCGGATCGAAGCGGGCAGCTATGCCTGCGCCGCAGCCATTACCGGCGGCGATATTGAACTTGTCGGCGCAAAGGCGAGCGAAATGGACGCAACGTTGGATGCGCTGCGCCAATCAGGCGTCACGGTGGAAGAAACGGCCGGCGGGATCCGCATCGCGTCCGATGGCAAATTAAAGCCGCTGACGATTTCAACCGCGCCATATCCCGGCTTTGCAACCGATATGCAGGCGCAGTTCATGGCCATGCTGTGCATGGCGGACGGCGCAAGTGTTCTGACCGAAACGATTTTCGAGAACCGGTACATGCACGTCCCCGAACTCAACCGTATGGGCGCGCATATCGAAACCAAGGGCCGTACGGCCATTGTCCACGGCGTGAAGAAAATGACGGGCGCGCCTGTGATGGCAACCGATTTGAGAGCCTCTATGAGCCTTGTGATCGCTGGCCTGGTCGCAGAGGGCGAAACGCATGTGAGCCGGCTGTACCACCTCGACAGGGGCTATGAACGGCTAGAAGAAAAGCTTCAGCTTATCGGCGCGGATGTTGAGCGGGTGGGCTCAGACTAACGAGCGCCATTCGAATCGGAGCGTCGCATTCAAGGAACAGTTGCCACATTGATATTTTTGCGGCATCTCTCATCAAAGTGAAATCGAATGTGAATCCGAAGCCAAGCCAAGCCACGCGTCATCCAGTTTTGGATTCGATCCGCTTTAGCCCCATCGCAACCGTCGTCAGCGACCCCACCAAGCCAGACAATCCCCTGATTGCGGTGAATGCGGCTTTTTGTGCGCTAACCGGCTATGCAGAAGACGAAGTCATCGGTCGCAACTGCCGTTTCTTGCGCGGTCCGGACACCGAAAATGGCCAGACGGAAAAGCTGCGCTCGGCAGTGCAAGGGCAACATTCTGCACTGGCAGAACTCATTAACTACCGGAAAGACGGATCCCCCTTTCGCAACGCGGTGATGATTGCGCCATTGTTCGACGATGATGGGAATCTTGAACTGTTCGTCGGGTCCCAAATCGAAGTGCTACCCGAAGAGGAGAGCATTGGGCTGGTGCGGCAACAACAGGCTGCACAGATCGTCGACCGGCTTTCGCCCCGTCAGCGCGAGATTTTGCAGCAGATGGCCCGCGGTTTCCGGACAAAGCAGATTGCCTATCGATTGTCCTTAAGCGAAAAAACGGTCCAGATGCACCGCATGCTGATGTTCAAGAAACTGTCGACGTCGAATGCGGCAGATGCCGTCCGAATAGCGGTCGAAGCAGGGCTTTAACCGACCGGACAGGTCGATGTGACGGAACCCTTTATGCGTTCGCCATCACCCACAATCGAATCGCACTTGCCAATCCGCAGGGTGTGCCCGATTCCAGACGCTCAACATCGATTTGCGCGACCAACGCATTGACGGGCAAATCCTTCTGCTCGGCAGCCCGTTTCAACGCGTCCCAGAAAAGCGGTTCCAGACTGATGGAGGTTTGATGCCCCGCCACCGTCATGCTGCGCTTTACGGGCGGATGATAAATGTCGCTCACCCGCCGACGACCATCAATACATGTGCTGACCACCGTTGATCGACAAAGTCGAACCGGTGATGAAGCCTGCATTGTCGCTCGTCAAAAATTCGACGCCGCGGGCGATTTCGTCGGGTTGACCCAAACGGCCAACCGGGATTTGCGCGACAATCTTTTCCATCACATTTTCCGGGATGGTCGACAGCATTTCGGTGCCGATATAGCCCGGGGCGATTGCATTGGCGGTCACGCCATAGCGCGCACCTTCGGCAGCAAGCGATTTGGTAAAGCCATGGATGCCTGATTTTGCGGCTGCGTAATTTACCTGACCAATTTGGCCGCCCTGACCGTTGACCGAGCCAATGTTTACGATGCGGCCCCATTTGCGTTCGCGCATGCCGGCAAATACCGCCTTGGCCATGTTGAAACATCCCGTCAGGTCGACCCGGATCACTTCGTCCCATTGTTCGAATGTCATCTTCATCATCGTAGCATCGCGGGTGATGCCCGCGTTGTTGACCATGATGTCGATCGGCCCGAACTCCGCCTCAATCGCCGCGCAGGCGTCCAGACAGCTTTGATGATCGCCAACGTCCCACTTCCGCACCGCAATGCCGGTCCGCTCCGAAAAAGCCTTGGCGGCCGCGTCATTGCCACCATAGTTGGCGATGACCATCCGGCCTTTTTCCTGAAGCTTCAAACAGATCGCTTCGCCAATACCTCGGGTGCCGCCTGTAACCACCGCAATTCGTGACATGCATTGCTCTCCTCATCGCTATTTCCGCCATGATTAATGCACAAGGGCACAAGTGCAAGTTGCCGTAAACGTTAGCACAAAAAAGCCGCAGCCACGCTGTGCCAACGATTAGATCCAGCCCGCGAGTTCCTGCGCGATAATCTGTTCAAGCATATCCATGCCGATATCGCTGTCGTTCAAGCACGGCAGATAGGCATAATGTGTGCCGCCCGCTTCTTCGAACTGCTCATGCCCTTGCATCGCGAGCTCTTCGAGCGTTTCGAGGCAATCGACCGAAAAGCCCGGCGCAAAGATCGCGACTTTCTTTGTCCCTTCGCGCGCAAGCTTCATCAGCGTATCGTCGGTGGCGGGTTCAAGCCATTTTGCCCGCCCAAAACGGGATTGGAAACTGACAACAAGATCACGGCCCATGGCTTCCGACAGAAGCCGTGCGGTTTTTTGGCAGTGGCAATGATAAGGGTCGCCCAAATGGAGCGTCCGTTCCGGCATCCCGTGGAAACTGATCACAAGCGCGTCGGGTACGAAATCCAGTTTCGCAAGCGACGCCTCAATCGACGATTTCAACGCACCGATATAGCGCGCATCATCATGATAAGCCGGCAGCGTCCGGATCGCCGGATGCCATCGCATGGCGGTGAGCGTGGCATATGCCTCATCAAGCACAGTACCCGTCGTCGCCCCTGAATATTGCGGATATAATGGCGCAATTAAAATCCGGTTGCACCCCGCCGCTTTCATCGCGGCCAGTTGGTCAGCGACGGACGGATTACCATAGCGCATGGCATATCGCACATCGGCGATCCCTTCCATACGCACCTGCAAAGCTTCCGCCTGTCCGGCTGTAAAGAATGCGAGCGGCGATCCTTTTTCCGTCCAAACTTTGGCATATGCCTGCGCCGATTTTTGCGGACGGGTGTTCAAAATGATGCCGCGCAAAATTGGCTGCCACAGCAAAGGCGGAATTTCGACAACGCGTCGATCCGACAAAAACTGTTTCAAATAGCGCTTCACCGCTGACGTCGTCGGTGCGTCTGGCGTACCCAGATTCACCAGCAGGACGCCGACTTTGGGCGTCGCTACGGGTGGGTGGTCAATTGGTAAGGTCATTATAGTCCCCGGGACAGCAATGGAAGTTCACGCAAACGTATTCCGGCTGCGGAGAATAAAGCGTTTGCAAGTGCGGGGGCAACTGGCGGCACCCCAAGTTCAGTGACACCACCCGGCGCCGCATCGCTGCGCGCAAATTCAACGGTGATTTCCGGCACGTCGGCCAATTTCGGCAAGTCCACATCACGCAGACGGCGGGCGGTTGGCAGGCCGTCCTGAAATTCGGTTGTGGAACCCAAGGCTTGCGCCAATCCAAACACAATGCCGCCCTCAATCTGCTGGCGCGCCAGATCGGGATTAATAAGCCGCCCGCAATCCGCCATCGCATGAATACGGTCGACACGCACGCCGGTTTCGCTGGTACGCGCCGTCACGATAACGGCAATGTGGCTGCCGCGCATGCTGTGGCACGCAAGCCCGCGTCCGCTGCCCGATGCACCCCCGTCCCATCCCGCCATATTGGCGACGCCCGTAAGGCATCGGGCAAGCCGCGTCTGGCCGACAAGCATTTGCATGCGAAACGACAAGGGCTCGACGCCAGCTTTTTGGGCAAGCTCGTCAATGAAACCTTCGACGAAGAAGCAGTTGTAGCTGTGCGCAAGGCTCCGCCACGGCCCGGTTGGCACCGGCATGCGCACCGGAAAATGGTCAATCGTCAGATTGGGAATGGCATATGGTATCTCCGCACCGTGCACCGCGAGCGCGTCAAATTCGCCTGCGGACGCCTTGCGCGCGGCGTCAACGCTTTGCCCATCGATACGGTTTGCAAGCTCACGCATGCTTGATGCCGCGGCCACCCGCACGCTCATGGCGGTCACTGCGCCTTCGGCATTTATCGCGGCGGATAAACGGCCCAGCGCCGGTGTGCGAACATGATCCCGCAGGAAATCTTCGGGGCGCGACCAGACCAATTGCACCGGCCGGCCCACTTCCTTGGCAATGACCGCGACTTGCGCGGCGATCACATTGTCAAAATTGCGGTCAAAGCTTCCGCCCGCCATGACGGGGTAGAGAACGACATCATTTACATCGATGCCAATGGCATTTGCTGCGGCAACTCGCGCGGCCTGGGGCGCTTGTGATGCGATCCATAATTGCAGACGACCATTGCGATAATCCGCCGTCGCTGAACGTGTTTCAATGGGGGCGTGCACCGCCGCACCCACCGAATAGTCGGCCTTAAAAATGCGCGTTGCCGTCTCTGGCGCCATTGCAGCGTCAACGTCGCCTGATTTGAAGGCACGGAAGCCGGGTCCTTTGGCGATCGCGTCGTTGAGCGACTGGCCAATTTTCTGGCTGTCCGCCAGGCCGCCTTTTGTCGCAAAGACGGGCTTCATTGCATCGAGCGCGGTATTGGCTGCCCACCAGTTGCTTGCCACTGCGGCAACCCAGCTTTTGGTGCGCACAACTTGCACCACGCCGCGCATTTTCAGTGCCGCTTTTGTGTTAGCCGATTTCAGCCTACTGTCGCCCGCTGGCCCGCCCCGGACAGACGCGTAGAGCATATCGGGCAGACGAATATCGCCCGCAAAGCTTGCGCTGCCATCGACCTTGGCAGACAGATCGAGCCGCGGCGCGTCACGGCCCGAAAGGCGGTTGCGCGGCGAAGAATTCAGCGGAATCGGCGATGGCGGCGCGAGCTCTGATGCTTCAATGACAAGATCAGCAAATGCGAGGCGCCTCTTTCCAAAGACCACAAAGCCGCGGTCCGTTTGGCACTGTTCCCACGAAATGTCCCAGCGCGCTGCCGCGGCCTGACACAAGACCGCCCGCGCCGCTGCGCCAGCTTCACGGCATGGCTGTTCAAACTGCCTTATGGAGGATGATCCGCCCGTCACCACAAAGACGTCGCGTCTCGCGCGTTCATTGATGCCGCTGGCAACGGGACCGCCATCTGCGTTGAGCGACAGATTTTCGGGCATGAATGCCGGCGCCCACTCACGCGCCAATAATGTGTTTGCAAATATCGGACTTGGCGGCACTGGTTGCACTGCCACCGATCGCCAGTCAGCACCAAGCTCTCCGGCGACGATTTGCGCCAATGCCGTATACACGCCTTGGCCAGACTCGCTTTGTGGAACGCCCACGACGATTTTGCCGTCCTCGGCTATTTTAAGCCATGGTCCGAAAAGATGCTCGCCCTCTACCGTCCGTAAATTGGGCGTATAGCGGCGTGGCCACAGGCCCCAAGCCACAAGCAAGCCGACGCCAGCGCCGCCCCCAATGAGCAGCTTTCGGCGGCTAATGCCTTCGCCTGCCCCTGCGTCTTCCGTCATGCAGGCGCGGCCTTTGGCGCATCCATCCATGCGGATACTTGCCGGGCAATTGCGGCATAGGCATCGCTAATGGGGCCTTCATCCAGTGCCGGTGGGTTGCCTGCATCGCTTGCCATGCGGATTTTGATGTCCAGCGGAATGCGGCCCAAAAACGGAATGCCCAATTCCTTTGCCGCGGCTTCGGCTCCGCCCGAACCAAAAGGATCACTCATTTCGCCGCAATGCGGGCAGAGATAACCTGCCATATTTTCAACGAGCCCAATGATCGGGACTTTCGCGGTGTCAAAAAAGCTGATGGCGCGGGTGGCGTCAATCAATGCCAAATCCTGCGGCGTGGAAATGATAACGGCACCGACCGGCTTGTGCTTTTGGATCATCGACAATTGGATGTCACCGGTGCCCGGCGGCATATCGACCACGATGTCGCGCACATCACCCCATTTGGCATCGACAAGCTGCGACAGGGCATTGCCCGCCATCGGGCCACGCCACGCAATGGCCTGACCCGGATTGACCAACTGGCCCATCGACAGGAAAGGCACGCCGCCAGCGCCCATTACGGGTATCATATTCTTGCCTTCGGCTTCAGGCTTCACGCCCTCAACACCCATCAAACGTGGTTGTGATGGACCGTAGATATCGGCATCAACCAGCCCGACCGATCGGCCGTTCCGCGCCATGGCGATGGCAAGGTTCGTCGACAGCGTTGATTTACCCACGCCACCTTTGCCGCTGGCCACAGCGATCAAGCGCGGCGTAATCCGCTCCGCCGTCAACATGATCCGAACCGACGTCGCGCCTGCGCGTTCAACGGCGCTGCGAACATCGGCTTCCATTTGCGTGCGCGCATCCGCGTTCAAGCCCGACACATCGAGCATAAGCGAAACCGCGCCATCGGCGATTTTCAAACCACTCGCACGAGCGCCGGCGACGGCAGAAATTATATCAGAAAAATGTTCAATATTTGGCATATCATGCCGAATAGATTCAGAATTGCGGGATTGACACTGTTTTTCTGAAAAACCGCTACTACATAGACTTTATGAGCAAAAAAATTGACGAGCAGGGGTCACATATTTTGGCGATAGAAGGCAAAGGACCGTGGGATTCAGACGATTCCCACGACACCGGTACATCCGGTAACGCAAATGAAAAAGGTGGCCGATCAAAGCCTGATCCGGTTAATCCGTGGGACCCGACACCGGAAGGTGCGGCAAAACAATCGCGGACCCGTGGCCCATCACTGGAAGAATTGCTGCGCCGCAAAGGCGGTGGCTTTGGTGGTCTTCCGCAACGGCCGGATGGCAAAAGCTGGTGGCCGATTATCGTCGGTGGCTTTCTCGTGCTCTGGCTCGCTTGGTCAACGATCCACCGGATTGGCCCGGAACAAGAAGGCGTTGTAACCCAGCTTGGCAAATTTGCCCGCACGGTGCAGCCCGGCATTCGTTTCACGCTGCCGTCGCCCATTGAGAGTATCACCAAGATCGATACCAAGCAGATCCAGACGACCTCCATCGGTTCGCCCAAGGCAAGCAGTGAAAATCTGGTCCTGACCAAAGACCAGAGCATCATTGATATGGCCTATGACGTCCGCTGGTCGATCAAGAGCCCGTCGCTATACCTGTTCCAACTCGACAGCCCTGAAGGCACCGTCAAGGAAGTCGCGGAAAGCGCCATGCGCGCCGCCGTTGCGAATTTTGATCTGACCCAAGCCATTGGCCCCGGCCGTGGTGCAATCGAATTGGAAGTGCGCCGCCGCATGCAGCAGATATTGGACGAATATCGCTCTGGTGTGTTGGTGCAGAGCATTTCAATCCGTCAGTCAGACCCACCGGCGGAAGTGAATGATGCATTCCGCGAAGTAAACGCAGCGCAACAACGCCGCGAAAGCTATCTGAACGACGCCCGTGCTTATGCCAGCCGCGTTACCGAGTTGGCCTTGGGTGAAACTGCCGAGTTTGACAAAATCTATGTGCAATATCGTGAAGCGCCCGAAGTCACCAAAAGGCGGCTATATTATGAAACAATGGAGCAAGTGCTTGGCAAGGTCGACAAGACGATTGTCGAAACCGGTGGCGTGACGCCATACCTTCCGCTCCCTGAATTTCAGAAAAAGGCCGCGCAAAAGGCTGAACCCGTTGTTGTGACAGGAAAAAAGCAATGATGACGAATATCATCAGAAACCCGATTTATCTGGCATTGATTGGTATCGGTGCGCTCATTTTGTGGAGCATGTCGGTCACCATCGTCCCCGAAACACAACAAGCGATTATCAGCAGCTACGGCAAGGTTGACCGCGTTGTGAACAAATATCGTCCGAACGAACGATTTGGCGAAACGCGCGCGGGCCTCACCTTCCGCATCCCTTTTGTTGAGCAAATCCAGATTGTCGACAAGCGCGTGTTGAGCGTCGAAATGGATCAGCAGGAAGTGCTTTCCACGGACCAGCTGCGTCTGCAAGTCGACGCTTTTGCCCGGTTCCGCATCACGCAACCGGATGTCATGTATCGGACCATCCGTACCGAAGATCGCCTGCGCGAGCAGTTGAAGACAATATTGGGCTCATCGCTTCGCAACGAATTGGGCAAGCGCACCTTTGTTGCCTTGCTGAGTGCCGAGCGCGGCGAAGTTATGGAAAATATCCAGACAGCGTTGAACCGCGAAGCCAAGAAATATGGCGCTGAAGTCATTGATGTCCGCATTAAGCGCGCGGATTTGCCCGCAGCAACGCTGCAGTCGGCCTATAACCGGATGCGCAGCGCGCGTAATCAGGAAGCGATTGCGATCGATGCCGAGGGCCAGAAAGAAGCGCAGATTATCCGCGCAGACGCCGAAGCCGAAGCCGCACGCATCTATGCCATAAGCTATGGCAAGGATCCGGGTTTCTACGACTTCTATCGCGCCATGCAGAGCTATCGCCAGACTTTCCAGAATGGCGAGGGGTCAAGCAACATCATCTTGTCGCCGCAGAATGCTTATCTTGAGAAATTCCGTACCGGACGTTAGTCGAACGACGGATGACCTTGGCCAATTGGATGGCATCCATTCAATTGGCGTTAAGCTTTACCACGCCATCGAATGGCGGACTTTCGGGCCTGCTGCCCAACTGAATATACGAGAGGAATGATATCCGTGCGTTACGCTTATGCAGTTACCACCGCGCTTTTAATGACAGGTGCCGCCGTAGCTTTGGTCAACGACAATCCCGTGACCGCGCAAACCGGCCTTGCTGTTTCGGAACAAGTTAATCTCGCGCCCGGCGGCGCACCGTCAAGCTTCGCAGACTTGGCTGCACAGTTGCAGCCAGCGGTGGTCAACATCGCCACACGTAAAAAGGTGCAGGTCGCGACCAGCTTTAACCCGCTAACCGGCGAACGTCGCCCAGTGACACAGGATCAAGCAAGCGGTGGCTCAGGGTTTTTGATCTCGAGCGATGGCTATATCGTGACCAACAACCATGTCGTCGCGGGTGGCCCATCGGGCGACGCGGTTGACCGCGTGACCGTCACCTTGTTTGATGGCAAGGAATATGATGCGGAAATCGTCGGCCGTGATCCACAATCAGACATCGCGTTGCTCAAAATCCGTGCGACCGATTTGCCGTTCGTCAAAATGGCCGATTCCAAGAAAAGCCGTGTGGGTGACTGGGTCATTGCAATTGGTAACCCGCTTGGCCTTGGCAACACCGTGACCGCGGGCATTATCTCCGCGCTTCAGCGTAACATCGGTGCAGGTGGCGCATATGACCGCTTCATTCAAACCGACACCGCCATCAACCCCGGCAACTCGGGGGGTCCCTTGTTCAACCTCAAGGGCGAAGTCGTTGGCATCAACAACCGCCTGATTTCACCAGTCGGTGCGAATATCGGCGTCGGATTTGCCATTCCTGCAGAAGAAGCCATTCCTGTGATTGAGTCCCTGAAAAAGGGCGTTCGTCCGGAACGTGGCTATTTGGGTATTAGCATCCGGCCCGTGGATGAGGATACCGCCGACGCGCTTGGTCTGGACAAGAACCGCGGTGAATTTGTCGCCCGCGTTGTTGCCGGTGAAGCCGCGGATAAGGCTGGCCTGAAAGAAGGCGACATCGTTCTGCGCGTCAATGACCGCGATGTTTCGCCTGAAGCGACGCTGTCCTTCATCGTCGCCAATATCAAACCTGGCACCCGCATTCCGCTGGATATCTTGCGTGAAGGCAAGCCGCTGAAGCTGACCGCAACCGTTGGCACACGTCCTCCCGAAGAAAAGCTGGCGCAAAGTTTCAACCCTGAGGAAAACAAGGATTTCGACAAGCAAAGCGACACGCCAGATTCAAAGGTCGTGCGTGATGCTTTGGGCATCAGCGTTATTCCGCTGGATGCCGAAATCGCGCGCGCACTTGGCCTGACCACTGATACAAAGGGTGTCGTTATTGACGTTCCGGGCACCGGCACGGGTGCGCAGGTTGGTCTGCGTCGTGGAGATGTCATCGTATCGGCAAACTACAAGCCGGTGAGCGCAGCAGGCGACCTCGCCGGTGTCGTCAAGGAAGCCAAGGCAGCCGGTCGTGGTGCCATCTTGCTGGGCGTCAAACGCCGCGGTGCACCGACGCAATATGTGACGGTACGTCTGGAAAAATAAGGCAGTTGTCGGGCGCGCCAGGGTGGTGCTAGTTAAGCTATGGACTTAATCAGCACTGACTGGCGCGACGACGCCGAAGACATCCTTCCCGACCTGATCGCGCTGCGCCGCGCCATTCATGCCGAGCCTGAGCTTGGCCTGCAAAACCCCAAGACATTGGCCAAAATAAAGGCCGCGCTTGCTGGCCTGCCGCTGGAGCTGCGTGAAGGGCCATCGACCACGGGGCTCATCGCGACCCTTAAAGGCCCGGCCAATGGCCGTACGGTGCTCCTGCGTGGCGATATGGACGCGTTGCCGCTCCATGAAGATACGGGCCTTGAATATAGCTCGCTGACCGAAGGCGCGATGCATGCCTGTGGGCATGATACCCATGTCGCGATGCTTGTGGGTGCGGCCAAGATGCTATGCGCCAAGCGCGATCAACTCGCCGGCACGGTACAATTCATGTTCCAGCCCGGCGAAGAAGGCCATCATGGCGCACGCTTCATGCTCGACGACGGCTTGATTGATCCGCTGCCCGATGCCGCCTTTGCCTTGCACATCATGCCCAACGCCCCGCGCGGTGTGTTTAGCGGCCGAAGCGGACCGTTGCTGGCGTCGTCTGACGTCCTGAATATTACCGTCAAGGGCGCGGGCGGCCACGCATCGATGCCACATGACGCCGTTGATCCCATACCTGTTGCCTGCGAAATCGTATCGGCCATTCAGACGATGGTCACGCGCAAGATTTCCGTGTTTAACCCGGCGGTCATCACCATTGCCAAAATCGCAGCAGGCACGACCAACAACATCATTCCGGAAACCGCGCATCTTTTGGGCACTATCCGGACCCTGTCGCCGCAGTCACGCGCGCGCGTGGCGGAGGAGCTGCATCGTCTCGCCCCCGGCATCGCCGCTGCCCATGGTTGCAGCGCGGAGGTCCATATTGAACAAGGCTTCCCTGTCACCGTCTGCGACGACCGTGCGGTTCAATTCGGTAAATCCGTCGTTGAGGATATGTTCGGCGCCGAAAGCTGGCTGACGCTCGACACGCCGATCATGGGCGCGGAAGACTTCGCCTATGTCCTTGAGAAGGTGCCCGGCGCCATGTTCTTCTTGGGCGCTTCACATGAGGGCGACGACTGGCGGTCCTGCTGCGGCCTGCACTCCAACCGCATGGTCCTAGACGACAGCGTCATGGCCCGCGGAGCCGCCCTCCACGCCGCAATAGCGGAGCGATATTTGTCCGAAGGCTTTGCGTAACTCTCTCATCACGCAAAGCCGCGACAGCTATTTCCCCGCCGCCTTCTCGACCCCGCGCATGACGCGTAGGGCGTTGCCTTGGGCGATTTTGGCGAGATCGCTCTTGGAATAGCCACGACGTACCAGTTCTGCGAACAGAGCGGGATAGGTCGATACGTTTTCCAATCCCACGGGTAGCTCATCGACACCACCAAAGTCGCCGCCAATGCCGATATGGTCGATGCCGGCAACTTTGCGGATGTGGTCGATATGGTCAGCGACTTGCGCCAATGTTGCTTTGGGCTGTGGATTTGCGGCAATCCATGCGTCTACGGCAGCTTTCTCGCCAACAGGGTTGCCGGAAAATTCCGTTTTCGCACGACCCGCTACAGCCGACCGTTCAAACTCCCACTGGCGGCGTTCGGGCGAGGTAAAGCCCGGGACAAATGTAACCATCACCACGCCGCCATTTTGCGGCAAACGCTTCAACACGGAGTCCGGCACGTTACGCGGATGCGGTGTGATGGCGCGGGCATTGCTGTGCGTGAACAGCACGGGCGCGGTGGTTTTATCCAGCACGTCATGCATCGTTGCCTCTGACACATGGCTGATGTCCGCAATCATCCCCAACCGGTTCATTTCCGCCAGCACGTCAAAACCAAATGGCGACAGACCATCATGCTTTGGCGCATCGGTCGCGCTGTCGGCCCAATCGGTCGTCAGGCTGTGCGTGATGGTCATATAGCGTGCGCCAAGCGCATAGCTTTGTCGCAGGATCTCAAGCGAGTTCCCAATGGAATGCCCACCCTCCATGCCAATCATCGACGCGATCTTGCCTGCCTTCATCGCGCGCTCCACCTCAGCGGCGGTCGATGCATAAACAAAGCTGTCTGGATAGCGCGCGATCATCTGCCGCACGACGTCAATCTGCGCGATGGTGCGTGTTACCGCCTCATGCTTTGGCAGCGCGGCATCGACATATACCGACCAAAATTGTCCGCCGAGGAAACCGGCGCGCGCATTGCGGATATCCGTATGCGTTTTGGCAAGCACATCGGCCGGCAAGGCCGAGAGGTTGAATTTCGAGAAATCCCGATCGAACAATTCCGCAATCTGGTGCGGCGTATCATTGTGCCCGTCGATGATGGGGGATTTCGCCAGCACCTCACGCGCGGTTTCTTCGGGGGTCGCTGCATATGCCGGCGAGAGCGCAACCAAGGCAAAAAGCGGGAGCAGTTTTTTCATGGGACCAAAACGGTATCAACCGCCTCCTTTAACGTTTCGGGATAATCGAGCGTGAAATGCAGCCCCCGGCTTTCATGCCGTGACAAAGCGGACTGAATGATAAGCGCCGCGACCTCGACCAAGTTGCGCAGTTCAATCAGGTCAGGCGTTACGCGGAAATGGCTGTAATAATCGGCAACTTCGCTGCGCAGCAAATCGATACGATGCTGCGCGCGCTCCAGCCGCTTGGTCGTGCGGACGATGCCGACAAAGTTCCACATGAATTGCCGGATTTCACGCCAGCATTGCGCAATGACAACTTCTTCGTCGCTGTCCGTCACGCGGCTTTCATCCCATGCGCGGATGGGCGGTGGTGGTGGCAGGCTGTCCCAATGGGCATCAATATGGCGCGCACAGGCGTCACCAAAGACGAAACATTCCAGCAGCGAATTCGACGCAAGGCGGTTGGCACCATGAAGTCCACTTTGCGTCACTTCGCCAGCCGCATACAGCCCCGGCGCATCGGTTCGGCCATCAAGGTCAACCAGAACACCGCCGCAGGTATAATGCTGCGCTGGCACCACGGGAATGGGCTCGCGCGTGATGTCGATGCCAAGCCCCATTAGCTTTTCATAAATGTTCGGGAAATGCCCCTTCACAAAATCTGCTGGCTTATGGCTGATGTCCAAATGGACATATTCCAACCCGTCGCGCTTAATCTCCGCATCATTGGCGCGGGCAACGATATCGCGCGGCGCAAGCTCTGCGCGTTCGTCATAATCGGGCATATAACGATGCCCGGTTTTGGGATTTTTCAATATGCCGCCTTCGCCGCGCACCGCCTCGGTAATCAGGAAGTTTTTGACCTCAAGATTGTATAGGCAGGTCGGGTGGAATTGCATGAATTCCATATTCGATACGCGGCAGCCAGCGCGCCACGCCATCGCAATGCCATCGCCCGTCGCCCCGCGTGGTGCGGTGGAGTAGAGATAAGTGCGTCCGGCGCCGCCGCTAGCCAAGATCGTAGCGCGCGCAGTGAACGCTTCCACCTGCCCTGTCTTGCGGTTGAGCGCATAGACACCATGGACGCGGCCTGAGGTTGAAAACCGTTCCTGATGGCGGCCCGATATCAAATCAACGGCGACCATATCGGGCACCAGCACGATATTGGGATGCGCCCTCGCGGCGGCCTCCAATGCCTGCTGCACTGCCCATCCGGTGGCGTCATCGACATGGACGATGCGGCGATGGCTGTGGCCGCCCTCACGCGTCAGGTGCCAGTCATTGCCCTCAAGATTAAACGGCACGCCCAGCTTCGCCAGCCGCTCAATGGCGACAGGCGCATTTTCGACGACAAATTCGACGGTCGCACGGTTGTTCAGCCCGGCACCCGCGACCATTGTATCTTCGATATGGCTTTCGAAATTATCGCCGGGCTCCAGCACGGCGGCGATGCCCCCTTGGGCCCAGGCTGTCGCGCCATCGGATATCGCGCCCTTTGCCAAGACGGCGACTTTTCGGCGTGTTGCGAGCTGCAGCGCAGCGGTTAATCCCGCCGCACCTGATCCGATGATGAGGACGTCGACGTCCATTTATGCACTGCTTGTCAGACGCAGGAAGACGTCTTCAAGGTCAGCTTCCTTGGTTGTCACGTCCAATATCCCAAGGCCCAGTCCCTGAATGGTCGTCAACACTTCGCCCGCATTCATCCGGTCTTTGTTATAGGTAATCTCGATTGTGCGCTCATTCACCAATTCGGATTTTTCAAACGCCTCATGGGTAGGCGCAACGGTAACATCCCGATCCAGCGTCAGAACAACCGCCTTTTCCCGGGCCATGCCGACCAGCTCACGCGTTGGCTTGTTGGCAATAAGCTGCCCATGGTTGATGATAGCGATGCGATCACACAATTGTTCGGCTTCTTCGAGATAGTGGGTGGTCAACACCACGGTCACGCCCTGCTTGTTCAGTTCAAGCACATAATCCCACAATTGTTGGCGCAGCTCGATATCGACACCAGCCGTGGGCTCATCGAGCACGATAACAGGCGGCGAATGGACCATGGCTTTGGCCACCAGCAACCGTCTTTTCATACCGCCAGACAATGTACGGGCATAGGCATCCGCCTTGTCCTCCAACCGGACCGCCTTGAGCAGCTCCATCGTCCGCCGCTTGGACTTGGGCACGCCATATAGGCCCGCCTGCAGTTCAAGCGCTTCTTTGGGTGTAAAGAAGGGATCGAACATGATTTCCTGCGGGACAATACCGATCGATGCCTTGGCATTGCGTGGGTTTTCATCGATATCAAAACCCCAAATCGATGCAGAGCCGGAGCTTTTCATCACCATCCCGGCCAATATGTTGATCAATGTGGATTTACCTGCACCATTTGGCCCCAGAAGCCCAAAAATAGATCCCTGAGCGACGTCGAAGCTGACATCACTCAGCGCCTGTTTGCCGCTGGCATATTTTTTAGAGAGATTCTTGATCGAGATAGCTTGTTCAGACATAAGCATGCGATAGCGAACGCAGCCCAGCTAAGCAATCACGGGAAATGACAGATTGCGGGCGTAGCATGAAATGCACGCAATGCATTGATGCGGCTATTTGAGCAGTGCCACGCTTGAGGTTGGCGCAAACCAAGCGCCCGGCGTGTATTCGGGAAACTGGTCGATCACGCTCAATTATTTCTGACCCGTTGCAGCCCCGCAGCGCTTTTGCTACGCGCCGCGCATGAACAACAATCCTGAAACGATCCGAGTCCGTGAACCGCGCGTTGCTTGCGACGGCAGCGGCGATATCCCTGCTGCACTGGGGCACCCCCGCGTCTGGCTTCAGATTGATGAAAAAGGCTATGTCGATTGCGGCTATTGCGACCGGCATTTTGTGCTTGTCGGCGGCCCTGCGGATAACGGCAAAGACTAAAGCCTCCGGTTAAACCCATATTTCTTGCGCTGGCGCTGGCACCATATGCACCGGCCGGACGGACTATAAAAAACCGCCTTATGTGGCGGCAGAAAGACGCTGAAGCCGCGCACGGTCGTGAATGGTCACCGTCCGGCGGTCCGGCAAGTTAATGACACCGTCGGCTTTCAACAGCGATAATTGCCGGCTGACCGTTTCAATGGTTAAGCCAAGAACATCACCCATTTGTTGGCGATCAAGGGGCAATTCAAACCTATCTAAGGCGCCTTTGTCCGCCGAACAGCCAGTCTCACCAAGGCGCGCAGACATTTCGAGCAGCAAGGTCGCAATGCGCTCCGTCGCGGTCTTCTTCCCCAACAGCAACATCCATTCATGGGCACGATCAAGTTCAGTCAACGTCCGCCGCAACAGCTTATGCTCCAGTTCCGGATGCTGCCGCGCGAAGCTGTCAAAAGTGGAACGGGAGAAAATGCATAATTCTGCATCTGTGAGCGCAGTGACGCTGTAGGGGTTTTGCTGACCAAAGGGCCGGCCGATAAAATCAGAGGCGAAGACAAGGCCGACAATCTGTTCGCGGCCATCCGAAATGCTCATGGAAACTTTAAGGACGCCTTCGATGACGTTGGCGACGACAACCGAATCATCGCCTTCCCAAACAACCGTCTGTCCCCTTGTCACGCGCTGCTTGCGGCCAAGCTGCCCCAACGCATCAAGCTCATCGGGTTCGAGGCCGGCGCAAATTGCACGGTTACGTACAACGCATTGGGAACAGTCCTTCATAACCGAAGCTTAGCCCTCGCCTGGGCGTCGGGCAAGCTCATGATGCCGTCCGGTCTATCGTATATGTGGGAGGATGGTAGCGAAGGAGGGACTTGAACCCCCGACCTATGGATTATGATTCCACCGCTCTAACCAGCTGAGCTACTTCGCCATCCAAGCGTGAATCCCGGCGTTTGCGGGGAAGCACGCGGCGCTATAAGCGTGGGGGGTGCATGGGTCAAGGGCTGCGAAACGTTATTCAGCCCCGAAATGCCCATCTGCCAATCTGTTCCCACGGACCGCCGCGATAATAATAAGCAGCGAGGCCATAAATCGACAAGGATCGGGGCTGAAAATTGCTGGAAAGCCTATAGTAGAGTGCTTTCGCAATTGCGGGTTCGACCTTGTTCTGGACGGTGATGTGCAGCCGCGGGCGCGCTTGGTCCTGCGGAATCAGCAAGCCGCGAAACGCTTCGGCCAATGCATCACGAATCGAGAGGAGTTCCGGGCTTTCAACGTGATAAGCCACGCCGCCACCCAGGTTCATAAGGTCACTTAAACGGGCCTTCGGCGCGGGACATTCCGCCGCAAGAGCCGCCAAGCGGGCTTTGACCCCGGCAATATGGCTTGGGGGCAAATGGTGGAACAGCGTGATATGCGCATCGACCATGTTGCGGTCGGCAGGATAATGCGCGCGCCGCAATCCATTGGCCCACGCCTGATCCGCTTTGCCCATTTCGGCGGTGATGATGATGGGTGCGGTCATGGGTTGGCTTTAACCGTACGGGCACGTCACAGCTACCACGCAGTTTGTAATTAGCCTGCCCGCGCCTTGTGATTGCTACATTCGTCACCCTGAACTTGTTTCAGGGTCTTAATTCATTCGACGGTGCAGTAAAAAGTAAGATCCTGAAACAAGTTCAGGATGACGAATGGTGTTGCACGGACGGAAAATGGCACAAAAAAGCCGCCCGGTCTTGCGACGGGGCGGCTTTTTGTTTTTCTTGTCGCGAAAGCTTACGCTTCGTCAGCCTCGGCCGACAAACCACCGGCAGCTTCAGCAGCAGCCTTGGCAGCAGCTTGCTCTTCGCGGCGCTTTGCGTTTGCAGCGGCTTCAGCTGCATCGGCAGCGTCGGCAGCGACTTCGGCTTCAACCTGCGCTTCAATGGCTTCAGCAGCGATCTCGGCCTGTTCAGCTTCGAACATCTGCTCAAGAACGTTGACGCCGTCCTTCTGCAGCTCGGCTTCGTCGTCTGAACGGGCCACATTGACCTGAACCGTAACCGAAACTTCGGGGTGCAGGACAACCTTAACGTCAAATACGCCAAGCGTTTTGATGGGGCGTTCAAGAACGATCATCGACTTGGTAACCTTGGCGTCCTGGGCGACCAGACCGTCAACGATGTCCTTAACCGAAACCGAACCATAAAGCTGGCCAGTTTGCGAAGCCGCACGGATCAGAACGATCTGCTTGCCTTCGACGCCGCCAGAAGCCTTTTGCGCTTCTTCACGACGGGTTGCGTTGTCGCTTTCAATTTTCGCGCGGTTGGCTTCGAAAACCTTGCGGTTTGCGTCGTTCGCACGGAGCGCTTTTTTGTTTGGCAACAGGAAGTTACGGGCATAGCCGTCCTTCACAGTGACAACGTCACCGATTGCACCAAGCTTTTCAA
>NZ_JBIICH010000015.1:0-26467 GCF_044239005.1 Sphingorhabdus sp. | reverse complement strand
TTCGGTCCTGCGGAGGGCAGATATATGTTTGAAGCAAGCAATTTCCATTCAACGAAAGGAGGTGATCCGATGTCTCATGGTTCAGTTAAGAGGTCGGGGAATTCCGTTCGGGAGATCGGCCGCCGATGATATCGGCGATGCCGGTCACGGCATGAAAGCAACTTCCGGCAGCGGCACATCCGACCGCTGACCCATGTTTAAGGGCCGTTGGATCATTCCAGCGGCCCTTTTCTGTTTTGCAATCTTGTCAGCGCGCGACATCTTTTTGTCGAACAATAGTGGCAAACGGCGTTTGAATGCTTACATCGGAACAAAGATCAAAAAGGGGCATCACATTATGCAGTTTCTGCGTGTCAGTTGGAAAATATTGGTCGGGTTGAAAGACCTGCTCGTCCTCCTGTTCCTGTTCTTATTCTTCCTTGCGATGTTCGCACTTCTGAACGCCAGCCCCAATCCGGCGGTCGTGCGCGATGGTGCATTGTTGCTGAAACTCGATGGCGTTATTTCCGAACAGCCTGCAGAAGTTGACCCGCTTACAGCGCTCACATCCTCAGCCATGCCAACCGGTGAAATCCGGCAACGCGACGTCGTTCGCGCGCTCAAGCTCGCGGAAAAAGATGCACGTGTGAAGCTGGTCGTTGTCGACATGGAACGGTTCATGGGCGGCGGACAGGCGAGCCTTGCGGCAATTGGCAACAGCCTTGAGGCGGTGAAAAAGGCGGGCAAGCCTGTCTATGCCTTCGCCACGGCCTATACGGACGACAGCTATCAACTGGCGGCCCATGCCACGCAAATCTGGATGGACCCGTTGGGCGGTGCAGTGATTACGGGACCCGGCGGATCGCAGCCATATTATAAAGGCTTGCTCGACCAGCTTGGCGTGAAGGCCAACATCTACCGTGTCGGCACGTTCAAGAGTGCCGCTGAACCCTATATGCGCACCGAGCAGTCCCCTGAATCCAAAATGGCCATCAAGGGCGTATATGATGAGGTCTGGAGCCAGTGGAAAGCGGGCGTAGCAAAGGCGCGTCCTCAGGCGCAGCTGGACCGGATGTTGACCGACCCGGCCGGTGCGGTGGAGTCCGTTAAAGGTGATCTGGCGCAATTGGCGCTGTCGACGCGTCTGGTCGACAAGCTGGGTGACCGTATCGCATTCGGCAAATTCATCGCCGGCAAGGTTGGCGCGGATGATAAGAAAACCACCGGTGGCTTTGCCCACACCCCGATGGACGCGTTACTGGCCAGCTATGGTCCAGCGACTGCAGGTGCCCAGATTGGCGTCGTGACCATTGCGGGAACCATCGTCGATGGAGAGGGTGGTCCCGGAACTGCAGCGGGCGACACCGTCAGCGGCCTCATTTACGATGCGCTCGACAATAAGGATTTGAAAGCTTTGGTGGTCCGCGTGGATTCGCCGGGCGGTTCGGTCACAGCGTCTGAAAAAATCCGTCTGGCGATTGAAGCGGCGAAAGCGAAAAAGATTCCGGTCATCGTTTCGATGGCAAATTTGGCCGCAAGCGGCGGTTATTGGATATCGCTTCCTGCCGATGTTATTTTTGCCGATCCTTCAACGATTACCGGATCTATCGGTATTTTCGGCGTCATTCCAAGCGCTGAGGCTGGGCTTGCGAAAATCGGTGTGAATGCCGACGGCGTGAAGACAACGCCATTGTCGGGCGAACCGGATATCTTGAATGGCTTCAGCCCCGAATTTGACCGCGTGGCCCAAAGCGCCATTGAGAACGGCTATCGCCAGTTCCTGACGCGCGTCGCAACGGCGCGCAAGAAAACGCCCGAACAAGTCGATGCTATCGCACAGGGGCGTATTTGGGCCGGTGGCACAGCCCGTCAGCTCGGCCTTGTCGACAGGACCGGTGGTATGCATGATGCGCTTGCGGAAGCCGTAAAGCGTGCCGGATTGAAACCCGATGGATGGCATGCCGAATATATTGAACCGCCAACGAGCTTCGCAGGCACGCTCATCAGTGGCCTGATGCCAAAGCGGGCGCAGGCTGCAGCGCCGATGGATATTTTTGCGCAAGCATCATGGCAGCAGCAGTTGCTGTTCCAGCGGATTTCGGCTGATCTGAACATGCTCACCGGCGTGCGTGGCGCACAGGCCAAATGTCTTGAATGTGTGGATTTTGGTGCACCCGCGACGGCAAAGGCCGATACCGGTTGGTTCGCGATGCTGGTGAAGGCATTCAGTTAATTACTTGTCATCCCGAACCGATGTTCGGGATGACACATATGACGTGGGCTGCTTACGCCTTAACTGCGCAGATAAGCCCGGACGAGCTTACGACGCCAAGAATTTCGGGGTCTTGCAGCGAGCGTGTGCGCTTCAGAAAGTCCTCGACGGTAATCTTGCGCATGTCCTGACCGCGCAGGCTTTTAAGGCCGCTCAGCTTATTCAATTGCACAAGTGAAAGCCGGTCGACCATCCGGTCAGCCATGCAGGCTGCAATCGGACGGGATAGACCGGCATCCATCAGCGCGGTTCTTACGCGTGTTTCAGGGGTGGCACATGCCGAGAGCGCTAGTGCAACAAATGTGACCAGCGCTACCCGATTCATATACGGCGTTCCTTCGCCCGTTCGACGCATTCCATGATAATGCGCTTGGCGTCGTTTTCATCACCCCAGCCGTTCAGCTTGGCCCATTTGCCGGGCTCTAGGTCCTTATAATGGGTGAAGAAATGCTCGATCTGTTGAAGGACGATGGGTGGCATATCCTTGTACGTCACAACGTCCGAATAATAAGGGAAGGTCTTGTTGACCGGCACGCACAGCAATTTTTCATCACCGCCGGCATCATCTTCCATCATCAAAACGCCAATCGGGCGGCACTTGACCACCGCGCCGGCGACGATAGGCGAACGCGCGACGACAAGTGCGTCCAACGGGTCGCCATCTTCACCCAATGTATGCGGAACAAAGCCATAATTGGCGGGGTAACGCATGGGTGTGTGCAGGAAACGGTCTACGAAAAGAGCACCAGAAGCCTTGTCGAATTCATACTTTACAGGTTCACCGCCAATGGGAACCTCGATCAGCACGTTCAGGCTTTCAGGCACATTGTCGCCTGCTGGAATCAAATCAATACGCATGGGAGAATGCTTTCAAATGGTTTTAGTTGGTCCGCCGCGGACGCAGCAAACGATCGATCGCCGTTTCGCCCTTGCCCGTGGTTTCGAGGTGCGGATAGCGCAAGCCGCCCGAATAGGCGATGTCTATTTGCTCAAAACGTTTGTTGCGTTCCAATATAAGGCGCACGGGCTTTTCCCCACCCTTTGCGGCCTTGATTGCGGCACTGAGGCCGTCTTTGGAGTAAGCATAGCCGTTGACGGCAATGATTTTGGTGCCATTGACTATATTGGCATTAAAAGCAGGACCGTTCCATAATACCGACGTGACGCGGCCTTCTTTATCCAACGTCAGCCCCAGCGAGTGCGTGAGGTTGAAGTTGTTGCCTTCTTTCATCAGTTCTTTGTCGAAGATGTTTGGCTCTTCTTTCCAGACAAGTTTGTACCCGCCCAATTCAAAACCGTTCAACGGTGCGGGCTGACCCGGTTGGCGCAATTTGGTATCCAAAAACGTCGCCCAATCATAAGGCTGCACCGCATTCAGCGTGCGGACAATCTCATCAAAATTATAAGTGAGCACGCCCCAGTCGGCGTTGCGCACGCCAAAAAAGGCCTTGGCGAAATCATCGAGCGATTTCTTACCCTTTGACAGCGTGCGGATGGTCATGTCCGCATCGAGCCAGATCAGCGAGCCTTCATTATAATAATCTTCGCCGCGTGCGTGGCTTGCGAATGGTTTGGCTTTGCGTGCGCCAAAAATGGGATCATGCGTGGTATCTTCCACCGAACGCCATGCACGGCCGGGCTGCTCTGCATAAAAGCCCGCATATTTGGCCCATTCGCCCATCACCATTTCTTTGGATTGTAGGCCCGAGCGCGCACCAAGGACGAGATCCCAAAAGCTGGTCTGCCCTTCATAGACCCACAATAAATTGTCGCGCATCGGGGTGGAATAATCGGGCGTCCACATCGTATCAGGACGGCGGAATTTGCCGTTCCAGCTGTGCGTGAATTCGTGGGGCAACAGGCCGCGTTCGGACATATTGTCATCCCATTCGATGAAATAGTCGGTCTCGCGCGTATTTTCAGAGCTGCGATGATGTTCAAGCCCAATGCCGCCGAGTTCTTCAGTCAGACCAAGCAGAAATTCGTAGCGATCAAAGTGCTTTGATCCAAAAAGCAGGAGCGATTCATTCACCAATGCGCGATGCGCAGCGATGTGTTCGGGCTTCGCGGCAAGATATTTGGCGTCGTCCGCCCATACGTTCAGTGTGACATTGTTGCCCAGATCCCATTTCTTATAATGTGGTCCAGCAAACATCGGGCTATCCACCAATGTTTCAAAGTTGGTCACGCCATACTCGATGCGGTTGCCGGTAATCTTTGCGCCATCAAGCGCGGCAACGCCCGTCCAGCCTTCCGGCAATGTAATCGACGGCTGTACCTGAATAGCGCGGGTAAAATGTCCCGCGGGGTACAGGGCCACCTGTTCCCATTGTACGTTCATCATATTGGGCGTGACGTTGATGCGGCCTTCGCTTTCGCGGATAGGCGCTGTGAACTGGAATTCTACATCGACGGACGATGTTTCGGCGGGCACATCGACATGAAAGGCGTAAACCTGAACCGGGTCGCGGGTCCAACGCAGCGTCTTCCCGCCTGCGCGGATCATAAGCCCTGTCATTTCGGCCAGTGCACCGCGTGGACCATGCTTGCCGGGCAACCACTGCGGGTAAAGCAGGACCAGCGGCTTACCTTTTTCTACAGGAATGACCTGACGCACTTGGAAAATAGCGCGATCAATATCGGTAGCGTCCACAGACAAGATCATTGGTTCCGACAGGGGGCGATCTTGCGGCTCAGGGATATTCGAGACGATAGGCACCGGCTGCGGCGCACTGTTTTGCGCAGATGCTGCGGAAATGAGGCTAGCGGAAAGGGCGAATGCGGCGATAGCGCGGGATAATATGCGTGGATACATGGGCCAGACATTTGGCGAAAGCCGATTGGCACGTCCAGCCCTATTCCACTAACAACAATTAGCCGCTAGGGCGCTTTAATATGGCAAAGATACAGACACCCCAAGCCGTTCGCGGTACTCAGGACATGTTCGGCGAGACAGAAGAACGTTTTGCGCATGTCGTCGCAACATTTGAACGCGTGCGCAGGCTTTATGGATTTAAGGGACTTCAGTTGCCCGTGATTGAGCCAACGGCGGTTTTCTCGCGCAGCTTGGGTGAGGCGACCGATGTCGTATCCAAGGAAATGTACAGCTTCGAAGATCGCGGCGGGGATTCGATCACGCTGCGGCCCGAATTTACGGCGGGCATTGCGCGCGCGTATCTCACCAATGGCTGGCAGCAATTTGCGCCGATGAAGCTGTCGGTGCACGGCCCATTGTTCCGTTACGAACGCCCACAAAAAGGCCGCTATCGTCAATTTCACCAGATTGACGCGGAGATTATCGGCGCAGCAGAGCCTGCCGCTGATGTTGAACTGCTGGTGATGGCGGACCAATTGCTGAAGGAATTGGGCATAAATGACGGCGTGACGTTGCAGCTCAATACATTGGGCGACACGCCAAGCCGCGATGCGTGGCGCGCGGCATTGGTCGGCTATTTCAACGATCACAAGGGGGCGCTTTCAGAAGACAGCCTCGCGCGGCTGGAGAAAAATCCGCTGCGTATTCTGGATAGCAAAGACCCCAAAGACCGCCCGATTGCCGACGCGGCGCCGGTGATCGACGATTATCTGTCTGGCGAAGCACAGGATTTCTTCGGCGCGGTCACAGCAGGCCTTGATGCCGCTGGTGTGGCTTGGACACGCAATGCCGCGCTGGTGCGCGGCCTCGATTATTATCGCCACACTGCGTTTGAATTTGTGACCGACCGGCTCGGTGCGCAGGGCACTGTTCTGGGTGGTGGACGCTATGATGGTCTAATCGAGAACCTGGGCGGACCAGCGACGCCAGCGGTTGGCTGGGCGGCCGGCATTGAGCGGTTGGGCATGTTGATTGATGCCGTGCCAACACAGCAGATCGAAGCCATGATTGTTTTGGAGAATGACGCGGGTCTTGGGCATGCCTTCGCGCTTTTGCGTCAGCTGCGCCAAGCCGGAATTTCGGCCGACATGATTGCAACTGGCTCACCGAAAAAGCGCTATGATAAGGCGGTGAAGCAAAGCCCGGCGGCTATCCTGCGCGTCAATGAGGATGGCTATTACGGGATGTCCGGTGAAGGTAACAATGACCGGCTTAAGAGCGTTCTTCAGTCGCTCGTATGACCAAAATCTCCCCGCAACGTATCGCGCTTATTGAATCGCGCTTTTCCGAGCTTGAGGCACGGATGGCGTCGGGGCAGTTGGAGGGCGATGCCTTTGTCACAGCTTCCAAGGAATATTCGGAGCTGGAACCGGTCGCCAAGGCGGCTGCCAATGTCCGGCGACTGCGCAAGGAAATCGAAACCTTGCAGCATATGTCGAAGGATTCCTCTGACCCCGACCTGCACGAAATGGCGATTGAGGAACTGGAGGATGTCAGTCATCAGTTGGGCCAAGCTGAAACCGCTTTGGCCATTTCGCTCTTGCCGAAAGATGCCGCCGATGACAGGCCGGCCATGCTTGAAATCCGCGCGGGCACGGGCGGTGATGAAGCCGCGTTGTTTGCCGGTGACCTGTACCGCATGTACGAACGCTATGCCGCGGGGCAGGGGTGGAAGATCGAACCTATCTCCGTCAGCGCGTCCGATGTGGGCGGGTTCAAGGAAGTTGTTGTCGCGATCAAGGGCAATGGCGTTTTCGCCAAGCTGAAATATGAAAGCGGCGTCCACCGTGTGCAGCGCGTGCCCGTGACCGAAAGCGGCGGCCGCATTCACACCAGCGCAGCAACGGTCGCGGTGCTGCCTGAGCCAACCGAAGTCGATATTCAGATCGAGGCGCGCGACCTGAAAATCGATGTGTACCGTGCGTCGGGTGCAGGCGGACAGCACGTCAACACCACGGACTCGGCCGTGCGCATTACCCATTTGCCAACAGGCATTGTCGTGACCTGCCAAGACGGACGCAGCCAGCACAAGAACAAAGAACAAGCCATGCAAGTGCTGCGCGCGCGGATGTACGAAAAAGAGCGCGAGGAAGCCCAAGGCGCGGAGGCCGAGGCCCGCAAAGCAATGGTTGGCTCAGGCGATCGTTCGGAACGCATCCGCACCTATAATTTCCCGCAAGGCCGCGTGACCGATCACCGGATCAACCTGACGCTGCATAAGCTTCCGGAGATCTTGGAAGGCGGCGGCCTTGGTGAATTGGTTGCGGCGCTGATTGCCGAAGATCAGGCCGAGCGCATGGCGGGGCTGTCGGATTAAGCGCTTTGCTATTTTGCCGTCACCCTGAACTTGTTTCAGGGTCTTAATTCCCCTCGTCGAAAGTAAGATGCTGAAACAAGTTCAGCATGACGGTGCGGGGAAAATATAGGTCAGTCGATCACCAACCGCCCATGGTCCAATTTCGGCAAGACATAACGTGCAAACATGTCGCATTCGTTGATGTGCGGGTACCCCGATAAAATGAAGGCTTCGATGCCCACGGCGCGATAGGCTTCGATTTTGGCGAGCACTTGGTCCGGGTCGCCAACAATCGCCGCGCCGCAGCCTGAACGTGCACGGCCAATTCCGGTCCACAGATTATCTTCCAGATATCCGTCGTTCGCTTCCGATTGCGCGCGCAATTCGGCCTGATGTGCAACGCCGAAGGTTTGCGTATCCAAGGATTTGTTGCGGATTGCGTCGCCTTGCTGCGCATCCAGCTTGGACAAGAGACGGTTCGCATAAGCCCGGGCTTCGGCTTCGGTTTCACGCACGATGACATGCGCGCGGAAGCCATATTTCAACGTCCGTCCAAATTTTGCCGCGCGCGCGGTCATGTCTTCGACAAGGTCCTTTGCGCCCTGAACCGTTTCCGGCCACATCAAATACACATCGCAACCTTCGGCAGCAGCGTCCTTTGCCGCGGGCGATAGGCCGCCGAAATATAACGGCGGACATTTGCCGCTGACGGTCTTCATGCGTGGCGGGTCGAGATCGATTTTATAATGTTCGCCATCAATCGACAGATGTTCGCCGTTCAACAATGTCTTGAGGATCTGCATCGCTTCGACCGTCCGGCGATAGCGCGGTTCGCTGTCCATCTTGTCACCGGGCAAGTCAGACGAGATGATGTTGACGTTCAACCGCCCACCCGAAATCTGGTCCAGCGTGGCAATCTGCCGCGCCAATTGCGGGGGCCAGCTTTCGCCAATACGCACCGCCATTAGCAACTTGATGCGTGTGGTCAGCGTCGCAATGGCGCTGGCAAAAGCAGTGGTATCCAACCCAAGCGTGTAGCCCGAGGGGAGCAATATATTGTCGAACCCGCCCTTTTCCGCGGCGAGCACGATATTGCGGCAATGCTCCCAACTCGACGCGAGCATGGGATCGGGTTGCCCAAGAAATTCGTAATCATCGTCGCATAATGCGGAGAACCAGCTGACTTCGATTGGGCTTTTCATGGCAGGGGAACTCCTCGCGCGGCGACCAATACGCTGTACCAGTCAGCGCGGGTCCATTTGATTTTGAAGGCATCGGCAGCCTCTGTGATGCGTGCCGGGTTTTGTGATCCAACAATCGGGATTGGGCGGGCAGGGTGCGCCATAATCCAGCTATAGGCCGCTGCCGTGCGCGAAACGCCATGCGCGGCTGCAACGCTAGACAAGGCGGCCGCGACATTTTGTTCACGCGCATCGCCGGGGTCGCCGATCCGTCCGCCGCCAAGTGGTGACCATGCCAACACCGCCAAATCCATGGCGATGGCTTGATCCAGCTCACCATTTTCGATGGTATCGATCCGCAACGGGGAAAGCTCCGGCTGTGTCGAGACAATCGGAATGCTGCTGAACTGTGCCAAGGTCGCTATTTGTGCGGTCGTGAAGTTTGACACACCAAAGGCCCGGATTTTTCCGGCTTTATGCGCGTCTTCGATGGTGCGGGCGATTTCTTGCGGGTGGGTGAGGATATCGGGACGGTGGATTTGCCACAGATCGACATAGTCAGTGCCCAAACGCGACAGGCTGTCGTCAATGGCCTTCGTCAGATATTCCGCGCTGCTGTCATATGGAGTCGGCGGGGTAATTCCGCCCTTGGTGGCCAGCACCATGCGGTTGCGATATTCGGGTGCCTCTGCAAATACGCGGCCAAGCAGTTCCTCGGCCTTGCCAAAGCCTTGTTCACCAAAGCCATAGATGTCCGCCGTATCAAAAAGGGTGATGCCTGCTTCGAACGCCGCATCAATGGCCGCGCGGGCTGCGGAGATTTCGAGACCTGCAAAGCGCCACATGCCCCAGGCAATCGATGAAATTTCAATACCGCTCTTGCCCAAAAGGCGTGTCGACGGAGGTGTTGGAATGGTCATGTATTTTTGCTCTTTTTCAGTGAAGGTGAATAAGGTGGGGCAACCGACTCGCGGCTGATCAGTTCGTGGGGAAGACGGCGATGCTCAATTCCGCCTTCGCCAAATAATAGGTCGGCAGCCGTCGACGCAAGGTCGCGGACAGGCTGGCGCACGGTGGTTAAGGGCGGCCAAACAACGCGGGCAAGCGTGGTGTCGTCAAACCCTGCGACAGACAATTGTTCTGGTACCTGAATGCCGCGGCGATGGGCGACGGCAAGGACACCCGAGGCCATGTCATCGTTCGATGCAAAGACCGCCGTGGGCGGATATTTCAGCGATAGAAACTGCTCTGTTGCCGCAACGCCGCTTTCAAAATCAAAATGGCCCTCGGCGATCAAGTCTGGATCTACCGATATGCCAACGCGGCCAAGCGCGCGTTCATATCCTGCCTGACGTTCTGCACTGGCCATATGGTTCGCATGGCCCTTGATAAAGGCAATCCGCCGGTGACCGATGTTAATGAGGTGCGTCGTCATGTCGTCCGCGGCCTGCATATCATCCATGAATACCGAGCTGGTAAGCGCATGGTTGGTGCCGGGTGAAATGCGCACGAAGGGGATGTTCATGGCTTCGAGAACGTTCAGCACGGGGCCGCAATCGGTGACGGGTGAAGACAATATCGCGCCATCCACATGCGTCTGCCGGACCATGCCGCGCACCTGCTCGCCCACATCGGGGTCGGACACATCGACGGGTTGTGCAATCAGGCGCATGCCTTCTTCATGGCATCGGTCCCAGCAGCCCTGCATGATCTGGTGCATATAATAAGGGCTGTGATTATCATAAATCAGCGCAATCTGGCCGGACTTCGTGCCCGCCAATATGCGCGCTGCAATGCTGGGCGAAAAGCGCAGCTCTGCCATCGCGGCGTCGACCTTCGCTTTGGTTTCTGCACTGACATAAGGGTGATTGTTGAGGACGCGGCTGACGGTTTTGACGGCCACACCGGCAAGCTTTGCGACATCACGGATATTGGATCGGGTGTTCATGACCTGAATTCTTGTGTGATCGCACTGAACAGCGATGCGTGCGCGCTGCCCTTGCGGGTGAACACAGGTGGCTGCCCATGCGGAGCCGTGATGTCATATGTGCCCTTGGCGAAAATGTCGCCGGACCAAAGATGGACCCAATCCCCATCTGGCAAAGTCACATTGCGGCTGCTTGCGCCCTCTTCGACCACAGGTGCGACGATCATGTCCGCGCCATAGAGATATTGGTCTTGAAGGTCGTAATAGGCCGCGTCGTCATAGTGCAGGAACAACGGACGCTGAAGCGGCAGGCCTGTCGCCACAGCCTCGTCGGACAAGGCGCGGACATATGGCGCAAGGCGGGCATGCACTTGGCTCATGCGGGCAAAATGGGTGAGTATTTCGGCGCTGCTATCGAGTTGCAGATTGTCTGCTGGACGATTGCCCTCATGACTGCGCATGACGGGTGCAAAGGCCGCCAAGTCAATCCAACGGTGCATCAATTCTGCGGTCCGGACCACGCCATGCAGGCTGGTATACCCGCCGAGGTCGCTGTGGTGGTAAGCGTTGCCCAACAAGCCAGATGATAATGCCGCCGTGATGACCGTGTTGATCCCGTCGTGGCGGGTGAAGTCGACGCATTGGTCGCCTGCCCACAATAATGGGCAATGCGCCTGCACGCCCGAAAAACCGGCGCGCATGAAAAATGTCGCGTCATGCGTTTTGCCGCGCGATGCGATGGCGTCAGCATTCACCTTCGCCCAAAGCACGGGCCAGCGATTATGCGCCTCCATCGGGTCAGACCCATCGAACAGGCGCACATCGGTCGGCAGATATTCGCCAAAATCTGCCATCCATCCTGAAAGCCCGAAGTCGAGCATTTCCTGACCGATGATGCGGTCGGCAAACCATGTCGCGGCGGCAGGGTTGGTGAAATCCACAACGCCTGCGTCAAATTCGCCGAAATCGACGGCATAAGGCTCGTCGCTGTCCTGCCGCAACGCAAGAAAGTTGGCGGCGCGTGCCTCTTGATACAGCGACCCATCCACCGCCAGATAGGGGTTCACATAGCCAAGGAAGCGAATGCCCCGTTCGGCAAGCGCCGCGATTTGTGCGGGTAAATCCGGATAGCGCGTGGCATTCCATTTCCAGTCCCAGAACAATCGTTTGCCAAAGCTGGTCTGACGAATGCCGATCCAATCTTCGCACCACAGGCCGGTAATCGCGGCGCCAGAAGCTGCAATTTTTTCGAACCGGTCAAAGGTGTCGACACCATCCTTCAGCCCGACGATGGCACCGGAAATGGCCCAATCTGGCAGGGCAGGCTGGCGACCAAAGCGATCCGACATTTTGGTAACAAGCGCGGGCAGCGTAGGCGCGTCAAAAAGCTCCAGATCGACATTTGCCGACCAACATTCGACCCCAACCCGGCCCGCGTCCGTCAGATCAAGCACCGAATAAGCTGCCGTTTCGAGGTGCACCGCATAACGCGCACTGCTTACCCATGTCGGCTGCGGATAGTTGGTGGTCCAATAGTCACCACCGGCCAAGCCATCTGCATCCATCGTCTGCGTAAGCGCGGTCGATTTGTCACGGCCAACGCCGGGTTCCGATGTCCAGAACGGAAAGCGACGTCCATTCAGCCGCAAATAAGACATCTGTTCGCCGCCACCCCAAAAGGCTTCGGATGTTGCGCACTGCATGTCTATCCAAAGCCGGTTAAAGGCCGGATCTGTGCAGCGAAATGTGAGGATGGATTGCAGCGCCTGTTCCTCAAGCACCAGCGTTGCGACGACGTCAGGCCGCTTTGCGTTCCAAAGCCGGATACAGCCATCGACTTGGGCGCAACAATCAAGCGGCAGCCGCGTGTGTACGACATCGTCGATGCGAAAATTGCCGCGCACCATTTCCAAGTCAGGCCGCCCCGTACCTATGCTGATCGCAGGTGCATCGTTACGGTGCGACAATAGGCTGACGTCACCATGCAGCAGGTCGAAGCCTTCAGGATGCATGATAATTGAAAATGGCAACGCGGGTCCTTTTCGCCGTCACGGCAAGCACTATGGCATGATTGCCACAGTCTTTGCCTAAATATTGTCGCTATATGACACCGCTAGACATATCAAGCGGTGTTGGTTACATCAACCCCGTTATCAACGACTATCACGTCGATCTGCATGGTTTTAGGGATCTAGTTTCTCGGAAACTGCAACAAGCGGGCGGCAATTAAGGGAGGCACAGGATGCATTTTTCAACGTATAAAAAGACGAACCTTGTTCGCGCAGCATTGCTCGGCACCAGCGCAATCGCGCTAGGAGTGTCCGCACCAGCGTTTGCGCAGGTTGAGGAAATTGTTGTTACGGCCCAGAAGGTCGAAGAAAATTTGCAGGATGTGCCAATCGCCATCACTGCCGTTTCTGGTGACGCCTTGGCGGCGGCAGGCACAACCAGCCTTGAGAATCTGAGCCAGCTCGTTCCATCGGTCACATTCCGCAAGGGCACGACCAACGCCAACTCGGCTGTTGTGTTGCGTGGCGTTGGAACGATTTCGTTCTCAATCGCTGCAGAACCAAGTGTTTCGACCGTTGTCGACGGCGTTGTGTTGAGCCGTTCAGGTCAGGCATTTGCTGATCTCGTCGAAATCGAGCGTCTCGAAGTGTTGCGCGGGCCGCAAGGCACCTTGTTTGGCAAGAACGCGTCGGCTGGTCTTATCAACGTTGTTTCAAAAGGTGGTACCGAAACGCTTGAGGGCGAAGTTACCGTAGAGGGTTTTGAAGGCGGCGAATATCGTGGCCGTGCAACCGTTTCCGGCCCAGTCGCAGAAAGCCTGACTTTCCGCGCAAACGCATTTTACGGCACTTATGAAGGCAATATCACCAACATATTTGGCGGTACGAATAACAAAGTGAATGGTTATGAGCATGTCGGTTTCCGCGGATTGCTCGATTTTGACAATGGTCCCGCACGGATCAAGCTCATCGCAGATTATTATGAAGCCGATGATGATTGCTGCGGCGAAGTCACCGGCGTTTCGCGCGGTGCGGCGCTGGACGCAGAGCTGAACCTTCCATTGGGCGTGGCCCAAGGTGAAAATCAGCGCTTCGTGAACCATAATCTCGTAACGGAGTCGTTGGATCGTCAAGTCGGCGTCACGATAAACGCAGATTTCGATGTATTTTCTGACTACACGTTGAGCGCGATTTACGGATATCGTAATTGGAACAATACAGAAATCCGCGAAGGCGATTTCTTGCCCCGTGCTGTTGTTGGTACACCACAATTGCATGACCGTGGCTTTGTCGAAACCAACCAAAGCTCGCTTGAGGTGCGTTTGGCGTCAGACCAAAGCAAGGCGTTCAAATATCAGGTAGGGACGTTTTACTGGAAATCCGAAAATACGCAGGACTTCACGCGCGACGTTACCACGTGCACAACATCCACTTCGGCTGTTGATGCGCTTACGGGTGCCCGTCCCTGTAACCTTACAGACACCGTCAATACATTGTTTCCGACGGCCACATCAAACAGCTTAGTTGATATCGAAAATTATGCTGTGTTCGGTCAGGCAACATATGATTTCACCGACCGCATCGGTCTAACCGTTGGCATGCGCTGGACGCACGACGCTATCGATTACACGCACAACCGTGCACCAGGCGTAAACCGCACCAATGGCGCGGCGGCAACGGGTGCCGGTATCTCGGGTTCGCCTGCTGGTGGCACAGTTGCATCCGGCGGTAACGGAACGGCGCTGTCAACCGGATCGTCTAGCAACAGCAATTTCTCCGGCAAGGCAGTGCTTACTGTGAAGCCAACGGACGATGTCATGGTCTACGGCAGCTACACGCGTGGCTATAAGGGCCCAGCGTTCAACGTATTCTTCAACCACACAGCACCCGTCAACGCAGTGCCGATCGATGAAGAAACATCAGATTCGTTTGAAGCTGGCATTAAGAGCCAGTTTGCCGACAACCGCATTCAATTGAATGCGTCGGCATTCCAAGTGACCTATGACGGGTTCCAAGCGAACAACTTCGTGCTTTTGAATGGTGCAGTTGTTACCAACTTGACCAATGCTGGCCAAGTGCGCAGCACGGGTTTTGAACTGGATGCACTTGCCAACCCTGTTGACGGTCTCGACCTGTTCGGCAGCGTTGCATATGCAGATGCCAAGGTACGCCGGTTCAACCCGAACCCGCTGACCAACGCACCGGACGCCCGCAACGGCACGAAGCTGCCTTTGGCTCCAACATGGAGCTGGAACATCGGCGCATCGTACGAATCGCCGTTCAATATGTTCGGTAAAGATGCGAAGGTTTATTTGCGGACGAGCTACAATCATGTTGGCAGCCAGTTCTCGGATTTGGGCCAGAGCGGACCAATCGACAGCTATGGTCTGTGGAATGCAAGTGTTGGATATTCGGACGCCGAAGACAACTGGCGCCTGACCTTCATCGTCCGCAACATCACAGACGAAAGCTATGTGCTGCTGAATACCAGCGCTGGCCAGCGTCTGCATATTCCACGTGATGCAGATCGTTACATGGGTGCAAGCTTGCGCTTCCGCATGTAATCCAACACGCGACGAAAACTTAAAACAAGGCTGGAATCCGCAATGGGTTCCAGCCTTTTTTGTTTTCAAATTTCAGGGGAGAGAGCGAGGACGGGCGGTGCGAGACCATAAGCACAGCACCCCGCCCTTTGCCCGATGCCCAGATGTAAAAGGAATTCGACGAAAAACCGACAATGGCGGACAAATGACGTTTACAGATGTAGTCGAATCGACTACGTCTGTAGTCGGAGAGTAAAAATGTCATCAGAACGTATCAGCGACGCTGAATTAACAATCATGGAAATCCTATGGGAACGCGCGCCGTTGACGGCGACAGACGTCGCTGCGCGATTGCCAGATGATCGTGATTGGTCGTTACCAACCGTAAAAACCTTGCTGTCGCGCCTGCTGACCAAAGCAGCTGTTGAACATCGCGCCGACGGACGCCGGTTCCTGTACTCGCCCCTCATCGATCGCGAGGATTATGTTTCGCATGAATCCAAGCGGCTGGTTGACCGGCTTTTTGGGGGGCGGTTCATGCCGCTGGTTGCGCATCTTGCCGAGCAGGAACAGCTTAGCGACGCTGACATATCCGAAATCGAAAAACTGTTGAGGGAGATGAAATCATGAACGCTGACTTCATGGGCGCTTGGCTGTTTGATACCTTATGGACCACGACACTGCTGATGGCCGCCATTTTGATTGTGCGGCGGCCTGTCGCCAAATATTTTGGTCCAACCATCGCATATGCGCTTTGGACAATACCCGCTGCCCGTGTGTGCATGCCCACGATCGAAGGGCCATCCATTTCAACAGCTGACGGCGGCATTGCCATCCAAAACGCGGTAAGGGATGCTGTGCTCGCGGGGCTATCGTCCCCAGATGCTATGGCGACTGCGGCGAACCCGGTTGATGCCCTTCCTACGATTGATTTTCTGGCACTCGGTGTTTTGACCTGGCTTGGCGGCGCGGTGCTGTTGTTCATGGTCCAGATGATCCGCTACGCCGCGATGCGCGATGATCTTTTGGCCGAAGCCACAGACATCGCCGTTGTCGATGGCGTCAAAATCGTCGCATCCGATCACGTCGCCGGACCATTGGCTTTTGGCCTTTTTCACCGCGTGATCGCCGTGCCGCAGGATTTCACCAAAGCCTATTCGCCTGCCGAACGCGACCTCGCGATCGCGCATGAAATGGCGCATCACAAATCGGGCGATCTGTTCGTCAATCTGGCGGCTTTCATCGTCCTGTGCCTGCAATGGTTCAACCCCGTTGCGTGGATCAGCTGGAACGCATTCCGCGTTGATCAGGAAGCGGCGTGCGATGCGCGTGTGCTTGCTGGCAAGGGTCCGGAAGAACGCGCGATATACGGTCAGGCGTTGGCGAAGACAGCATTTGATGGCGTGCCGACCTTTGCGACGGCACTGAATTCACCGAAAACAATAATTGAGCGATTGAGGAGAATAACGATGAAGGACACCAGCCATACCCGCCGTTCGCTTGGCAAGATTGGCATAATAACAGCCGCTGCAATCATATTGCCGCTGACCGCAACAATAGTCCCCGCGGTCGTTGCGCAGGACAAAGTGGCGGCTGAAGAAAGCAAGCCTGAAGTGGTCAAGCGCGAGGTCCGGATAATTAAGCTGAAACGCGACGGTGAGACGATGGACATAGTCGGTCAGGACGCCTTGGGCGGCGAAGTGACCAAGGTCGAACGTGACGGGAAAACCTTCATCTTCCGCACCGATAAGAAATTGTCGCCTGAAGAAGTCGAAAAATTGATCGATAAGGCCGAAAAATCGCGGGAAGAGGCTGAAGATGCTGTGGCGCAGGCAGACAGTGCCAAGCGCGCTGAAGGTGATACGCCCGCACCCGCCAAAACCCGCCGCGTGGAAACCATCCGCGTCATGGGCGACATGGGCGAAATGGATATCGCCTCTTACATCCCCGAAATCGATATTCGTGAAATGACCAAGGACTGTCGTGACGGCCAGCCGGTGACCACCGATGTCAGCGGGTTCGACGGCAAGCAAAAATCGCGCGTCCGGCTGGTTATGTGCGGCAAAGGGCACGCCATATTAGCACGGGTCGAAGCGATCAAAGGCTTGCGTGAGGCGCGTAACGAAATTGCAAAGGACAAGGAAATGCCCAAGGGCGTTCGCAAAGATGTTGTGAAACAACTTGATCTGCAAATTCGCAAGCTGGAAGCGCAAAGCGACGCTGCGGAATAAACGCCAATCCATTCGCTGGGCTGCCACGCTCGGCTTGTGACAGAACATTTGGGGCGGTTTTTGCGAACCGCCCCTTTTTCTTTGCGCGACATTGCGCCATAGCCATTTCATGAGCAACTGGCCCGATAGCATAGAAGCTGGCGAAACCGAGCAGCACGAACCACTTGTGCGCCGCGTGCTCGCGCCCAATGCCTCGCCTTACACCTATACGGGTACGCAAACCTGGTTGGTTGGCGCAGGGTCCGATGTCGCGGTAATTGACCCGGGCCCAGTCGGTAGCGGGATGAGCGTCGGCGATCCGGCTGATATCAATGGCGAGGGTCATGTCGAGGCGATTTTGCACGCTGTTGCCGGTAAGCGTGTCGCGGCCATCATGTGCACGCACACCCATCGCGATCATTCGCCAGCGGCGGCCCCGTTGAAGGCGGCGACGGGCGCGCCCATCATCGGTTGCGCGCCGCTGGTATTGCGCGATGATGGCCCGCGTTCCGATAGTGCTTTTGACCCGGACTATGCCCCTGATCGCATCCTTGCGGATGGTGAGCGTATTTCAGGCGACGGGTGGACTTTGGAAGCCGTCACGACCCCCGGCCACACCAGCAACCATATATGTTACGGACTGGTCGAGAGCGGGGCGCTGTTTACCGGTGACCATGTCATGAAATGGTCCACCAGCGTCGTCAGCCCGCCCGATGGTGACATGAGCGACTATCTGGCGTCGCTGCAAAAATTATATGAGCGTACGGACCGTATTTATTACCCCGCACATGGGCCAGCGGTCGAAAACCCAAGGCAGCTTGTACGCGGCATGATTGGTCACCGGCGTCAGCGGGAACGCCAGATTCTGAATTTGCTTGAGGCAGGCGAGGGGCACATTCCCGACATGGTCGCTGCGATGTATAAGGGTCTCGATCCGCGTTTGACGGGCGCTGCCGGCCGGTCGGTATTGGCGCATCTCATCGATTTGCAAAATCAGGGCCGGGTCGCGGCCCAAGGCGAAGGTTGGCATTTAATCGCGCAAAAAACACCGTAAAAGCGCCCGCCAGAACTTGTTTCGATCGGCCTTATCGACCACATAGAGCTTCACTCGAGACGCAGATGACAATGCTGCAACGCAAAGGTACCACAGAATGAACGCTCCTGTAGCCCGCGAAAATCTGCAAGGACTTGACCTGCTCGCTGAAATCCAGCGGCTGAAAAAAGAACGCAATGCGGTCATTCTCGCGCATTATTATCAAAAGCCGGAAATTCAGGACCTTGCTGATTTCGTCGGGGACTCGCTGGAACTCAGCAAGCGTGCGGCCGAAACCGACGCGGATGTCATCGCGTTTTGCGGCGTCAAGTTCATGGCCGAGACCGCGAAAATATTGAGCCCGCAAAAGACCGTCATTTTGCCTGATATGGCGGCGGGTTGCTCGTTGGAAGACGCGTGCCCCCCCGGCAAATTCAAGGCTTTTCGGGAAGCACATCCCGACCATATCGCGCTGACTTACATCAATTGTTCGGCAGAAGTGAAAGCGCTGTCTGACATCATCGTCACATCCTCAAGCGCCGAGACGATCTTGAGCCAAATCCCTCCCGAGCAGAAAATCATTTTTGGGCCGGACCGGCATTTGGGCGGCTATTTGAGCCGTAAGTTCAACCGTGACATGCTGTTGTGGCCGGGTGTGTGTATTGTGCATGAGGCGTTTTCGGAAACCGAATTGCTGAAACTGAAAGCGCAGCATCCGGGCGTTCCAGTGGCGGCGCATCCCGAATGCCCGCCGCATATTATCGATCATGCCGATTATGTCGGCAGCACCAGCGGTATCCTGCAATATGCGCAGACGATGACGGGCGACACGCTCATCGTCGCAACCGAGCCGCACATCATCCACCAGATGGAAAAGGCCGAGCCCACCAAGACCTTCATCGGGGCGCCGGGGGCTGACGGCAACTGCGCGTGCAATATCTGCCCCTATATGGCGCTCAATACGATGGAGAAGCTGTATCTCGCGCTGCGCGACCTTCAGCCGCAGATAGATCTCGACGAAACCGTGCGTTTGGCTGCCAAAAAGAGCCTCGACCGGATGCTGGAAATGGCAAGCGGGACTGTTGGTAAAGGCGACCTCGGCAGGGCTTAGCCCAGTCTGCGAAGAATTTGTGCACTATTCGCTGGATGCGGGTGGACGCTAAAAAAGCGCCTTCATCTGACGTTCAGCGAAAAGCGCAAATATACCCTCGCATTCACCGTTATATCGATATAATACAGCCACGCGATGCTTTTCTGGCGCTCCTCTTCTGACATTCCTTCGGATATTGACGGCCGTCTTGCGGCCTTCGATGAAAGCTATGCGCAGCGCTTTCCCGATGACCCGCAGCCTTGGAATCCCGATGCCAAACCAGCGTCGACACGGCGTCTTATCTTGGGTAAAACCCGCTGGTGGTGGTTTAGTCGTACCAGCGCCGCCCTGCTTGGTCTGTTCATATTGTTGATATTGTGGCTTGCGATCACGGCGCCATTGTCCAAATCGCTTCAGCCCATCGCACCGCCGCGCATTACGCTGCTGGCGTCGGATGGCACGCCAATCGCGCGGAACGGGGCTATCGTCGACAAACCGGTTGATGTCGGCACGCTGCCGCCGCATGTCGTGCAGGCGTTTTTGTCTATCGAAGATCGCCGATTTTATTCGCATTTCGGTATCGACCCCCGCGGCCTCGCGCGGGCGTTTTGGTCCAATGCTTTTGGCAGCGGAATGACGCAGGGCGGAAGCACGATTACACAGCAACTCGCGAAATTCACGTTTCTGACGCCGGAGCGCAGCCTGACCCGCAAAGCGCGCGAAATGCTCATCGCGTTCTGGTTGGAAGGGCGTTTGACGAAGGACGAAATTCTTGAGCGCTATCTGTCGAACGTCTATTTCGGTGACAATGTCTACGGCCTGCGCGCAGCGTCCTTGCATTATTTCTACAGACAACCCGAGCGGCTGACGCTCAGCCAGTCGGTGATGCTCGCTGGCCTTGTGCAGGCGCCGTCGCGGCTTGCCCCGACCAAGAACCCCGAACGGGCGGCGAAGCGGGCGCAATTGGTGCTGAATGCAATGGTCGCCAATAATGTCATTACGCGGGCCAAGGCCGACGCGACACCCGTCGCGCGGCTTGACGTTCGCGTGCGGGAAACGCTGCCGACTGGTACCTATTTTGCAGACTGGGCCATTCCCCAAGCACGGTTGCTGACCGACAGCGGTTATGCCGACGTCAGAATTACAACGACATTGGATGCGCGATTGCAGAACATCGCCCGCAAGGTTGTGGCGCGATCCGCCGTTGGCAATGCCCAAATCGCGCTCGTTGCGATGCGCCCCAATGGCGAAGTTGTCGCCATGGTCGGTGGCCGAAGCTATAAGGACTCCGCGTTCAACCGTGCGACACAGGCAAGGCGGCAACCCGGGTCGACCTTCAAACTATTTGTCTATTTGGCCGCGCTTCGGTCGGGGATGACGCCGGAATCATTGATTGCCGATACGCCGATCAATGAAGGCGCATACCGCCCCAAAAATTCGGGACAAAATTATCGCGGTGACATTACGCTGGAGCAGGCATTTGCCCAGTCAAGCAACGTGGCTGCGGTCCGCCTGTATCAAAAAGTTGGCGGCGAAGCGGTGGCGCGCGCGGCCACGGATCTGGGCGTGCGTAGTCCGTTGACGATGGACCAGAGCATGGCTCTGGGCAGTTCCGGCCTGACCCTGATTGAGCTGACGGCTGCCTATGCCGGTGTGGCAGGGAACCAATGGCCCGTTGAACCGCACGCCATCAAACGCGAAGAGCAAGGATGGATCGAGTGGCTGTTTTCCGGACCGCGTTCATTCAGCAGCCGTACGCACAGCATGTTGCTCGATTTGCTGGGTGCGACGGTCAATAAGGGAACCGGACGCGCAGCGCGGCTGTCCATTCCGGCCTATGGCAAAACAGGAACGAGCCAGGACAATCGCGATGCATTATTTGTCGGATTTGCGGGTGACTTGGTGGTCGGGGTCTGGATTGGCAATGATGACAACACTCCGCTGCGCGGCGTTAACGGCGGCGGTTTGCCGGCGCGCATCTGGCGCGATTTCATGGCGCAGTCGATCCGCAATGCGGCACCTGCGGCAAGGCCGAAGCTGCGTCAACAGCCTGACCCTGAAGGCCCGATTGAACCGTTGGACTTGCCAGAACTCAGCGAGTTTCCTGTCGATGTTGGCAACGCGGAAGTCCGGATTGACCAAGGCCAAGGTGTAACCGTGAACGCCGAGGTTGGTGGCATGCCTGTGGAGGTCAAGCTTGACCGTGGCGGTGTGAATATTCAGCCCGCGCCGCCCGAAACGCGACCCGCGCCGGGGACGCGGTGATGGTCGTTCGGTTCTTGTATTCAACCATTAAAAAACTCGCGCTCGCACTGGCATGTGTTCTCGGTGCGGTCGTTGCAGCGCCTGTTTATGCGGACGCAAGTGATATTAGCGCTGCCGCACGCAGTGTCGTGCGCATCGTCGTTTTTAGCTCCGCAGAAGGCCAGCAGACCATTGTCAGCATTGGCTCTGGCGTGGTTGTTGACCGCAACAAGGTCATTACTAACGCCCATGTCGTGGAACAGGCGCGCTTCGACGACAGTGTCGAAATTGTCGTTGTGCCCTCCGACGGGACACAAAGCTATCGCGCCACGGTGTCCGCCGTGGTCGCGCGCAAAGACCTTGCGCTTCTGCAGCTTTCTTCCGGCGCGTTGGTCCCAGCGAGCATATTTGCGGGCACGGTGTCCGATGGCGCGGACGTTTTTGCGATTGGTTATCCGGCCAGCGTGGATGTCGCGCTTGAACAAAGCGAGGCGGACGTGCTGCGCCCTCAACCGCCCGTTAAAACGCGGGGTACTATTTCTTCGGGCCGGACATCGAAGTCCGTTGAATCGCTTTTGCACACCGCACCTATTGCACCGGGCAATAGCGGCGGGCCGATTGTCGATGCATGTGGCCGCGTTGTTGGTATCAATAGCTTTGGCTCGGTCGCGAACGATGGCGGCGCCGAGTTCTACTTCGCCATTTCGACGCGCGAGCTTGCGGCATTTCTCGACAATCAAGGCGTCGCGTTCCGAACGGTTCGTGGCGATTGCCGTTCGGTCGCGGAACTGACACGCGCTGAGGCGGAACTGGAAGCGGCCACCCGCGCCAAGGTTGAGAAAGAAGCACGTGTGGCCGCTGAGTTACAGCGCAGCCGTGAAGGCAAAGTGCGCAGTGACGCCGAACACGCAGTCATATCTGCCCGCGAAAACCACATCGCGCTTGCGGTTTTGCTGCTGGTCTTAAGTGCCGTCGCCGGCGGCGCAGCGTGGCAATTTTCGGAGCGTGGACAAAATGATCGTTTCAAATCGGCGGCCGCAGCAGGCGCGATATTGCTGGTTTCGGCGGTCGGTATTTTTGCAGCGCGCCCGTCTTTCGACGAAGTCGATGACAGGGTGCGTGCGGCCCTGACTGCGGATGCGCCGCAGGACGAAGTGGTCAAAGCGGCCGTAACCGAAGTGGCCAAAATATGCGTGCTGCAGCCCGAACGCAGCCGTATCACCATGTCCGATACCGCCGATGTTGATTTCACATGGCGGCCGGACGGATGCGTCAATGGGCGGACGCAATATGTCGAAAGCGGCGGGCGATGGGTTAGAAGCTTTGTGCCGAACAATGACGCACAGATTTCGGTGACGAGTTACGCCCCCGACACCAATATCTATCGTATTGAGCGTTTTCTGCCGGGTACAGATGCCATGCGGTCCGCCCGCGAAGCGCGTCAACGTTATGACGTGAAGACATGTACAACGGACGCGAGCCAGCTGACCAATATCGACAATATGAATAAGGCGATTGCTGCACAATTGCCGCCCACCCCGAACGAGATATTGCTGTTCACCTGCACTGACCGATGAATCGTGGATTGTGCACCGCGACATTCTGATTATGGTGGCCGCATGACCCGTTTGCTGCCGTTTTTGCTTTTGTTGCTGTCGGCTACACTTGCCGGTTGTTCGCAGGGCGTCGACAATGAACGGGTCCGCGTCGATGTGATTGAGGATCGTTCCAAGCCCTTTAACGTGTCCGCCACGCCATTGCCGCTCGCCTCTGCCTATCTGCGCAGTGCAACGGCACAGGGGTTGGTCACCTTTGACGAAAAAGGCCGCGTTGCGCCGGGGTTGGCGAGCCGCTGGATCGTTAATGATGACGGTATGAGTTACATTTTCCGTCTGAACAAAGCGCGGTGGAACGATGGGCGCGAACTAAACTCGCAAGAGGTCGCGCAGCTTTTGACCCGGCGCATAAGTGAGCTCAAAAAGGGCCGTTTGCGCGATGAACTTGCCGTCATCGACCGCGTCGTCGCGATGACAGGCAAGGTCGTTGAAATCCGGCTGAAGGCCCCGATGCCTTATTTGCTTGAGCTGCTTGCTTTGCCCGAATTTGGATTATTACGTCGCGGTGCCGGGTCCGGCCCGATGCAGGCCAAGAAATTGGGTCAGGCCATGCAATTGCGGCGCAATGAAATCGATGCCGAAGGGACGGCGGTTCTTGGCACCGCAACGGTTACGCTGCGCCGGGGCGAAGCGTCGTTGGTGCTCGCGCGTTATGTGCTTGGGCAGACCGATTTGATCGAGGGCGGCCGTTTTGAAACCTTCCCGCTGCTCGAAGCGGCAAAGATCAATGCCAATGAGATCCAGTTTGATGCGGTCCCGGGTTTGTTTGGATTAATGGTGGTGCAGGCTGGTCCCTTTTTAGCGAACAAGGAGAACCGCACGGCAATCGCGATGGCCATTGACCGGCCAAAGTTGCTGACAGCTTTCGACATTGTTGCATGGCGGGAAACGGTCACGCTGGTACCCGAAAGCTTGCCGAACCGTGCGGACATTTCTCGGCCCGATTGGGCCGCACCGTCCATGGACCAAAGGCGGTCCATGGCCGCGGCACGCATTGCAAACTGGAAGCGTGCAAACGGGGCTATCCGGCCTTTGCGTGTTGCCCTGCCACGTGGGTACGGCAGCCGCATATTTTTTGCGCGTCTGCGCGCTGATTTAGCGGCCGTGGGTGTCGATATTGAGCGGGTGACCGCCGACCGGCCGCATGACCTGCGCTTGATTGACCTGACGGCGCAACAGTCCAGCCCTGCATGGTATCTGGACCAATTGTCCTGCAAATTTGCCGCGATATGCAGCGCCCGGGCGGACGCAATCGTTGCAGAGGCGCGCATGACGAAGGACATGACGGTGCGTGTGCAATTATTGGGGCAGGCGGAGGCCGAAATGCAATCCACGGTCGGCTTTATTCCGATTGCCAATCCGCTGCGCTGGTCGGTCGTTCGGCCGGGGCTTTTGGGGCACTTTGCCAACGGACGGGGCCGGCACCTGTTGCAATATCTCGGGCGGGACCCAACATAAGTCTAAAGGAGTTATGCCAGTGCCGATTTCGCAGGAACAGTTTGCGCAAATTGCCAAGGATCTGCCCGGGATGGGCAACGACCCACGGGCCGTTCGCATGCGCGTCGAGGCGCTCGAAAAGGTGCTTGAACGGGCATTTCACATTCCCGGCACAAAAATTCCGGTCGGCTTGGACACCGTCATCGGCTTGGTGCCCGTCCTCGGCGATCTCGTGACCGCAGCCATGGGCGCCTATATCGTCTGGGAAGGCCGCAATCTGGGCATGTCAAAATGGCAGCTGCTGCGCATGAGTGCGAACATCGGCATTGATACCGCGATTGGCGCGGTGCCATTTTTGGGCGATGCCTTTGACTTGGTATGGCGGTCAAATACTAGAAACCTGAAGATCATCCGCAAGCATCTGGACAAACATCATCCGTCCACGCGGATCATCGAACGTTAACGCCCGCGCCAGATTTTGACCTGCGCTGTGCGTGATGCGACCCGGCTAAAGCTGGGGCATCGCCGTGGTTTGAATGTGCGGTCTAGGCAAATGCGTATTTCTTGAAGCCAGCCTTTCGGGCTGACCTTTACCGTCACCGAATCCGCTGGCATCCCATCGTTTAACTCGGCAAATCTTTCGGCAATCGTCGCTGCGGTCAATGGCGTTCCGCGTTCTGGCTCGCGCGAAAGCCGCGCCATGTCGGGAAACTCAAGCGCGTTGAACAACAGCCGTGCTGCACCGAAATAAGCCTCCGGCGTTTTGGCGATGCAGCTGCCATGCTTCGCCCATTGGTGCTGCAGCAATTGGGGCGACGGGCTAAGGCAGATGTTGTTGGCAATGGTCTGCCGTGGCAGCACGCCGACCGGCCGGCAATATTGCGGATAATTTGCGCCCTTTGCTTCGGGCCAAAGGCCATGAAGAATGAAGCCAAAGTCGCCAATTGTCCCTGAACATTGTAACCGCATCGCCGGGTCGCGTTCCCGTCCACGGCAAAATTCGGGGCTCCAGCTTAATGCCAGAATATAGCCTGCAATCGCGGTGCGCCGGACCTGATCGGGCGACGGAAGCTCCAATGCTGGACGGGGTAGATAATTTGTGGGCTGGCACTGCCATGCTTGCGCCAGCGCCGGTGCCGGCGATAGGCACGCGGCCGCGCCTAAAAGGACGAGGCTGCTAAGCCTGCGCAAAATCCAAACCGATATCCGCAGCGGGTGCGCTTTGCGTCAAGCGCCCGACCGAGATGTAGGTAACGCCGGTTTCCGCTTTTGCGCGAATGCTATCAAGCGTAACACCGCCCGACGCCTCAGTCGGCACGCGGCCCGCAATTAAGGCAACCGCCGTGCGCAGCGTATCTGCATCCATATTGTCGAGCAGCAAATGGCTCGCGCCCGCCGCAAGCCCAGGTTCGATTTGCGCGATGCTATCGACCTCTAATATGATGCGTTCGACGCCTGCTTCGCGTGCGCGGCGTACCGCCTCTGCCACTCCGCCTGCGACCGCCACATGATTGTCCTTGATCATCGCGGCATCCCACAAGCCCATGCGGTGGTTCGTGGCCCCGCCCATGCGCGTGGCGTATTTTTCAAGCACGCGAAGCCCGGGAATGGTTTTGCGCGTGTCCAAAAGGGTGCAGCCCGTGCCCGAAATCGCGTCGACATATTGCCGTGTTAGCGTGGCGATGCCCGAAAGATGTTGGACCGTGTTCAGCGCGGACCGCTCCGCCGTCAGCATCGCGCGGGCATTGCCCCGAA
>NZ_JBIICH010000111.1:0-6768 GCF_044239005.1 Sphingorhabdus sp. | reverse complement strand
TGCTCGTGGCCGCCGCAGGCAATACGGCGATGCAGTCCGCATTGCCGGCCATCGCAAGCGAACTGGATATGCCCGACGTGTTGGTCAGCCTGGCGTTTAGCTGGTCTGCACTTTTATGGGTCATCACCGCACCCAAATGGGCGCGCTTGTCCGACCGGCGGGGCCGCAAGCAATTGATGAGTGTTGGCATCATTGGCTTCATCTCATCAATGGGCCTTTGCGGATTGGTCTTGTGGCTTGGTCTCGCCGGCCTGATCGGCCCAATCGTTACATTCATACTCTTTGCGATCTTCCGCAGCCTTTATGGCGGTTTTGGTTCTGCTGCCCCGCCCGCGGTTCAGGCTTATGTTGCCGCACGAACCGAACGCGCGGAACGGACAAAGGCATTGTCGATGCTTGCATCGTCGTTCGGCGTGGGCACCGTCATTGGCCCGGCGACCGCGCATTATTTGTTGTTCCCGCCCTTTGGGCTGGCCGGACCGTTGATCATGTTTGCGATATTTGGCGTCGCGGTACTGATCGCATTGCATGTGCTGTTGCCGAACGACACGCCGCGCTTTGCCGCGCGCGGTTCGGTTGCTGCCTATCCCAATTCTGCGTCCATGAACACGCTCGATACCGAAGACGTCGATGGCGAAGCGCTGGGTTCCCTACCCGATGAAGAAGTTCGCTTGCCATGGCGCGATGAAAGAATGGCGCCCTGGCTTATTGCGGGCCTGATTGGCGGGCACGCGCAGGCAATCATCCTTGGCGTCGTCGGTTTCCTCGTCCGCGATCGGCTTGGGCTGCATGATCGCCCTTGGGAAGCGGTGCAGGCCAGTGGCTCCGTCATGCTGATAGGCGCAATGGCGACGTTATTGGCGCAATGGGGCCTCATCCCGATCTTGTCGCTCGCCGCACGCAGTTCCGTGCTTTGGGGTTCAATACTGGCGCTGATTGGCACCATATTAACGGGCGTTAGCCACGATTTTTACGGCATCAGCACTGGCTTTGCGATTGCGTCTTTGGGCTTTGGGCTGTTCCGGCCGGGATTTACCGCAGGTGCCTCATTGGCGGTCCGGCGGCACGAGCAAGGCGATGTCGCCGGCAAAATCGCCTCGATCAATGGTGCAGCCTATATTTTCGCGCCAGCCGTCGGTGTCGCCCTTTTGAGCTGGTGGGAGCCAGCAACCTTCATTCTCATCTCTGCCTCATTGGTCTTTCTGATCATTTGGGGCAGACGGGCGTTGATTGTTCCCGACGAAGCGTAGGGTGCATGCAGCACCATCGCGGAGCCGGCACATTATATGTCGTTCGGAAAAATTGCGACGAACGGACACAGATTTTACGCAAAAAAAGGGCCGACCGAAGCCGACCCTGAAAAAGTCTTTAGGAGAGGATGCCTATAAGGCTTGTCCCCTATCGCGAGTTTTCATTTTTTGTGCAAGTGCGAACAGTGCAATAGCAGTTGCATATCCTGCAACTGCTATTTATAAGAATATCATGAATTCCGCGGCATTTGCACGATCGCAGAATCAAGTCACTTTTGTTGCAGTGCGACAAAATAAGGAGATGACATGCGCAGATTGCCACCATTACGGTCATTGGAAGCCTTTTTGCGCGTCGCCAAACTGGGTTCGGCCAAAGCGGCCGCCAGTGAATTGGCGCTGTCACCTCCCGCCTTAAGCCGCCGCATAAAGGCGCTTGAAGACTTTATCGGCAAATCGCTGTTCGACCGCCGTGCCCAAGCCATGGTCATTAACGCCGATGGCGAAACCTTGCTGGCTGCTGTCGAGCCCGCGATGGACGCGATGGCCGAAGCTGTTGAAGAGCTTGCTGGCCGTGGCGGCGAATATCGCCTGCGCCTTGGCTTGCTCCCGCTTTTTGGTTCACAACGCCTTATCCCCCGCCTCCCCGAATTGCGGAAAGCTTTCCCGAAATTGCATATCGACGTCGATACCTCCGGCCATGCGGAAAATCTGTTGGGCGACGTGATTGATGCCGCGATCATTATCGCGGCCGAGGTTGACCCAAAACTCTACAGCGTTCGCCTCGACCGTAACCTTGTCTATGCAATCGCGTCGGAACAATGGGCCAAGGAGCACAATGTGCAAAAGCCAGAAGATCTGGCCAAACATACGATCATGGTCCACAGCGATATGCCCATGATATTCGACGCCTGGCGTCAAGCCATGGGCGTACCCCGTTTAAAACCCGCCGCCATTGATAGTTTGGATAGCGGCGCGCTCATGCTTGAAGCTGCCGCCAATGGGCTGGGCGTCGCGATCATGCACGGAAGCCATTTTTCGGACGCGCGTGATCCACGCCTGACGCGGCTTTTCAATGCAGAGGTCGAAAGCCCCTATAGCTATTGGTTCGTGTGCCGCCCCCGCGCGCTGAAGCAGCGCGCCGTCAAGATTTTCCACGACTGGTTGTTAAAGGCCGGCGTATAAAATTCGGTAGCGCGAACACTTGACCCGTCGCCCACCCCGCGTCATTGCAGTGTGATGACTGACGACGTTGCTGAACTGAATTTCGAACAGGCGCTGCGCGCGCTTGAAGATATCGTCCACAAGCTGGAAAGCGGTGAAGCGCCGCTTGATGAATCCATTGCTCTATATGAGCGCGGCAACACGCTGCGGGCGCTGTGCCAGCAACGGCTTGATATGGCGAAGGCCCGGATTGAGGCGATTACGCTCGGCCCTGACGGTGCGCCAACGGGCACCACATCGTTCGACGCGGGATGAATGTAATGTCGGAGCTATCGACATCTTCGCTGCTTCAAGATGCGCTGACCAGTATTGCAGCAGATGTTGACCAAGAATTCGACACGCTGCTGACATTACCCGGGGACGCACGCGACCGTTTATATGCAGCCATGCGGCACGCTACGATTGGCGGCGGCAAGCGTCTTCGTCCCTTGCTGGTAACGGCCACCGCAGCCTTGTTCAATGTCGACCGCAAAACAGCTTTGCGCGTCGGTACGGCGGTTGAGGCCATTCACGTCTATTCGTTGGTGCACGACGACCTGCCCTGCATGGATGATGATGATTTGCGCCGTGGCAAACCCACCGTGCATCGCGCATTTGACGAAGCAACCGCGGTTTTGGCGGGTGACTCGCTGCATGCGCTTGCCTTTGAAATCTTGGCCAATCCAGATACCCATAGCGACCCATTTGTGCGTGGCGAACTGGTGTCGACGCTGGCGCTGGCCAGTGGCCCTGAAGGCATGGCAGGCGGCCAAATGATGGACATTGAGGCGGAGAACGCATCGTTCGATTTGCAAACGGTGATGCGCCTGCAGGCATTGAAAACCGGCGCGCTTATTGCCGCAAGCGTCGAAATGGGCGCCATTTTGGGCCACATTCCACCCGAAGGCCGCGCGCATTTGCGGGGCTATGCCCGCGACATTGGCCTTGCCTTTCAAATTGCCGATGACATTTTGGATGTCGAAGGTGACCCCGAACTGGCTGGCAAGGCGCTGCAGAAAGATGCCGAGGCGGGCAAGGGTACATTTGTGTCGCTGATGGGGCTTGATCGCGCCAAGCAACAGGCCGAAATGCTGGTCCAGCAAGCCAATGATTATCTATCAAGCTATGGCGCAGAGGCGGATTTGTTGCGCGCTATTGCAAATTATATCACGGAAAGAGATCGCTGATGACCCACCGGATTGGCGTATATCCCGGAACTTTTGACCCCATCACCTTGGGCCATATGGACATCATCCGGCGCGGCGCAAAGCTTGTCGACGAACTCATCATTGGCGTGACCACCAACGCGTCGAAATCGCCGATGTTTGCCGATGAAGAGCGTATCGCGATGGTCGAGCGCGAAGTTGCGACAATCGGCGCAGATCATATCCGCGTCGTCGGGTTCAATTCACTGCTGATGGACTTTGCCGAAGCACATGGCGCAAGCACGGTCATTCGCGGCATTCGCGGCGTGACCGATTTCGAATATGAATATCAACTCACGGGTATGAACCGCCAGCTGAATGACCGCGTCGAAACACTATTCCTGATGGCCGATGTCTCGCTTCAGCCCATCGCGTCACGGTTGGTGAAGGAAATCGCCATATATGGTGGCGAAATTGGCAAGTTTGTGACGCCCACGATCCGCGACGAAGTTGTCGCCCGCGTTCAATTATTGGGCAGCAAGGCAAGCTAACTACGCGCCCGCGCGTTACTTCGCCTTACGCCGCTTGCGTTCCGTAGGCGCCGGTAGCTCAAGATATTCCTCGGGCACATATATCGCATAAGTTGCCAGCCGGATCTCGTGCACGAATTGAAACAGGCAAGCCGACAACAGCGCCAGTGCCAGCATGAATACGGCCACAGCGATCCATGCTGCGGAAATATTGGTCAGCCCCATGACGAACAACACAACGATCATGATGCACACCGAAATTGCGGATAACACCGCGCACAATATCGATCTTCCCACCACACGCATGCGCTTTTCAATAATGCGCAGTTCGGTGACGACCCGTTCATGCGCTTTCCCGTCGGTCTGGGCATATTGCCGCTGCAGGTCGCGTGACCGGTCCACAATGCGCGAAAGTCGGCCCGTGAGGACATTGAGCAAGCTACCCACCGCAACCAGCAAAAAGGCGGGGGTCAGTGCCGTTTGCAGAACGGAAATAACCGCCGTCAGGTCCGGGCCAAATTTACCGTCCATTTTGCAATTCCGCCGCCAATGTCCGCAAATCGGTTTTCAGCAACTTGCCGATATGGCTGCGCGGCATTTCGTCGATGGGATATAGCACCGATATGCGTTGGGTCTTACCAAGCTGCCCATTCACCCGTTCCAAGATAGCATCGGGCGTGCTGCTGGCGTCGGGATGTAACCGCACAAAGCCAACCGGCGTCTCGCCCCACGCATCCGACGGCATGCCGACCACGGCAGCCTCTGCCACCTCCGCTTGCGCCTCCAGCAGCTCCTCCAGATCTTTGGGGTAAATGTTGAACCCGCCGGAGATGATCATATCCTTCGCGCGCCCGACAATGGAAACAAAGCCGTCTTCATCGACAATCCCGATGTCTCCGGTTTTGAGCCAGATATTGCCATCTTCGTCGCGCCATTCCATCTCGCGCGTCTTTTCCGGTTGGTTCTTATAGCCGGACATCATGGTGGGTGACCGGCCCGTTAAAACACCTTTTGATCCAGCAGGAAGGCGATTGTCGTCTTCATCAAGGACGATCAGTTCATGGCCCGTCACGGGCTGACCCACGGTGTGCAGCTTGTCGGGGAAATTATGCGCCTGCAACATGCAGACGACGCCGCCCTCGGTCATCCCGTAAATTTCGACGAGCCCGCCGGGCCAGCGTTTGACGACATCGGCCTTTAACTCCGCCGGGAATGGCGCGCTGGTGCAAAATTTGATGATGAAATTCGAAAGATCGTATTGTGCAAAACCATCATGCGCCATGATCCGCTGATATTGGACGGGCACCAGCATTGTATGCGTTGTCCGGTCGGCCTGCGCATGGCCAAGATAGCCAGTGACATCAAACTTATCCATGATCCGCGCAAATCCACCATGGCACATGGTCGGCAGGAACACGGCGAGCGTCGTGTTTGAATATAAGGGCGTGGAGACCAAGGAACGGGTGTCACGGCTGTAAATGGATTTGAAACCACCTGCCATCTGGTGCCAGCGCATGGCGTGCGAATGGATGATGCCCTTTGGCGTGCCTGTCGTTCCGCTCGAATAAATAATGTTGAAAGGATCATTCGGCGCAGGTGCGGCTGCTGCAAATGTTGCGTCCTCTTCGGCCATCCAAGCGTCAAGGCTTGGGTGTGGTGCCTCGCCATTATCCAATATGACAATGCGCACATCGCCCAAGTCTATACCGCCAAGTTCAGCCAGTTTTGCCGCATCAACAAACAGATGCATCGCCCCTGAGTCCCGCAACATCGCGGACAATTGCGCCGGGGTGGCGGATGTCGTCAGCGGCGCAGCGCAGCCGCCTGCACGCACTGCAGCCAAATAGACCAGCGCATAATTGATGTTGCTCATGCCCAAAATGGCGACCGCCTGACCATGCTGAAGGCCATCGCGCTGAAGCTGCGCTGCAATGCGTGACGTTAGCTGCGCAACTTGGCTCCAGGAAACCGTGGTGAACTTGTCAGCGAGCGCGAGCGCGTCGGGTTTTTCTGCACCCCAAGCACCGATAAGTGCGCCAAAGTCGCCAAAGCTCTTTTCCAGTTCCGTCTCGATATTCATCACGTTTTGTGCCTATCCCTTAGATGCGCATGCGATGATTTAGCGCGATATCGAAAACTTTCACCGCTTAATTTTTCGCCGCAGGCCGCCACCCAAAAACGCAGCAAGCGGCAGCCGCAAAAGATTGTGGAAAAATAGCCCTTTATTGCCGCTTTCCCTTGGGCTTTTCGGCCTTGGGGCCTATAGTCCACCGATGACAGATCAAATCCCGGAAAACTCCGAAAATAACCCGTCTGCGGACAGCGCAGCCAACCCAAATCAGAACGAATATGGTGCCGACAGCATCAAGGTTCTCAAGGGCCTCGACGCGGTTCGCAAGCGGCCGGGAATGTATATCGGCGACACCGATGACGGCAGCGGCCTGCACCACATGGTGTTCGAAGTATCGGACAACGCAATCGACGAAGCGCTCGCCGGACATTGCGATCTGGTGCTTATCGAATTGAACGCCGACGGATCGGTCTCGGTCGAAGATAATGGCCGCGGCATCCCGACGGGCATGCACAAGGAAGAAGGCGTTTCCGCAGCTGAGGTCATCATGACCCAACTGCACGCCGGCGGTA
>NZ_JBIICH010000110.1:0-6828 GCF_044239005.1 Sphingorhabdus sp. | reverse complement strand
GATCCTGATAACGCCAAGATGAAGGTCTGATCCGCGTGGCTGAATTACCCAAAAAGGCAAAAGTCGTCATCATCGGTGGCGGTGTCATCGGCTGTTCGATTGCATATCACCTGACCAAGATCGGTTGGGACGACGTGGTCTTGCTGGAACGCAAGCAATTGACCAGCGGCACGACATGGCATGCCGCGGGGTTGGTTGGGCAATTGCGGCCCAGCATCAACATGACCAAGCTCGCAAAATATACCGGCGAGCTCTATCGCGGGCTTGAGGCAGAAACGGGCCAGGCAACGGGCTATCGCCAGTGCGGTTCGATATCGATGGCCACCAATGCCGAACGCTTTGAGGAGCTGAAGCGCAGCGCATCCATGGCCAAGGTATTTGACCTGCCCGTGCATGTCGTAACACCACAAGAAATCAAAGAACTGGCCCATATCGTCAATGTCGATGATGTCGTCGGCGGGATTCATATCCCAAGCGACGGCTATGCAAATGCAGTCGATATCACGCAGGCCTTGGCCAAGGGTGCCCGCACCGGTGGCGCCAAAATCTTTGAAAACACCAAAGTCACCAGAATTCGTCACAATGGTGATCGCATCACGGGCGTGGATACGGACGATGGTTCGATTGACGCCGATTATGTCGTTATCTGCGGTGGCATGTGGACACGTGATTTGGCCGCCAGCGTTGGCGTTGCTGCGCCATTGCACGCATGTGAGCATTATTATGTTCTATTCGAAGGCGTCGAAGGCATCGACAATACACTGCCGGTTCTGCGTGATTATGATTATTGTGGTTATTATAAATATGACGCGGGCAAGCTGCTTGTCGGCGCATTTGAGCCCAATGCGCGGCCGTGGGGTATGGACGGCATATCCGAAGATTTCTGTTTCGATGAAATTGCAGGAAGCTTTGAACATTTCGAACCATTGCTGATTGATGCAATGCGCCGTGTGCCTGCGTTGGAAAAAGCGGGCATTCAAAAATTCTTCTGCGGTCCCGAAAGTTTCACCCCGGACGTGCGATACCATCTGGGTGAAAGCGCCGAATTGAAAGGCTGCTTTGTCGCGGCTGGCCTCAATTCCATCGGCCTGCAATCCGCGGGCGGCGTGGGTAAGGTCATGGCGGACTGGATCCGCGATGGTATTCCGCCTGCAGACCTGTGGACCGTCGATATCCGCCGCAACATGCCGTTCCAGATTAACCGCAAATATCTGCGCGAACGCGTTACCGAAAGCCTCGGCTTATTGTACGCGACGCATTATCCGTTCAAGCAATATGAAACCGCACGCGGGGTGCGCAAATCGGCATTGCACGACCGGCTCGTCGCGCAAGGTGCGTGTTTTGGCGAAGCTTTTGGTTGGGAACGCGCCAACTGGTATGGTGAACCCGGCAGCACGCCCGCATATGCATATAGCTATGGCCGCCAGAACTGGTTTGAAGCCAATGCGGCGGAATGCAAGGCTGTGCGCGAAGCGGTTGGCCTGTTCGACCAATCAAGTTTCGCCAAATTCCGTCTTGAAGGCCGCGACGCCATGGCCGTGCTCAACCGCGTCTGCGCGAACGACGTCGATGTTGCCCCGGGCAAGCTGGTCTATACCCAATGGCTCAATGAAAAGGGCGGGATTGAGGCTGACCTGACCGTCACACGCCTTTCGGAAACCGCATATCTGATCGTCACCGGCGCTGAAACCGAGGTGAAGGATTTCAACTGGTTGAAACGCCATACGCCCGAAGATGCACATGCGGTGCTGACCAATGTGTCGTCGGGCATGGGCGTGATTTCGATCATGGGGCCCAACAGCCGCGCTTTGCTGCAATCGATTAGCCCCAATGACCTGTCGCATGAGGCGTTCCCCTTTGCGACCTCGCAAGAGATTGAGCTGGGCTATGCCATCGTGCGCGCATCACGCATCACCTATGTCGGTGAGCTGGGGTGGGAGCTGTATATTCCCACCGAGTTCATGGCGGGCGTATATGATGCGATCGTCGCGGCTGGCGCGGCGTTTGGATTGAAACATTGCGGCTATCATGCGCTGAACGCGCTTCGCATGGAAAAGGCCTATCGCCACTGGGGCCATGACATCACGGATGAGGATACACCGTTGGAAGCTGGCCTTGGCTTTGCTGTGAAGATGGACAAGGCGGGTGGCTTCATCGGGCGTGAGGCTTTGGCCGCGCAGAAGGAAGCCGGCCTTAAGCAGCGCCTTGTGCAGTTCTTGGTCAAATCACCCGAACCAATGCTGTATCACAATGAACCGATTTGGCAGGGCGACCGGATTGCCGGCTATATTCGTTCCGGAATGTATGCCCATACGCTGGGCGGCGCGTGCGGGCTTGGCTATGTCGATGCCGCCGACGGCGGTGTCGTCGGGCCAATTGGCGCTGATGATTATGAAATCGAGATTGCCGGTGTCCGCTATCCCGTCACCGCGTCGCTCAAACCTTTTTATGACCCCACAAATGCACGGATCAAAATCTAATGTCGCACACTGAACTTATGGGCCGCCTCGCTGCGAACACGCAGGTTGGATACAGCTTTGATCAGGAATTTTACACCAGCGATGCGGTGTTCAAAGCGGACTTTGATGAAATCATCAGCCAGAAATGGCTGCTGGCCGGCCATGTGTCACGCATCCCGGAAAAAGGTGATTATTTCCTGTACCGGGTCGGTAATGAACAGATTATCGTTATTCGTGAAAACAGCGAAAGTGTCCGCGCATTCTTCAACGTCTGCCGCCACCGGGGTTCGACGATTTGTCAGTCGGAAAGCGGTAATGCGCCGCGCCTGGTCTGCCCCTATCATGCATGGACATTTGGGCTTGATGGCCGCTTGATCTCCGCGCGGTTAATGCCGGAGGATTTCGACAAAGCCGAAAACAGTCTGTTCGCGTGCCATATCCGCGTTTTTCATGGCCTGATTTTTATCAACATGAGCGAGGGCGAACCGGACGATTTTGATGCGACCTTTGGCGACATGGGCGCAATTCTCGACTATCACGGTTTTGCTGATGCCCGGATCGCGCACGCCGGCAGCTACCCCACGACCGCCAATTGGAAGCTGGTCATCGAGAATTTCTTTGAATGCTACCATTGCGTGCCTTCGCATCCGGAATTCTGCTCGATGCATGCATCAGAGTCGATCGTTGCCGTTGGCGCAGGGCCAAGTTCGGGGCCTGCTGACGCTATTGCAAGTTTCACGCCCAAGTTGCAGGCTTGGGAAGCGAGCGCAGCAGCGGCAGGTCGGCCAATCGGTAATATCGACGACGCCCCCGAAAGCAGCCATCTGCGTCTGTTGATGCAACGGATGAACAAGGATGGCTGGTCATCGGAAACGCAAGACGGTTCAGCGCCTGCGCCATTGATGGGCAAACGGACAAAGGCAGATGGCGGCCGGATGCACCTGAGCTTCAGCCCGTTCAGCCAAATTGTTGCCGACGACCATTTCGCCATCCTGTTCCAGTTCACGCCGCGCGGCGCGCTGGAAACCGATGTGGAAATGATCTGGCTTGTCGATGGCCGTGCGACGGAGGACCAGGTTGACATTGAAAAGATGATCTGGGGCTATCACGCGACAACCACGCAGGACAAAGTCATCACTGAAAATAATCAGGCCGGCATTATGTCGAGCCGTTACCGCCCGGGGCGCTATTCCGACCAAGAAGGCAGCGTTCTTAAGTTCCAGAAATGGTATTTGAACCAGTTCGGGCTGGCGCGGGCCGAGTGACCATCGCCGCCAACATGCGGGCAGTTTTGCTGACCGGCCATGGTGGTTATGAAAAGCTGGAATTGCGTGATGATGTGCCAGTACCGAAGCCGGGTGTTGATGATGTCCTGGTCCGTGTTGGCGCGGCGGGCGTCAATAATACGGATATCAACACGCGCATTGGCTGGTATTCCAAATCGGTCGCAGAGGCGACGGAGACGGGCGCTGCAGAAGGACTTGAAGGCGCTGGCGATGATGGCTGGTCCGGTGCCGCGTTTCAATTTCCGCGCATTCAGGGTGCCGATGCGTGCGGAAGGATTGTCGCAGTCGGCGATAATGTCGATCCCGCCCGTATCGGAGAACGGGTCTTGGTCGAACCCGTCTTTTGCGGCGCGAGCCGTTACGACATTCTCTATTTCGGATCAGAAGTCGATGGCGGCTTTGCGGACTATGCCTGCGTTCCTTCGGTTCATGCGCACCGCGTTGAATCTGCGTTATCTGACATCGAACTGGCTAGCTTTCCCTGCGCTTATGGAACTGCGGAAAACATCCTGACCCGTATCAATCTGCAGGCTGGTGAGCGCGTACTCATCACGGGGGCATCAGGTGGCGTTGGCTCCGCGGCAGTCCAGCTTGCGAAGCGGCGCGGCGCAGAGGTCATCGCCATGGCGGCGGATGCAAAAGCCGATAGCGTCCGCGCGCTCGGCGCGTCCCAAGTCATACCGCGTGACGCCAATCTGCTATCATTGTTCGGGCAAGAATGTTTTGACGCCGCTGTCGATATTGTCGGCGGTGCGCAGTTCGGCGAGATCCTGAACGTGCTTAAGCGCGGCGGCCGCTATGGCGTATCGGGTGCGATTTCGGGGCCTGTTGTCGATCTTGATCTTCGGACGCTCTATCTCAAGGATTTGCGCCTGATCGGTTGCACGGTTTTAGAGCCGGAGGTTTTTGCAAACCTCGTCTCCTATATTGAACGCGGCGAAATCCGGCCCTTGGTCGCAGCCACTTACGACTTATTCGACATCGTCAAAGCGCAAGAAGCGTTTTTGACGAAGCAGCATGTCGGAAAGATTGTGCTGTCGCTTTAGTCGACGGTTTCAATGAGCTCGCCGATACGTCCAACGATTTCGTCGATATGCGTTTTTTCCAGAATGAGCGGTGGCGACAATGCGATGATATCGCCGGTCGCGCGGACCAATACACCATTGTCGAAGCATTTGTGGAACAACTGCATGCCCCGCTTGCCAACGCCGCCTGCATGTGGCGCAAGCTCTATGGCAGCAACAATGCCCATATTGCGGATATCGATAATGTGCCGTTTGCCCTTCAGGCTGTGCACCGCATCCTGCCAATAACCGTGCAGCGAGCTCGCATGCTCAAAAATCCCCTCCGACTTGTATAGGTCAAGTGTCGCAAGGGCTGCTGCCGCTGCCAAGGGGTGGCCGGAATAAGTGTAGCCGTGGAACAATTCGATGCCATCAGGGCCGCCCTCTACCACACCGTCATGGATGTGGCGGCTGACCGCAACCGCGCCCATAGGCACAGCGGCGTTGGTAAGGCCCTTTGCCATCGTGATGATGTCTGGCGTCACGCCGAGCGTTTCGGATGCCGTTGTGCCGCCGACACGGCCAAAGGCGGTGATGACTTCGTCAAAGATCAGCACAATGCCGTGCTTGCGTGTGATCTCGCGCAGTTTTTCGAGATAACCAATCGGGGGTACCAGAACACCGGTTGACCCGGCCATGGGTTCAACAATGACGGCGGCAATGGTTTCGGCACCATGCAGCGCGACGATAGCTTCCAGATTGTCGGCCAGATGCGCGCCCCATTCTGGGCGACCCATGGTGAAGGCGTTATGTTCCAGATTATGGGTGTGCGGCAGATGATCGACGCCCGTTAACAAGGTGCCAAATTGCCGCCGGTTGTTGACGATGCCGCCGACTGAGATACCGCCAAAGCCAACACCATTATAACCACGCTCACGTCCAATCAGGCGCGTGCGCGTGCCTTGTCCGATGGCGCGTTGATAGGCGAGCGCAATCTTCAATGCAGTGTCGACCGATTCGGATCCCGAATTGGTAAAGAAAATGCGGTCCAGCCCCTCAGGCATGATCGTCGCCAATCGCGACGCCAGTTCAAACGCAAGCGGGTGCCCCAATTGGAATGGCGGGGCATAGTCCAGCTCGGCCGCGCATTTCTGGATCGCCTCGACAATCGGTGCGCGGCAGTGGCCTGCGTTTACCGCCCATAGGCCCGCGGTACCGTCAAGGATCTGACGTCCGTCGTCGCTGGTATAATGCATGTCCTTTGCCGACGCCAGCTGACGCGGCGTGGTTTTGAACGCCCGGTTCGCAGTGAACGGCATCCAAAATGCCGCTAGGGGGTCGTTTTCCAGTTTCATCCATTCGCTCCAGCAACCAGTTTCATATGCTTATGCGATAAGCAGGCCATTATCCGTGATTGAAAAGATTGTTGCGTCCGGAAAATTTTGGTGGGCATTAACTTTTCCACTGCTTTGCTTGCACGCGGCATTTGACCCAATATCCAGCCAGAAAGAGCGCTGCCACGAGAACGCTGGTCCAAAGTTCAATGGAGTGCGATGTCGAAACGCCCATCAGCACCAGAACGCCGACCATCCCTGCAATGGCCGTCCATGTGCCATAAGGATGGAACCACATTTTGAGCTTCAGCTTGTCAGGCGCAGTCGCTTCGAAATCGGCGCGGAGCCGTAATTGCGCCCAAGCAATCAGCAGATAGATAAACAGCATGATCGCACCCGAAGCATTCACCAGAAAATTGAACACCCTGTCCGGCGACAGCACCGATGCGGCAAGTGCGACATAGCTGAAGAGGCTCGCGATCAGGATCGCACGGGCAGGCACTTTTGCTTTGCTCAATTGCACACAAGATTGCGGCGCATCACCATTTTTGGCGAGACCGAACATGGCGCGTGAGGTGATATAGATGCCCGAGTTCAGGCACGACAACACGGCCACAAGCACGATGCTATTCATAATCAGATCGGCGGCGGGATAACCCATGACGCGCAAAGCTTGGGCAAATGGCGATGCGCCAACTTCGATTTCGTTCCATGGCACGATGGAGACGATCATGAGGATCGACAA
>NZ_JBIICH010000109.1:0-6858 GCF_044239005.1 Sphingorhabdus sp. | reverse complement strand
GCGCGATTGAAGGCGCAGAATATTCCTGTTGTGGTCCTGTTCCTATCTGGACGGCCCATGTTTACCGGCAAGCTTATCAACCAAGCCGACGCTTTTGTGGCTGCATGGTTGCCGGGCACGCAAGGCCGGGGTGTCGCCGATGTGTTGGTCGCAGGCGCAAATGGAAAGCCACTGCGTGACTTCACCGGACGCTTGCCTTTCAGTTGGCCGGCAGATGCGCGGTCACCGATCGATGCGCCGCTTTTCCCGCTCGGCTATGGCCTCGATTACACGCAATCGAGCAAGCTTGCTCCGGTTAACGAAGACCCGCGCGTCGATATGTCATCGCTGACCATCGCCACGCAATATTTCGTCCGTGGCAAGGTGCCCGCACCTTGGAATTTACAGATGGACGGGTCGATTAGCGCGCGGGCTGTTGATATGTCCGCACAGGAAGATGCGCGGCAATTCACTTGGAACGCCGATGGCGCTTTCGTTGTCAACGGGCCTGCTGTCGATTTGAGCAAGCCGTTGAAGGAAGACTGGTCGCTGCTCATCGACTGGCGAATTGATCAGCCAGCGACCGGTTCAGTCATGCTGTCCTTTGGTGGCGCTGCGCTTGATATAAACAGCACGATGCGCGCATTGCCAACGGGAACGCCCACACAAACCCGCATTCCGCTGCGCTGCTTTGCCGCGGCTGGCGCGAAGTTGGACGCGGTCGGTTCCCCGATACGTATGCAGGCGGCGAAAGGCCTTGTTGCGACAATTCGCAACATTCATATCGAAACGACAAAAAAAGGCGCGTCCTGCCCCGGCAAAACGCGCTAACACCAAGGGAGAGAGAAGATGGCATTGGCACCCGGCGCATCTGCGTCAGCAGATAATGGCGATACCCATATCGACGCACCGCAATTGCAATTGTTCGTGATGGGGCTGTTCTTCATCTTCGGCGGCATCACAAGCCTCAACGATGTTATCATCCCAAAGTTAAAAGAGCTGTTTACGCTCAATTACACGCAAGCGATGCTTGTGCAGTTCTGTTTCTTTGCCGCTTATGCCGTCATCGGCATTCCCGGCGCGCGGCTCGTGAAGAAAATTGGCTATATGCGCGGCGCGGTTGCCGGCCTTTTGACGATGATGGGGGGCTGCCTGTTGTTCATTCCCGCGAGCCAGACCGCGACCTATGGCGTATTCCTGTTGGCATTGTTTGTGTTGGCAAGCGGTGTGGTCATTGTCCAAGTGGTTTCCAACCCCTTGATCTCCATTCTTGGTAAGCCTGCCACGGCGCATAGCCGCCTGACCTTTGCTCAAGCGTTCAATTCCCTTGGCACCACGGTTTTCCCGATCGTTGGTTCGATCCTTATCCTTGGCAGCCTCGCGACGGTAACCGCTGACCAACTATCCGGTGTGGAGCTCGACGCCTATCGCACTGCAGAGAGCCAAGCCATTGTGAACGGCTATTTGGGTATTGCCGTGGCACTGGCGATTGTTGCCGCAGTGGTATGGCTGTTTCGCGATGCGCTGAAGGGCGAAAAGCATGAAGCGAGCGAGGGCTTGGCTGGCCTCGACTTGTTGAAGCGGCCTCGTTTCGGTTTCGGTGCTTTATGCATTTTCCTATATGTCGGCGCCGAAGTCGCGATTGGTTCGCTCATCGTCAATTATTTGATGCAAGATCATGTCATGGCTTTGCCCGAGCAAGACGCTGGCAAGCTTATTGGCCTATATTGGGGCGGCGCCATGGTGGGCCGGTTCATCGGCTCTGCGGTGCTGCGTGTGCTTAGCCCGGGTAAGGTGCTGGCGTCTGTATCGGTGGCCGCAATTGCACTGCTGATCTTTTCCACACAAAGCACGGGCGAAGTTGCGGGCTATGCCTTGCTGGCCGTCGGCCTGACCAATGCGATCATGTTCCCGACGATCTTCACGCTGGCCTGTGAAAAGCTCGGGTCACGCGCTGCCGACGGTTCCGGCATCATCAACGTCGCCATCGTCGGCGGCGCTGTTGTTCCGCTGCTCACGGGCATCATCGCTGACGTGACCGGAAGCCTGGCGATAGCGTTCACGCTACCGATGCTTTGCTATGCGGTCATCGCGGCATTCGGGATCTACGCGCGCAAGCCTGCCTAATCGCGCGCATGCTGGCGCGGCATTGTTGCCAATAACAGGCACGCGATGACCGCCAGCCCCGCGAGCAGCAGAAACAGGCTGCCAAAGCCATAAGTGGGCACCAAAGCGAGTGTCAGCCATGGCATGATGAGCGATGGCACGGTGTTCGTCAGGTTGAAAATGCCCAAATCCCGTCCGCGCGTCTGTGGACGCGGGAGCACCCTCAACGTCTGGCTTGAGTGCAGCGCCAGAAACAGGCTGCTCGCCAAACCAAAGACCACATAGCCGGCGATGGCTACCGGTAAAGATGACGAAACCGACATGATGATCAGTCCGGCCGATGCTGCCGCTGCCCCACATATGAGCGGTGGAATGGGGCGGTTTGCGCGGTCGGACCAGCGGCCGGCAGCTAATGCTAAAAACACAGCCGCACCCAGAACAAGCGCAAAGATATTCGCCGCATTATTTTCGCCGAAATCCGGATCGACGCTGCGGAACCACAAAAGCAGAAACGCAAATAATGAGGCTTCCGCAATTTGGATCAATAAGCGCGCAATCCACATTTTAACGGCAGCGTGCCGTTTTACGGCGCTCTGTTCCCCATCGGTTGTTTGATCCGTCGGCGCGGTGTTCAACTCCGGCATCGATATCGGTCTGCCAAAAATCACCACCGGACTGACCATGGCTATCACCAACATCGCGATAATGATTTCACGGTGCTCCGATGGAACAGCATCGTTCATCGTTACAAACGCGCCTGAAAGCGCGCCCATACCGGGCGCGAGCGCCAATAGACCGCCAAGGAAGCCCTTTTGGGAATCGGGAATGGTATCACCGGCCCACGCGCTTAAGGGCGCGAGCATCATGTTCAGGCCAATTTGCCAGAGTATGATGATGGCGATCATCGCCGCCGGGCTTTTGGCGTAAGCTGTGGCGAGGAGCAAAGCCGTTGATACGGCTAATCCGGCGCATATCCACGGGCGGCGTTTGCCGGTTTTGTCACTGGCCCATCCAAAACCGATATTGGCCATGCTTGCGGCGATAGCGCCCAGAAAGGCCGCTATCGCCAACATGCCAAGCGCGTCCGTGCCGGAGATGTCTGTCGCGCGCAGCGGCAGCAATATCGTCAGAAACGGCATATAGGCGACGGCACCGCCGGATACGGCGAGCGCGTACAAATACATGAACGTTGCCGACTGCCGGCCGCTGTCCGCAGATTTAGGCGCGACCATGTGCAGACGGTGGTGCGGTGCTGCTGCGCTCAATAAGGCTGCCTTCAATGACAACAGGTTGATGCGGCACAAGCGCGTCACCATTGGTAATCAATAGCTCTACCGCCTTCGAAAAGGTTGCGGCAATGGGCTGATCAACCGCAGTCAGTTCGGGCACGGTAAAACGCACAACGGGCGTGTTGTCGAAACTGATAAGGGATAGATCGCAGGGAATGTTTAAACCACGCGTCTTGGCTGCATCCAAAGCAGCAAGCGTCATTTGGTCATTGCTGCCGATGATCGCCGTGGGCGGGTCTTGCAAGTCGAGCAACGCGTTTGCCGCCAGCACACCGCTATCATATCCAAAATCGCCTCTGACGCATAAGGCATCGCAGGAAAGGCCGGTGCTGGTCATCGCCTCGCGCCACCCGTCGATACGCCAGTTGGACAGGTCATATTCCTTGGGGCCAGCAATGAAACCGATCCTGCTATGGCCAAGCGCGATGAGATGTTCGGTTGCGCGTCGGGCCGAGCCCTCATCATCCATCGTCATCGCTATTCCCGGCCCTGATGTGATCGATCCGATGCGAGCGAAGGGGATTTTGCGCTTGGCAAGAAATCCGGTGATGAGCCGGTTTTCAGAGTGGGGTGGCGTCAGGATGACGCCGTCTGGCTGCAGCGCGGCAATGGCGGCACCCAATTCGCGCTCGACATGATCATTGTGGGTATCGACCAGTTCAAAGATCATCCGGTATCCATGTTCGGCACATTTCAGCATGCCGCCCAAAAGCATTTGGTCTACCCAGTCCGACCCTTGGCGGTTCCGCCAATCGGCAATTGTGCGTTCCCGGTCGTTGATGGCAAGGATCAAGTACGAACGTGATCCGCTCATCCGTTGCGCCGCGATGGACGGGACATAGCCAAGCTTATCAATAGACGCCTGCACCCGCTCCTGCATGGCAGGCCGGACGTTAGGCTCATTATTGATGACGCGGCTTACCGTTTGCAGGGAAACCCCTGCATCGGCTGCGACATGTTTAATAGTGACGGCCTGGCGGCGTCTCGCCATAACTTACTTACTCTCTTTGCCGTCCTGCATGCAGGCCAGACCTTTTTCCTTATCGCTGCTGCATTGGTAGATGCGGATCCAGTCGATCAAAAACGCTGCAGGTGTTACATCCGATGCAACGCCTTTATCGTTATTCTTCTCTGACAGGCCACCACCAATAGCGAGGTTGGCCATGATGTAGAAGGGCTGGTCAAAAGGCGCAACGGGATTTGATTTCGCAAGCGGAGAAGCTGTTTCCCAATCAGCACTGGTCCGTTCCCAATATTTCCGGCCGTCGAGATAGAAACGCATGACGCCCTCGCCCCATTCAAGCGTCCAGATGTGAAAGTCATCGGACGGCAAAGCGTTTGATGGCAGCGCCACGCGCGTATCGTGGAATTTGTTTTTCGGTGCATAATCGCCAAAATGGATCGCGCTGATCATCCGGTTCTCGCCAACATCGCCCGTGCATGTGTCGCAAGTGGCGCCGAGGTTAACACCCTCCAAAATATCAATCTCGCCCGACAGCGGCCAGCCGCCGTAGACGCTGTTGGCGGGCATCATCCACACGGCAGGCCAGGTGCCTTGGCCCTTGGGCGGCTTTGCGCGAAATTCAACTTTTCCGTATTTCCAGCTGGAAATGCCAAGCGTTCGGATTTTGCCGGAGGTATATTCCTGCGTCTTTTGTCGATAAGGCTTATTCGAAAGTTCGGGAGGCAGATCGGGACCTGTAAATATCTCTTTATGCGCAATTAAATGGAGATTCCCATCGGCCACCTTAATGTTTTTGGACCTATCGGTGTAGCATTGCCGTTCCTGATTGCCGCCGCCCCAGCAGGATATTTCAGGCTTCCATTTTTTGCGGTCCAATTTGGTCCCATCAAACTCATCGGCCCACACAAGCGTCCAGTTATTTTCTGAAGCCTGTGCTGTGGCCGCCGTTGTCCAGCACGCCGTCAAACCGATCATAGCACCGAGCAAGACAATTTTGGACGGCATAGCTTTCTCCTGAAACGCGGGCTGAAAGAAAAACGGACCCAAGTCATATGACCAAGGTCCGCTTTTCCGCAACACTGTTACTAAGTGTTAGAACTCAAATCGGGCAAGGAACGTGAAGCGTCGATCGTTACGGAACGCCGAGCGCGTTGCGCGGGTGCCGTCAAAATCGATGACTTGTGATGTCTGTGTGACTTCATCAAGCAAGTTCACGCCCTGAATGCCGAGTTTCAATTGCTTGGTCACAGAAACAAAGATGGATCCGTCAAGCTGCCCTGTCGCTTCGCCGTAAATGGGCGAGAACGGGAAGATGACGTCGCGCGGTGTCTGCACAAATTCAGACCGCCAGTTATACGCCAAGCGGAATGACAACGGACCCTTTTCGTAGAATCCGACGGCATTGACCGTGTGCTTCGAGACGCCAGCCAATGGCAGTCCGCCCGAAAGCGGGCTCTGTTCTGAACCGAGCGAAGCGTTGTTGAAATCGCCAGCATCAACATAGGTATATGTCAGACCGGCGCCCAAACCGCTTAATAGGCCAGGCAGGAAATCGTAAGTTTGCTGATAAGCAACTTCAACGCCCTTCAATGTTCCGCCGTCGCTATTCACCGGTGTGTTGAACAGAATATCGGTGTTGACGCCCTTCGGCGTGACAAATGGACGCACTATGGCGCCGCTATTCACGATATTGCTGATATCCTTTACAAAGCCGGATACCGTTAACGAGCCGATTTCTGCCCAATACCATTCGACAGAAAGGTCATAGTTCACCGATTCAACAGGGCGCAGGAAGCGGTTACCCGTGTTGATGGCAAGCAACGGACCCGTGGCCAAAAGCCCACCGGCGCGCAGATTGTTGGTGTTGTCATATGCACCGCCACCCGATGTGAACGCGGATAGATCTGGCCGGGAAATACCCTTGGAGATTGCACCACGCACCAAGACGCCATTGCCGAAATCAAGTTTCGCGTTGAAGTTGGGCAGCCAGTTTGTGTAGCGAATGTTGAGCGGGTCGGAAATGACCTCACCTGTAAACAACGACGCATATGTCGCTTGGCGCGCGGCCGACAAGCCGCAATAGCCAGGCACCGGTGTGATATTATTGGCGAGAATAAAGGCACATGAGCCCTGCACTTCCGCCAGTTGGACTATGCCATCACGATTGCCGTTAGCGTCGAAATATTCGGGCGTCGGCAGGCTGAACGAACCGCCGCTTCTCACCTTGGTGCTGACATAACGCATGCCGATATTGCCGCTGAGCGTTGCGCCACCAAGATCCGCGCCAAAATCGACGCGTGCATAGGCAGCGGCCGTGCTTTCTTCGACGTCCGAAATTTCACCAGCTGTCCATGGACCACCCGCTAGGGCACCCGAACGTGCTGAAATCGGGAACCATGCGTTAGGCGTCAGGGTGGAACCGGTAATCGCATTCGCCTGCGTCCGGATGGCGCCGCTCAGATAATCCGCGACCATATTGTCGCCGCCGAAGAAGAAGGCAGAGCCATCCCCAAGCGGAAC